>NZ_CAKKMF010000140.1 GCF_918697925.1 Arthrobacter sp. Bi26
AAGAATGTCAGGCGCAGAGACGACGAAAAGGCCGCCCCGCGGTTGCGGGCCGGCCTTTCGCTGGAAACCGGTGACGCCGGTGTTGCTGGCAGCTCCGAGGATCCGTGGATCCGGTGAGGACTAGACCTCGGTCAGGACCTTGGTGACGTTGGGGTCAACCGAGATGCCCGGGCCAAACGTGGTGGCGACGGTGGCCTTCTGGATGTAGCGGCCCTTTGAAGCGGACGGCTTGAGGCGAAGGACCTCTTCCAGTGCTGCCGCGTAGTTCTCGGCCAGCTTGATGGCGTCGAACGAAACCTTGCCGATGATGAAGTGCAGGTTCGAGTGCTTGTCGACGCGGAAGTCGATCTTGCCGCCCTTGATGTCGTTGACAGCCTTCGCGACGTCAGCGGTCACGGTGCCGGTCTTCGGGTTCGGCATCAGGTTACGCGGACCCAGGACCTTACCGAGGCGGCCAACCTTGCCCATGAGGTCAGGGGTGGCAACGGCGGCGTCGAAGTCGGTCCAGCCGCCGGCGATCTTTTCGATCAGGTCATCGGAACCAACGAAGTCGGCGCCGGCTGCGATTGCAGCCTCAGCCTTGTCGCCCGTTGCGAAGACGAGGACGCGGGCGACCTTACCGGTGCCGTGGGGCAGGTTGACGGTGCCGCGGACCATCTGGTCAGCCTTGCGAGGGTCAACGCCCAGGCGGAAAGCGACCTCAACGGTGGCGTCGAACTTGGACGGGTTGGTGTCCTTGGCGAGCGTCACTGCCTCGAACGGCGCGTAGAACTTCTCCGCGTCGATCTTGGCCGCGGCTGCCTCATATGCTTTGCTGCGCTTTGCCATGCTGCTTATTTCTCCTTGTGCAGTTGTGGTCTGCGGACCGCGCTGGGCCCTGCCACAGTCGGGATTCCGAACGGTTTGTCCGTGCCGGGTTCCCAACATCTCAATGTTTAGGTGGTGCCGGTTGCCCGGCGGGGAAGGCTATTAGCCTTCGACGGTGATACCCATGGAGCGGGCGGTGCCGGCGATGATCTTCGCTGCGCCTTCGAGGCTCGTGGCGTTGAGGTCTTCCATCTTGGTGGTGGCGATCTCGTTGACCTGGGCCTGGGTCAGCTTGGCAACCTTGACGGTGTGCGGGGTAGCCGAACCCTTGGCGACGCCTGCAGCCTTTTTGATGAGCTCTGCAGCCGGCGGGGTCTTGGTGATGAACGTGAAGGAACGGTCTTCGTAGACCGTGATCTCCACGGGGATAACGTTGCCGCGCTGGGCTTCCGTCGCAGCGTTGTACGCCTTGCAGAATTCCATGATGTTGACACCGTGCTGGCCGAGCGCAGGACCGATCGGCGGGGCCGGGTTAGCGGCACCTGCCTGGATCTGCAGCTTGATGAGGCCGGTGACCTTCTTCTTGGGAGCCAATGTAGGTCCTTCTCTCAAATACGTCCTGGGGCACAGGAGCGTGCCTCAGGTTGGTGGCCGCCATGGCAAGGCGGCCTGCCGCTCCGTGGCTGCTAAGCGGGCAGCCCGGGGCGAATTCTTAGGGAAAAGCTAGATCTTGCTGACCTGGTTGAACGCCAGGGTGACCGGAGTCTCGCGTTCGAAGATGGACACCAGCACCACGAGGGTCTGGGAATCGATCTTGATCTCGGAGATCGTGGCGGGGAGGGTCTCGAACGGGCCCTCCTTGACGATGACCGACTCGCCAACCTCGAAGTCGACGTCGACCTGCGCGGCGGCGTGCTTGACCGGCTTGCCCTTCTCGGCCTGCTCCTCTTCGAAGACCGGCGCGAGCATGGAGAAGACCTCATCGAGGCGCAGCGGGACCGGGTTGTGGGCATTGCCCACGAAGCCGGTGACGCCGGGGGTGTGGCGGACGGCGCCCCAGGAAGCGTCCGTCAGGTCCATGCGGACCAGGACGTAACCGGGGATGCGGACGCGGTTGATGACCTTGCGCTGAGCGTTCTTGATCTCAACGACTTCCTCCATCGGAACCTGGATTTCGAAGATGTAATCTTCCATGTCCAGGGTCTGGATGCGGGTCTCAAGGTTGGCCTTGACGCGGTTCTCGTAGCCTGCGTAGGAGTGGATGACGTACCAGTCACCTTCCTGGCGGCGCAGCTTGGCCTTGAACTCGTCGGCGGGGTCGACGTCGGCCTTGGCGGCCGCCGCTGCCAGCGCGTCGGCGTCTTCAGCGTCGGATTCTTCGGCGTCGACGGCTTCGGCAACTGCTGCCTCTGCGTCTTCTTCCAAGGCGACTTCTTCTGTGGCTTCGGCCTCGTCAGTGACGTCGGATTCGGGCGCAGCAGACACAGCCTCGGACTCTTCCGCAGCTTCCACCGCGGCGCCCTGGCTCTTATCCAGCTCAGTCTCAGTTACCTCGAGCTCCTGCTCAGACACTTGGTCTCCTGCTTCCTCATTGCCTAACATGCCTATTTAAATGACTCAATTCCGCACACCCCGCGGAATCTCCGGTTTCCCGGGGCATCCACGCAGTCTGCGGACCGGTCGCCTTAGTTGTCCGTGGGGCCGCTGCCGCCGAAGACCCAGCTGACCGCGGTCCCGAAGGCCAAGTCCAGCAGGGTGACGATCACCATCATGATGGACACGAACACCAGCACCACGAGCGTGTAATTGATCAGTTCTTTACGGGTCGGTGCGACGACCTTCTTCAGTTCGCCAATGACCTGGCGGATGAAGATCGCGATGCGAGCGAAGAAGCCGGGCTTGGCGGCATTCTTGGCGGGGCGGCCTTTGGAGCTGCTGGCAGCTGTTTCGGTCACCTGGTCCTCACTCATCCTCGCAATGATCGGATACCCGGCTCTGAACTGAACCATGGTTGCTGCGCTTGTTCCGGATGACCCGGAACAGCATGCGCAGGGCAGACAGGACTCGAACCTGCAACCTGCGGTTTTGGAGACCGCTGCGCTACCAATTGCGCCACTACCCTTCGGGGAGAAAATCCGCTCCGGCCGACGCAACCCCAGGCTTCCCTGAGGCGCAGGCCATCATCGTGTTTTCAACACCGGAGAACCAGTCTACGCAACAACTGCGCCTACGTCGAACCGGCCCTCTTCCGGACCCCTGCGTGCCTTCGCAAATCAACTGACAGCCGTCAGTCATATTCGCGTTCAGGCACCCCGGGGGATCCGCTGAACAGCATAGAGTAGATTTCGTCGAATCCCACATCCAGCCTTCCAGCTGCCAGCGAAGAACGGACCCGCCCATGTCTGCCGCCCGCATTTCCCAGCGCATTTCCGCCATAGCCGAATCCGCCACTCTGGCCGTCGATGCCAAGGCGAAGGCGCTGAAGGCAGCCGGCCGCCCGGTCATCGGCTTCGGTGCCGGGGAACCCGATTTCCCGACGCCCGGCTACATTGTGCAGGCCGCCATCGAGGCCGCCAGCCAGCCGAAGTACCACCGCTACTCCCCCGCCGGCGGGCTGCCCGAGCTGAAGCAGGCCATCGCGGACAAGACCTTCCGGGATTCCGGCTACAAGGCCGAGGCATCCCAGGTGCTGGTGACCAACGGCGGCAAACAGGCCGTCTACAACACCTTCGCCACACTCCTGGACCCGGGCGACGAGGTCATTGTTCCCACCCCGTTCTGGACCACCTACCCCGAGGCCATCCGGCTGGGCGGCGGCGTGCCGGTGGAGGTCTTCGCGGGCCCGGAGCAGGGCTACCTGGTCACCGTGGACCAGTTGGAAGCGGCCCTCACGGAGCGCACCAAGATCCTCCTCTTCGTCTCCCCCTCGAACCCCACCGGTGCCGTGTACTCGCCCGAGCAGGTCAAGGAGATCGGCCAGTGGGCAGCGTCCAAGGGCCTGTGGGTTGTCACCGACGAGATCTACGAACACCTGACCTACGACGGCGTGCCGTTCACTTCTATCGCCACCGCAGTTCCCGAGCTGGGCGACAAGGTGGTCATCCTCAACGGCGTCGCCAAGACCTATGCCATGACCGGCTGGCGCGTGGGCTGGATGATCGGGCCGGCGGACGTCATCAAGGCCGCCACCAACCTGCAGTCCCACGCGACGTCGAACGTCTCCAACATCCCCCAGGTCGCCGCCCTCGCGGCCGTCTCCGGGCCGTTGACCGCCGTCGATGAGATGAAGGTGGCATTCGACCGCCGCCGCAAGGCAATCGTCGCGGGCCTGAACGCGATTGAGGGCGTTGACTGCCCGACGCCGAAGGGCGCCTTCTACGTGTACGCGGACGTCCGCGCGCTGCTGGGCAAGGAGTTCCCGTCAGCAAACGGTCCGGCGCGGCCGGCCACCTCTGCCGAACTCGCGGCGCTGATCCTGGACGAGGTCGAGGTCGCTGTGGTTCCCGGCGAGGCGTTCGGCCCGTCCGGCTACCTGCGCCTGTCCTATGCGCTGGGCGACGACGACCTGGCCACGGGCGTCGCCCGCCTGCAGGACTTCCTCGGCAAAGCGAAGTAGCACCCCCAACCCCCGATGCGCTATCACTTAGGGTCCTTATTCCAGTGCGATAAGGACCCTAAGTGATAGCGCATCCTTGGCTAGAGGAGGCGGCGTTCGGCGGCCCAGCGGGTCAGCTCGTGGCGGCTGGAGAGCTGGAGCTTGCGCAGCACGGCCGAGACGTGGGTTTCAACGGTCTTGATCGAGATGAACAGTTCCTTCGCCACCTCCTTGTAGCTGTAGCCGCGGGCGATCAGGCGCATCACTTCGAGCTCCCGCGCCGATAGCTTGTCCAGCTCGTCGTCGGCGATGTCCGCGGGGGCCGTTCCGAACGCGTCCAGGACGAAGCCCGCCAGCCGCGGCGAGAAGACGGCGTCGCCGCCGGCCACGCGGCGGACGGCACCGCTGATCTCCGCGCCGGAAATTGTCTTCGTGACGTAGCCGCGCGCGCCCGCCCGGATCACGGACACGACATCTTCCGCCGCGTCGGAGACGCTCAGCGCCAGGAACCGTGTGGTGCCCAGCAGCGGCGCCGAGCCGGCCAGGACCTCGCGTCCGCCACCTCCCCGGCCGCCTGGGAGGTGGACGTCAAGCAGCACGACGTCAGGCAGCTGGGCCGCGATGACGGCGATTGCCTCCTCCACGGTTCCGGCCTCCCCCGCGACGACGATGTCCGCGTCCAGGTCCGCCTTCAACCCGGAGCGGAAGATGGCGTGGTCGTCCACGATCACCACCCGAACCGGGGCAGGGTTTCCTGGTGTGTGGCTTCCTGGTGACTGGTTTCCTGGTGCTGGGCTGGTCACGGCTTGGCCTCTCCGTTGGCGTGGTTGGCGGCAGCCGCCGCAGTTCCGGCAGATGCGGCGGCGGGCAGCCGGAGCCGCACTTCGGTGCCGTCCGGGCTGCTGATGATGGCGGCGGTGCCGCCGTGGCGGTTCATCCGGCCGATGATCGATTCCCGGACACCGAGCCGGTCCGGGGGGACCGAATCCGGATCGAAGCCCGGGCCCCGGTCCTTGACGAAAACTTCTGCGGCGGCGTCCGTGACTTCCAGGTACACGGACACGGCACCGCCGCCGTGCCGGGCGGCGTTGAGCATGGCCTCGCGGGCTGCCTGGACGAGGGCCTCGTGGCGTTGGGTCATGACGCAGTCCCCCACGCTGACCACTTCGACCGCGTGGCCCAGTGCGTCCTCGACCTCTGCGGCGGCGGCCGTGATGCCTTCGGACAGCTGCCCGGATTCCTTGTCGGCGTCCCGGTACAGCCAGCCCCGAAGTTCGCGCTCCTGCGCGCGGGCCAGCCGGATGACGTCGTGCTCGTTGCCGGCGCGGCGCTGGATCAGGGCGAGGGTCTGCAGCACGGAGTCATGCAGGTGGGCTGCGATCTCGGCACGCTCGGTGGCGCGCACCCGCCCCGCTCGCTCCGTTTCCAGGTCGCGCCAGAACTTCAGCCCCCAAGGCAGCAGCACCAGGGCCACGCCGCCGAGCACGGCCACCGAGGCCAGGAGGGCCAGCCAGGTCTGTTCCCAGGACCCCGAGCCGGACACCATGACCAGGACGCCGGCCACGACGAGGGCGAGCCCGGCTGCGAGGCGCGCCCAGCCGCCGGCCTGGTCCGCTTTGGTCTTGTCCACCAGCCCCGCCCGGCGGGTCTCGTCCAGTTGCATCCAGGCGATCGCCGCACCGCCCAGGATCGCCGCAACCGGGATCAGCGTGCCGAGGGGCACGTCGACGCCGAGAAGCCGGGCGATCAGAATCCCGGCGGCCAGCAACAGGCCTGCGCCCAGCAGGATCTCCTTGCCGAAGGGCATGCCCGGCACCTTGGACCACCAGGACCCCGGGGCTGGGGTCCCGGACGCGCCAAGGGTTCCGGGGCCTCCCGGAACGCCGGGGGCTGCCGGGGTGCCGGGGACTCCAAGGATGTCCGGGGAGCTGACTGCCGGAGCGATGGGCGACGCCGGGCGGCGGGCGTTGCGCCGGGCGCTTTCATCCGCCGTGGGGACCATGATCCAGAGCCAGGCGTAAAAGGCCACTCCGGCGCCGCCCGCGAGCGCAGCCACCACCATGCCGATCCTGACCATGCGCACCGGCCAGCCCAGATGGTTGGCGAGGCCCGCGCAAACGCCGGCAATCACGCGATCGCTGCTGCGGACCAGCGGCGGGCGGGCGGGCACGGTTGTCATGCATCAATCCAAGCACGGATCGGGGTTCCCCGGACGCGTTTGGGGGCCCAACCGGGGGCCACTCAGGGGCCGTTCAGGGTATTCCCCAGTAGAGCCCGGCGCCTGGAACGGGAAGGATCGAAGTATGAACCCGCACACTCCGCACCCCGATGAAGGCCAGGCCTCCGCAGACCGGCCGGCCACGGATCGACCCTCCGCAGAATTTCCGGACACAGAACGTCCAGACCCTGAACTTCCGGACTCAAAAGCTCCGGACTCAGAACTTGACACCGAGCTTCCGGACACAGAACTTCCAGGCACAGGCCAGTCCGATGCCTCTCCGGCCGGCTCCGGGCCGGCAGGAGCGCCGCCGACGGAGCCGCTGCCGACGGAGCCGCCGCCGCTTTACGCGCCGGGCGACCCGAATGGACCGCTGCCCGGCCGACAGGGGCAAAATTTCTTCGACTGGATCCGCAGCCAGGGCATCTACCGCGGACGCGACCGCTGGATCGGTGGCGTGGCCAGTGGCATAGCGCACCGACTCGGCGTCGACCCCCTGATCATTCGCGGCGTCCTGATCGTCCTGACCGTTTTCGCCGGAATTGGCGTTCTCGCCTATGGCCTGGCCTGGGCACTGCTGCCCGAGCCTGACGGCCGCATTCACGTTCAGGAGGCCGCCGCAGGGCGGTGGACGGCCGGCATGACCGGCGCCCTCATCACCTCGGTTATCGGTTTCCCCAGCCTGGGCAACGGTGTCTGGGGCTGGGACCGGTTCGGCTTTGGCGCCTTCGTCTGGACCGTCTTCTGGGTGGGCGGCGCCATCTACCTCGTCTACTACCTGACCCAACGCAATAAGATCCGGAACGGAGCCACTCCCATGCCACCGCGTTACGAGTCCAGCAGCCCGGCCGGCGCCGCGGCATTCGCGGGTAGCTCCCGCACCGGTGACGGGCAGCAGTCCACCGAAAGCTTCCCGCAGAGCGGCGGGCCGGCCTATGGCCACCCCGACGA
>NZ_CAKKMF010000141.1 GCF_918697925.1 Arthrobacter sp. Bi26
GCGAGGAGCTGATTGAAGCCGACCCCGCCCTGCGGCTCAAGGCCCCAAAGCGGGAGAAGTCCCTGCCCGGGGTCCTGCACCAGCAACAGGTCCGGAGGCTCGTGGACGACGCTGAATCCGCTTCGGCCGAGGGCGAACCTCTGGCACTGCGTAACCGCGCCATGGTGGAGATGCTCTACGCCACCGGTGTCCGCGTTGGCGAGCTGGCCGGCATGGACGTGGACGACCTCGACCCCGACCGCAGAACCCTCCGGGTGCTCGGCAAGGGCAACAAGGAACGCACGGTGCCCTACGGGCTGCCGGCTGCCCTCGCCCTCGACGACTGGCTCCGCCGCGGCCGGCCGGCCCTCGCCACCGGGACCAGCGGCCCCGCGCTCTTCCTAGGCGCGCGCGGCGGAAGGGTGGACCAGCGCCAGGTCCGCAGCGTGGTCAAAGAGATGCTGGAGCGGCTGGGGGACACCGCCGCCACCGGACCGCACGCCTTGCGGCACTCCGCAGCGACCCACCTGCTCGACGGCGGGGCGGACCTGCGTGCCGTGCAGGAAATCCTCGGGCACAGCAGCCTTGCCACCACCCAGATCTACACCCACGTGTCCGTCGAGAGACTCCGGCAAAGCTACCAGCAGGCGCACCCCCGGGCCTAAGGATCGCCCGGCACAGGGATGCCCGGACCGGCCCGGATAGGGGTCCGCGGAGACGGGCGCGGCGCGCCGGAAAAGACGCGCCGAATCGCACTGGCGTAATTAGGAGGCGTAGGGCAGAATAAAACTCACGCCCGGGAAGTTTCAAGTTGAACTTGAAGCTGGAATGCACCACGTCCCAGCTTCGAACCCGGTTGTATAAAGTAGTCTGGCAGGAACCGCTGGCATGATTTCGGATCCGCGCAACAGACAGACATCCAGGCACAGGTCGTTGGGGAAGACGTACCTACAGCTATGGAGGATGGAATGTCTGTTGCACTGACCCGAGGTGTGTTGTTTGTTCACTCGGCCCCGACTGCCTTGTGCCCCCACGTTGAGTGGGCCATAGGGTCCGTCGTGGACAAGCGGACGGACTTGGAGTGGACCGCTCAGCCTGCCGCGCCCGGAATGTTCCGGGCCGAGCTGTCGTGGACCGGAACGCCGGGCACGGGGGCTCAATTGGCGTCCGCTCTGCGCGGCTGGGCGCACCTGCGCTACGAAGTCACCGAAGAACCGAGCCAGGGAGTCGACGGCGGCCGCTGGTCGCACACCCCGGAGCTGGGGATCTTCCACGCCACCACCGACGTCCACGGCAACATCATGGTTTCCGAGGACCGCATCCGCTACGCCTACGAAACCGGCGCCGGCGACCCCTCCGCCGTGTACCACGAACTCTCGCTCGCCCTCGGGGAGGCCTGGGATGAGGAACTCGAGCCCTTCCGGCACGCCGCAGAAGGCGCCCCCGTGCGCTGGCTCCACCAGGTCGGCTAGGGCCTCACCAGTCGCTACACCGCAGCAATTCCATAGCTAGGCGCCAAAAGGCAGATGGCGGCAATGTTCACGAAGAACATTGCCGCCATCTGCTATCTCGGCGTGCTGTGGGCAGGTGCAGCTACACGCTGCGTACCGCGATGACGGCGTTGTGGCCGCCGAAGCCGAACGAGTTGCTCAGTGCGGCGATGCTGCCGGCGGGCAGGTCGCGGGCCGTAGTGACGACGTCGAGCGGGATTTCCGGGTCCTGGTTCTCGAGGTTGATGGTCACCGGCGCCTTGCGGTCGTAGATGGCCATCACGGTCAGCACGGCTTCCACGGCCCCGGAGGCGCCAAGCAGGTGCCCCATCTGGGACTTGGTGGCCGAGACTGCGACGGTGTCCACGTGCTTGCCCAGTGCGGCTTTGAGGGCCGCGTACTCGGGCTTGTCGCCGACCGGGGTGGAGGTGGCGTGCGCGTTGACGTGGACGATGTCTTCGGGCTGGATGCGGCCGTCGAACATCGCAGCCTTCAGCGCGCGGGTGGCGCCCAGGCCCTCGGGGTCCGGGGCGGTGATGTGGTAGGCGTCGGCGGTGACCGAGGTGCCGGCCAGTTCGGCGTAGATCCGGGCGCCGCGGGCCAGGGCGTGTTCCTCGGCCTCGAGCACCAGGGCACCGGCACCCTCGCCCATGACGAAGCCGTCGCGGTCACGGTCGTAGGGCCGTGAGGCGTGCTCGGGATCGTCGTTGCGGCGCGAGAGGGCCTGCATGGAGGCGAACGCGGCGATCGGCATCGGGTGGATGGCGGCTTCGGCGCCGCCGCAGACGACGACGTCTGCCTTGCCGGCACGGATCAGGTCCAGGCCAACATGGACGGCTTCGGTGCCGGACGCGCAGGCGGAAACGGGGGTGTGGGCGCCGGCGCGGGCTCCCAGGTCCAGGCTCACAGCCGCGGCCGGACCGTTGGGCATCAGCATGGGCACGGTCATGGGCAGGACACGGCGGGGACCCTTTTCGCGCAGGGTGTCCCAGGCGTCCAGAAGGGTCCAGACGCCGCCAATGCCGGTCGCGAAAGCCACCGCCAAACGGTCGTGGTCGATTTCGGTGATGCCGGAGTCGGCCCAGGCCTCGCGGGCCGCGACCACGGCGAACTGGGTGGACGGGTCCATGCGCTTGGCTTCGACCCGGGACAGGACATCTAGGGCCGGGGTGGAGGCGCGTGCGGCGAAGTGGACGGGCAGCTCGTACTTGGCCACCCAATCGTCCTCAAGCGTGTGCGCGCCGGAGACGCCCTTGAGCGCGTTCTTCCACATCGTGGGGACATCGCCGCCGATGGGTGTGGTGGCACCCAGACCGGTAATGACTACTTTGCGTGCCATGGGATCACTCTCTGTCGGTGCGCCTGCCGTATCCGGAACCGCGAACGGGATGGCCGGGGCCTGCGAGGGGAAACTTTCGGGTCATGCACTTGATGGTGGTCCGGTCCGGGCACTGCTGCAGCGCCCGGACCGGGCACCTGGGTCCGCCGTTGCCGGCGGAAGCCAGACTAGGCCTGGGCGTTGGAGATGAAGCTGACGGCGTCGCCGACGGTCTTGAGGTTCTTGACCTCTTCGTCCGGGATGCGGACGCCGAACTTCTCTTCGGCGTTGACCACGATGGTCATCATCGAGATGGAGTCGATGTCCAGGTCCTCGGTGAAGGACTTGTCCATTTCGACAGCCTCCGTGGCCAGGCCGGTCTCTTCGTTGACGATTTCAGCCAGGCCGGCCAGGATTTCTTCGTTGCTAGCCATTGATGGCTCCTTTTCTGGTTGTTGCCCCCGGCTGCCGGTGGAATGCCGGCAGCCGGGGGCGGACATGATTCAAACCGAGGGTTCGGCTTGGTGCGGGAATGCTTGCTGAGCACAGCATGGGGGCGAGCCCCGAAAGTGAAGGACATGCGGTGCCAAGGTGAAACGGGCGGAACGTATTCAGTTCGGAAAAACGGTGGCTGCCTAAGGAAGCACGACCACCTGGGCGCCGAAGACCAGTCCGGCTCCGAAGCCGATCTGCAGCGCCAGCCCGCCGCTGAGCTCGGGGTTTTCCTCAAGCAGGCGGTGGGTGGCCAGGGGGATGGACGCCGCCGACGTGTTACCGGCGTCGGCGATGTCGCGGGCGATCTTGACGGACTCGGGCAGCTGCAGCTTCTTGGCCATCTCGTCAATGATGCGCATGTTGGCTTGGTGCGGGATGAACGCGGCAAGGTCCTCGGAGCGGACGCCGGCGGCGTCCAGGGCCTGCTGGGCCACCTTGGCCATCTCCCACACCGCCCAGCGGAAGACCGTCTGGCCGTCCTGGCGCAGGGTCGGCCACAGCGACGCGTCCGTAACTGCCGCTTCCTCATCGCTGACGGCGGCACCGTGCTTGCCGGTCAGGGCGAGCTCGCGGATGTCCAGCATGGAGTGGGTCATGCCGATGGCATCCCACTTGCTGCCGTCCGAACCCCAGACTGAAGGGCCGATGCCCGGCGTCTCGGAAGGGCCGATCACGACGGCGCCCGCGCCGTCGCCGAGCAGGAAGGAGATGGTCCGTTCCGTGTTGTCGATGACGTCGGAGAGCTTCTCGGCACCGACCACCAGGACATAGGCGGCCGCGCCGGAGCGCACCAGGGCGTCGCCCTGGGCGATGCCGTAGCAGTAGCCGGCACACGCCGCGGAGATGTCGAACGCCGGGGCCGGCGTCGCGCCGAGGCGGTCGGCGAGGCTCGCGGCAGCGGAGGGGGTCGCGTACGGGTGGGTCACCGTGGAAACGATCACGGCGCCGAGCTGGGAGGCCTCGATGCCGGCCTTTTGCAGCGCCTCACGTGCGGCGCCCTCGGCCATGTCAATCACGCTGACATCGGCGGGCGCGCGGTGCCGGGTGACGATGCCCGTGCGCTGGCGGATCCACTCATCCGAGGAATCGATCCACTGGCACACGTCCTCGTTCGTCACGATCACGCTGGGCCGGTAGGCACCGACACCCATGATGCGGGTGTTTTCCTGCACGGGGGCCTGCTTCAGTGTGGGAACGCTCATGCCCCTCCCTCCAATTCTGCAAATAGGGCCAGGGCCGCGGAGAGATCGTCCGGGGTCTTGACGGTGACGGTCTTGACGCCGGGCATGCCGCGCTTGGCCAGGCCTGCCAGTGTTCCGGCGGGAGCCAGTTCGATCACGCCGGTCACCCCGCGTTGCACCATCGTCTCCATGCAGAGATCCCAGCGGACCGGACGGGAGACCTGGGCGATGAGGCTGTCGACGGCGGCAGCACCCTCGGTGACTTCCGCGCCGTCGAAGTTGGACAGCAGCGGTACCTGCGGGTTCTGGGGGTGCAGTGACGGGCGCAGGGCCTGCAGGGCAGCACCGGCGGGGGCCATGTGCGAGGTGTGGAACGCGCCCGCGACCTTCAGCGGAATGACCCGGGCCTTGGCCGGCGGGTTCTCGGCGAGGGCCTTGAGCTGCTCCAGGGTGCCGGCGGCGACGGTCTGGCCGGCCCCGTTGACGTTGGCGGCGGTGGCCCCGGCGGCGCTGATGGCAGCCAGGACGTCCGCGGGGTCGCCGCCCACGACGGCGCTCATGCCGGTCGGGGTGGCGGCAGCGGCAGCGGCCATGCTGTTGGCGCGTTCGCGGACAAACGTCATGGCTTCGGTTTCCGTCAGCACACCGGCGAGCGAGGCCGCGGTGATTTCGCCGACGGAGTGGCCGGCGAGGATGACCGGAAGCGTGCCGAGTTCGACGTCGAACAGTGACTTTGCGGTCACCAGGCCTGCGGCGACGATCAGGGGCTGCGCTACCGCAGTGTCCTTGATGGTCTCCTCATCGGAGGTGGTGCCGTGGGCGGTGAGGTCGATGCCTGCTATTTCGCTGAGGGAGGCCAAAAGGCCTGCGACGGGTGGCAGTTCCAGCCAGGGGGCCAGAAAACCAGGGGTCTGGGAGCCCTGTCCAGGGCAGACGATTGCAAGCACGTAACCAGCTTTCCAAATTACCGCGTGAACATTCGTGTTTTCATGCACCAAGCTCACTGGGTCAGTTTGTAGGAAGTCTACAACGGTTCAGGAGCCGTTGCGGGGAGGCTGCCGCTCCGTGGGGGCCTTCGGCGGGGTCGAAAGCCGGCCCACGACGAGGGCGGTCTGGAGCACGAACGCCTCCCGCGGCAGCAGCGGATCCCAGCCTGTGACGTCGCAGACGCGCTTGAGCCGGTAGCGCACGGTGTTGGCGTGGACGAAGAGTTCGCGGGCCGTCGCCTCGAGCGAATGGCCGAGTTCGAGGTACGTTCCGAGGGTCTCCACCAGCCCGTTGGAGGCGGCCAGCAGCGGACGGTAGATGTTCTTGACCAGCGAGCGGCGGGCGGCGTCGTCGCCGGAGATCACGCGCTCGGGGAGCAGGTCATCGGCCGCTACCGGGCGCGGCGCGGAAGGCCAGGCGCGGGCGGCGGTGAGGCCGGCAAAGGCTGACTGGGCGGAGCCGCTGGCTTCGAGGAGGGAACCGGCCTCCGGGCCGTAGACCACCGGGCCGGGGGCAAAGAGTTCGCTGAGCTTCAGGTACGCGGTCTCCCGGTCGTGGACCCCGCCGAGGATGAGGATGAGCCGGTCGCCCTGGATCCCCACGAGGGCGTCCTCGGCGAAGCGCCCCGCGGTGCGCCGCAGTTCGCTGACGTAGCTGGCGCTTGGTTCGGACGGGGAATTCCCAACCATCACGGTGAAGCGTTCCTGCGCTTTCCAGCCCAGGGCCGCGATCCTGGACCGCAGCGCGTCCGTGTTTTCGCCGCGGAGGATGGCATCGACAATCAAGGCTTCCAGGCGGGTGTCCCAGGAGCCGCGGGACTCCGCGGCGCGGGCATAGACGTCGGCGGCCGCGAATGCGACTTCCCGCGAGTAGCGCAGCACGGCTTCCCGGAGGGCCCCCTGGTCCGCCTCCGGGGCGATGACCGGGACCTGGTCTTCTACGACTTCTACGACGATCCGGATCAGCTGGAGCGCCTTCTGGAGGCTGATGGAGCGGGTCAGTTCGGTGGGTGCGGTGCCGAAGACGTCGGAAAGGATCCACGACGGCGAGCTCGGCCGCTCGTACCATGTGACGAAGGCCGCGATGCCGTTCTGGGCCACCATGCCCAGGGCGGAACGTTCATCCGAGTTCAGCCGGCCGTACCACGGCAGGGACTTCTCAAGCTGGCGCAGCGTCGTCGTCGACAGCTGGCCCACGCTGGCCCGGAGCTTCTTGAGGGTTTCGGCCTTCTCCGGAGTCATCGCCCTCGAGGCCGGTTTGCGTTTTTCGGGAGTGGTGATCGGCTCTGCCATGCATTGAGCATACGGGGCGCACCGTCCAAGCTCCATTTGTGCGAAGGCTACAACTGCCGTTGTCCTGCATCACAGCGTCCCTGGCGCGGCCCCGGAGAGGAGCCGGAGCGGTTAAACGCCCGACGGCGGCCCCCACCAACAGGTGAGAACCGCCGTCGAACTTTGCTGGCGTGCTTAGGAGTCGCCGCCCGCGTTGCCGGTGGTGCCGGCGTTGACGTTGTGCAGGCGGTACTTCTCGATGGCCTGGGCAGGCGCCTCGGCATCCACTTCGCCCCGGCGGGCCAGCATCTGAAGGGAACGGACCACAACCGAATGGATGTCGTTCTTGAAGAAGCGGCGCGCCGCGGCGCGGGTGTCGGAGAAGCCGAAGCCGTCGGCGCCGAGCGAGGCGAACTCGTTCGGGAGGAACTGGCGGATCTGGTCCGGCACGGCCTTCATGTAGTCCGTGACTGCCACGATCGGCCCGGTGGCGCCGGCGAGCTGCTGGGTCACGAACGGGACGCGGGCAGGCTGGCCGGGGTTGAGGAAGGCTTCTTCCTCGGCGGCCATGGCGTCGCGGCGCAGTTCGGTCCAGGACGTCACGGACCAGACGTCGGCGGAGACGCCCCAGTCC
>NZ_CAKKMF010000142.1 GCF_918697925.1 Arthrobacter sp. Bi26
CATCGCACGTCTGCGTAATCTGTAACAAGGCTCGTAGTCCTCAGCAATAGATGTCTCGACAACACCTATGCTCGCAGGGCTACGAGCCCCTTCATTTGAAGGACACCACGCTAAAAGTTGATGAGCCGGTAAAGCGAGTAGCCCCGCGGGGTGAACTGCGTAGGCTGCACCCGACCGGCCCGTCGTTGAATTGGCCGGCCCCCGCAGCCGGGACCGCGCAGGCTGCGCAGTTACGCAGGCGGCGTCCGAGTGATCCAATGCGGACTTGGGCTCAGGGCCGGCTCCCTTGGCCGTCTGCACCGGCCGGCGCTGACGGCGGAACAACGTCCGGCGTCGGGGACGCCTGCTCTTGCACGGCGTTTGCCCCCAGCACGTTCCCGATCCCCTTGAGTGCCTCGCCTACCTCGCTGGGAATGATCCACAGCTTGTTCGAGCTCCCCTCGGCTATCTTCGGGAGGGTCTGGAGGTACTGGTAGGCGAGCAGCTTCTGGTCCGGGTTGCCCTTGTGGATCGCGTCAAAGACCTTCTGAATGGCCTGCGCCTCGCCGTCAGCGCGCAGGATCGCGGCCTTGGCGTCGCCTTCGGCCTTCAGGATGGACGACTGGCGCTGGCCCTCGGCGGTGAGGATTGCGGACTGTTTGGTGCCCTCTGCCGTCAGAATGGCCGCGCGGCGGTCACGTTCGGCCCGCATCTGCTTTTCCATCGAATCCTGGATCGAGTGGGGCGGATCGATCGCCTTGAGCTCCACACGGGAGACCCGGATGCCCCAGCGTCCGGTCGCCTCGTCCAGGACGCCACGGAGCTGGCCGTTGATCTGGTCGCGCGACGTCAGCGCTTCCTCAAGGTTGAGGCCGCCAACCACGTTGCGCAGGGTGGTGGTGGTGAGCTGCTCCACGGCCTGGATGTAGTTGGCGATCTCGTAAGTGGCGGCCCGTGCGTCAGTGACCTGGAAGTAGACCACAGTATCGATCGAAACGACCAGGTTGTCCTCGGTGATGACGGGCTGCGGCGGGAAGGAAACCACCTGCTCACGCAGGTCGAGCAACGGCAGCAAGCGATCCACAAACGGGATCAGCAGGGTAAGCCCGGGATTCAGGGTGCGTTGGTATTTGCCCAGCCGTTCAACGACGCCGGCCCGGGCCTGTGGAATGATCCGAACCGACCGGACCAGCACAATAATTACGAACACAATTAGTACCAGCAGCACAATTGCGACTGCGATATCCATGCTTCACCTATTCCCCAGTTGTTTGGTTTGGTCTCGCTGCGGCAGTTCCGAGGCCCTCCGGACAGCGCTGCCCGCAGAACTGCTGTCCCTTATTGGATTGCCGATTCCGGCTGCGGGGCCACGATCGCGGTGGCACCGTCGATGGCGCTGACCACAGCCTGCTGTCCGGGCACCAGCACTCCCGATTCGGACCGTGCACTCCAGACGTCGCCGCCAATCTTGACGAGCCCGCCGCTTTCGTTCACGGCCTCCATGACGACGGCGGATTCGCCGATAAGTCGTTCGATGTTGGTGCGCTGATCCGCCGGGCCCCGGTGCAGATGCTTGAGGGCCACCGGCCGAACGAAGCCAATCATGAGCAGGGACACCACGCAGAAGGCGATGATCTGAAGCCAAGGATCCGCACCGGCGAAGTCCGCCACGAGCCCGGCGAGAGCGCCGCCGCCGAGCATGATGAAGAACAGGTCCAGAGTGATCATCTCGACCACGGCAAACAGGAGAAAGAGCGTGAGCCACAGGGCCCACCAATTCTCGATCAGCCATTCAGACATCAATTCCCCCTTTAGTTCCGGGAGCTGCAGGCACAGTTCCCCAGTAACTGTCTTTCCATCCTAAGCGGCAGGACAATAGCTGGGACAGGGAGTTGGGAATTCATGGACAAAGTGGCCAAGTCGTTATTTCGCGGGTCGATTCCCTGCCCGATTTCCCCATCCCGATTCCCCCGGGAGTGGTTCAGGGCGGTTTGAAGGCAGGCCGCGGCGCGGCCCGGCGGTGCGGCGGGAGCGGTCAGCGGATGGGTGCAAAAACGCTGATCCGGAAGCGGGCCGAGACAGCGGTCCACGCCGGAAGCCCGGCCTCGAGGGCCGCGAGTGCGGCACGGTCCAGGTGGTGGCCTGCCGGCCCCATGTAGGCAAGGTTGGCGACGTCGCGCGGAGCCAGGGTCAACGCCAGGTCCAGATCCCTGGCGCTGACGGCCGCGAAATCCTTACCCAGGGAAGCCGTGAGCCGTTCGTCCTTGGCCGGTTCGATCCCCAGCATCCCGGTCAGGCCGGCAACCTCCTCCAGATGTCCAGGCCGTGGTGTGACCACGATCAGGCGGCCGCCGGGGCGGAGCACCCGGGCAAACTCAGGCGCGTTGCGCGGCGCAAAGACCACGGTGACGACGTCGACGGCGCTGTCCGCGAGCGGTAACGGCTGCCAGACGTCCCCGACCACGTTCAAGGCTTCCGGGTTCATTTTGGCGGCCCGGCGCAGTGCAAACTTGGAAATGTCCAGGCCGATGGCCGCGGCCAAGACACCATCGGCCGAAGCCCCGTCCGCCGAAGCCCCGTCCGCCGCCGGATCGGGCGTTAATGCAAGATCCCGTGCCGCGCGATCCCGGGCGAGACGATCCAGCACGGCCCTGAGGTAGTGGCCGGTTCCCGTTCCGGCGTCCAGCACCGCCGGCTGCCCGGCCGGGGCCTCCATGAGCGCCGGCTGCCCGGCCGGGGCCTCCATGAGCGCCGGCGCGGCAAGATCGGCAATGGCATCAGCCAGCCGCCGGTAGTGCCCTGCCGAGAGGAAATCGAAGCGGGCCGCCACCATCTCTGCGCTGTCGGCTTCAAAAACAGTCCCCTTGCCGACCAGGAAGTTGAAGTATCCCTGCCTGGCGGCATCAAAGCTGTGGCCGGCGCCGCACACCAGGGTGCGGGCACCGCCGCCACCGAAGCGGAGAGCGTCCCGGCACACCGGGCACAAGAGGGGGAAATCAGGGGCGGGAGGCATAGCTTCATCCTAAGCGCGGAACCCCGGCCCGCCTCGCGGGCAGGGCGCAGGGGCAGGTCACGCTGGAGCCTTCCCGCCGACGGCGGCCGGCCGGGGAATGGGACGGCCGTGGCGTCCGCGGCGCACCGGCAGGACGTGAGGTAGTTCACAGCACGCCCGCCGCGGGTTAGGCTCGCAAGCGTGAAATCTGAACATCTACCGCTGCTCAATTCCGTCTCCGCTCCCGCCGTGCACCCTGACGGCTCCCGCGCCGTGGTGTCCGTGATCCGGCCGGACTTCGATGCCGATGCCTACGTGGGCCAATTGTGGACCGTCCCGTTGGATCCGGACCTGAACAACCCAAACCTCAACCCCGGCCAACGGCCGCGCCGCCTGACCCGCGGCTTCCGGGACACCGCGCCGGACTTTTCACCGGACGGCCAGGCCCTTGCGTTCCTGCGTGCGGCTGCCGGCGGAAAACCGCAGCTCCACGTGGTGGAAGCAGCCGGCGGCGAACCCCAGCTGTTAACGGCAGCGCCGCTGGGGGTCAGCTCCTTTGCCTGGTCACCCGATTCCCGCAGCATTGTCTTCGGTGCCCGGACCCCTGATGAGGGCAGGTACGGCAACATCGACGGGGTGGGTGCCGGCAGCGAGGACGCCCGGCTGATCACCGATTACCAGTACCGCATGAACGGCCTTGGCTACACGGCCGACAAGCCCCTGCAGCTGTTCCTTGTCGAGGTGCCGCAGCTTGACGCCGAACCGAAGGTGGCCCCGGCCGGGCGCGCCCTCAAGGCCCTCGGTGCCGCGGCCGATCCCGCGGAGACCGGTGCCAGCCTGCTGCCGGCCGCCAAGCAGCTCACCACCGGGGCGGCGGACCACAACGACGCCAGCTTCAGCGCCGACGGCGGCACCATCTACTTCACCGCGGCCCTGCATGAGGGCCGGGACACCGACCTCGTCAGCGGAATCTACTCGATTCCCGCCGCCGGAGGGCTGACGAAAGCCCTCACACCGGCCAATACCGGACGGCAGACCGTCAGCGCCGTGCGCCAGTCCGCGGACGGGAAGTGGCTTTTCTTCCTCGCCCAGGACCTGGGCGCCTCCGGCCGGGACTTCGTGGCCAGGAACACCGCCCTGTATGCCATGCCGGCCGCCGGCGGAGACGCCACAGCGCTTAGCGACGCCGAGACCCTGGACCTGTCCGGCGGCAGCCGGATCGAGCTGCGCGGGGCCGCGGGCGCCCTGGTGCTGAACAATGCGCGGGGAACCGTAGAGCTGCACGAATTCGTCGCGACGGGAGGCCACGCCGTCCTGCTGGAGGGGAACCGGGTGGTGACCGGGGCCGCGGACGGCGGGGGGCGGCTCGTCGTGAGTTTCAGCGATGCAACCACGGCCGGGGACCTCGCTGTGCTCGACAGCGGGCACGTGCACCGCCTGACGGATTTCTCCGCGCCGCTGCGCAGCGTGGCGGGCATCAGCGAGCCGCAGGAACTGACTCTGCCCTCGACCGACGGGTACCCGGTCCATGGTTGGCTCGTGAAGCCGGCAGGCCCCGGGCCGCACCCGGTGCTGCTGAACATCCACGGCGGCCCTTTTGCCCAGTTCGGCGTGGCCTTGTTCGACGAAGCCCAGGTCTATGCCGGGGCCGGTTACGCCGTACTCATGTGCAATCCGCGGGGCTCGGCCGGCTATGGCCAGGAGCACGGACGCTCCATCAAGGAGCGGATGGGAACCGTGGACATGCAGGACGTCCTCGCCTTCCTGGACGGGGCCGTGGAGAAGTTTGAGGACCTGGACGCCGCCAATGTCGGCATCATGGGCGGTTCCTACGGCGGCTACCTGACGGCGTGGACCATCAGCCACGACCACCGCTTCCGGGCGGCCATCGTCGAGCGCGGTTTCCTGGATCCTGTGAGCTTTACGGGTTCTTCTGACATCGGCTGGTTCTTCGGCGGCGAATACACCGGCCCTTCGGCGGAGCAAATGGCGGCCCAGAGTCCCATGGCCCGGGTGGAGAACGTACGGACGCCGTCGCTGGTGATCCACAGTGAGGAGGACCTCCGGTGCCCCGTGGAGCAGGGCCAGCGGTACTTCACCGCCCTCAAGCAGCAGGGCGTCGAGACCGGATTCCTGGTTTTCCCGGGCGAGAACCAGGAGCTGTCCCGCTCGGGCACTCCGCACCACCGCAAGCAGAGGTTCGATGAAATCCTGAAGTGGTGGGCCCGCTACCTGCCATCTGCCGGGAACCCGGCACCTCTGCCTTAGTCCTCCGCCGGGTCCGGCAGGAACCCGAGTTCCTGCCGGGCACGGCTGATGTCTGGCTGGGCCCAGCGGGCCGAGTATTCGGCGTTGTTGCTGATGGAGCGCAGCTCGGCCCGGTCAAGGAACAGCACTCCGTGCAGATGGTCGGTCTCATGCTGGACAATCCGGGCTTGCCAGCCGGTGAAAGTCCGCTCCAGTTGCGTGCCGTCCGGCGCCGCGAAATCGAGCTGGACCGATTCCGGCCGCAACACCGCCGCCTGCAGGCCTCCGATGGAGAGGCAACCTTCGTAGAACGCCACGGACTTGTCGCCAAGGGCCCGATAGCTCGGGTTCAGCATGGCAAAGAACGGCAGCGGTTCCCGCCCGCGGATGGCTGCGACGTCGGGGTCGACGGTGAACTGGTCCTCCAGGACGGCGAGCTGCAGCGGAATGCCCAGCTGCGGTGCCGCCAGGCCGACGCCCGGGGCCTTGTGCATCACGCTGCGCATGAGGTCGATGAGGTGGCCAAGTTCGGCGTCACTCAACTGGCCGTCAAACGGTGCCGCCACGTGCCGGAGCACCGGGTGCCCTGCCTGGACAATCGGCGGAAGGATACCCGCGCCCAGGATCTCCTGGACGGCCTCGCTGATCCGGGCGGCGCTGAAGTCGGTGGGCCTGGCATCAAAGGACATGCCCCCAGACTACTGGCGGCCGCACGCCTTTGTAACAAAGTCATAAATCCGGCCACGAAGTTGGCTGCCGGCGTCGATCTTCACAACACCCTCCCGGCCCGCCACCCTGACCCGAAGCGGCAGGAGCGTGCCCACCTTGTCTTCGGCCACGGCGTGGGGATCGCAGCGGGAGGGCCGGATGCCCAGGCGCATTTCCGCCGGGGGCCCGCCTGCGCTGAGCGTCACCGAACGGGGCCAGGGGGCTTGCGGGGCTTCCGCCAGCAAGGTGGTCTCCTCGACCCGGTCAATCACCAGCTCACCCGCGCCAGCCCCTCCGCCGCTGGCAGCGCGCGGTTGGACAAGCAGACGTACGACGGCGGTCCGCCCGTCCGCGGCGACCTCGAGGTCAGGAACCAGCGCGATCGCGGCCACGGCCGAGGCTGCCCGGGCCAGGCACATCTCCGAATTGTTCCGCGCCAGGACGCCGAACGGGTCTGCTGCCGGGGCGACGGCTTGGGGCGGCGCAGTTCCCTGTGGCACAGAGCCTTGCGGCACCGCCAGCCGGAGCGCGACAACCGCGTTGCCGGAGTCGGCGCCGGAGGCGGTTGCCGGCTCTGTTGAGGCCGGGGACGGGGAGCCGCATTCCGGTGCGGGCAGCGGCGCCGGCAGGCTCTTCGCCTGTCCGGGCGGAAGCTCAATCCCGCCCGTGCGCGCTGGCCAGGTGATCGGCGCCGCGAACAGCGGGCTGGTCAGTTCCGCGGCAAGGACCGTCAGGGCGCGGCCGGTGGTGTTCGTGAGCTGGATTTCGATGATCTGTTTGCTGTAGTTGTCACGGAACTGGCTGATTTCCGCGGTCACAGCATCCGTGGCCGCTGAGGTCGTACCGGCCGGACCGCCTTCCGGACTGCAGGCCGCAGCAGCGCCCAGCACAGCCGCGGCGATCGCGGCTGCCGCTGCCCGGAATACGATGTGCCGCAGGCGCGTCACCACGGGGCCGTCCATGCGCACAGTCTATTCCGCGGTCAGCCGACTGGCTTTGCGGCACCATCCACGGTCACGGCCGAGAGGGAGTCGGGCATCGTCGCCGAACCGTCAGCACCTGCCCGGGCGCCTTATGGAGTGCTACCCCGCGGCACCAGTTCAACGGACTCCACGGCATAGGGTTTGGTCGCCGACCGCTGCAGGGGACGGCGGAGGCGCAGCTGGTACGGCCCGTTCTGGAACGTGGCTCGGGGGTCCAACTGGACAACCAGGCGTGGTTCGTCGCGGGCGGCGTCCACCCGCATCACGATGCCGGCCCGCCGTCCGCCCACGAACAGCGGGGTCGCCGGCTCGACAGCGGTCTTCTTAAGGAGTTCCTGATGCTCCGGCCCCGCCGCCAGGAACAGGATTCCATGGGCC
>NZ_CAKKMF010000143.1 GCF_918697925.1 Arthrobacter sp. Bi26
CGGCATCCAGGACGCCGTGAACCTCGGCTGGAAACTCGCCCAGGTGGTCAAGGGTATTGCGCCGGACCGCCTGCTGGACACCTATCACGCCGAGCGGCACCCCGCCGGGGCCCGTGCGCTGAAGCACACGATGGCGCAGTCAATCATGCAGAGGGCCGACCCGCGCATCGGTGCGTTGGCCGACACGGTGGCCGGCCTGCTGACGATCGATGAGGCCCGGAAGCGGCTGGGCGGCCTCATCTCCGGCCTGGACGTCCGCTACGACCTCGGTGAGGGGCACCCGCTGCTCGGGCGCCGCATGCCCGATCTCGACGTCGTCACCGCCAACGGCCCGCGGCGCGTGTTCACCTTCCTGCACGATGCCCGTGCGGTGCTGCTCAACCTCGGCGCGCCGGGCAGCATCGACCCGGGGCCGTGGATGGATCGGGTGCAGTTGGTGGACGCCACGTACGACGGCGGGTGGGAGCTTCCGGTGATCGGTTCAGTCAATGCTCCTGCGGCCGTGTTGATCCGGCCGGACGGGCATGTGGCGTGGACGGGAGACGGGACTCGGCGGGGGCTGGAGGATGCGCTGGCCAGCTGGTTCGGGCCTGCGCGGCATTAACGTCCCAACGGTGGCCGTGACCGACGCGTATTTCCGTGCCGGTCCCCTTAGCAGGAGAGGTAGCCCGGCCTCTGCGGGTCTACAGTGCGTTTTCTCGTAGCGCCCTGCTGTAGTGCTCAGGGGTATTCCTGGTTGCGGCCGACACAACGAGGTGCCGCCGGCTCAGCCGGTGTGCGAAGTACCCCTCGTACGGCAGCACGATGACAGTGTCGATTCCGCTTTCCCATGCCGGGATGAGTTCTTGGAGACTTCGGGGTTCGGCATCGTGGGGAAATTTCGGGATCAGGCTTCGGTCCCAGGCTTGATAAGCCTCGCGGTCCAGACCTTCCCATTCATACCGTTGAGTCCAAAAGGGTGGGATCAAAGGATTCAACCCCTGACTGGCGTCCCCGGACTCGCGCAATTCCGCGGGCGTGGGATGGTGCGTTGGATCTTCGATCTGGTACCAGCTCCAGGCCTGGTCCCATGACGTTTTCCAGCGCTTCTCCC
This sequence comes from Arthrobacter sp. Bi26, assembly GCF_918697925.1. Lineage (GTDB taxonomy): Bacteria > Actinomycetota > Actinomycetes > Actinomycetales > Micrococcaceae > Arthrobacter. Next base: position 1,094 of record NZ_CAKKMF010000143.1, read on the forward strand.
ACGTGGAGGCATCAGCCGATTCCGGCATCCGGGAATGACCACAGTCTGGTACGGGGCTTAGGGGCGGGATGTTGAGGTCGCCGGCCAGGGACCATGCCTGCCGGACAAACAGAAGGAGAGTCAGGTGGTGTGGATCGTCATTGACGCTGATCACCATGTCATGCGGCCACGGACTTTCCGGTTGCGGCGTGCCCCATTGCATTTTCGTTACCCCCAGTCCGAAGACAGCCCGCGCGGGCCGAATTGCGTTCAGCGTCGCACCGACTTCACGCTCTGTAAACGGAGATCAGTTCGTTCGGGGCGTGCCCGGTCAGACGGTGTCGACCCAGTAGCGGCGTTTGCCGTTGCGGGTGTCCTCGTAGGCGCCGCCGTTCTTTTCGATGGTCGCTCGTGAGCCTGCATTATCCTCATCGCATGTGAGAAGAACCCGGGGGATTCCCAGTTCACGGGCAATCGGCAAGGCATCAGCCAGCGCCCTCGCTGCGTGGCCGCGACGCCTGGCGGAGGGCCTCACGCTGTAGCCGATGTGCCCGCCTTCGTTGAAAAGGAAGTCGTTCAGTTCGTGCCTGATGGCCAGTGAGCCAAGGAACGTGTCACCCTCCATGATCCACAAGTACGTGCAGGGCACATATCCTGGCTTCCGCGGGCTCTCCGGCCGAGCGTCATTGATGAGGGCGTCGACAAAGCGGCGGAACGACTGGGCATCTTTGAGTTCTTCCAGGGACCAGTCCTCCGCGCCCCCGCCGTCCCGGTGGGCGCCGTCAAATTCTGCGGATCCTTCCAGCCAGGAGGAGTGGTAGCTTGCGTCCGGAGCGATAAGGAGAGGCATCACGCGATCATATTCGAAGGGTTCGCGTTTCCCGTGGTCTCGGTCCGGGTGTGTAGGGTGCTGCCAGCGTCAGCGGACGGCAGGTCGTAGTAGCCCAACGGCCCCGGGGGATGGACTTGTTCCTTGGCTGGCATTCGACGGCGGGGAGGCACCCCCGTGGTGCAGGAAACAGCGACTCAATTGAAATTAATTTTGCATCCTGCCCGGGAACCAGATAAATTGTGAGCTGTGTCACCGACCAGTGGCACGGCTTATGATCTGCGGCGGGAGAGTCCTGCCGGTACGTTCAGCAGGCGCCGTAGGAGCAAATCCTCCCCAGGAATCTCTCAGGCCCACGTACCGCCGCGGCAAGGCAACTCTGGAAAGCAGTCCGGGCAACCGGGCTCACCGACGGTGCAAGTGGCGCGCTGCAATCAGCAGGGCAAAACGGAAACTCTCAGGTCCAATACAGAGCGGGGAGGAACCCGAATCATCGTGGCGTTTTGATGCCACCTGAATTATGGAGTTCCTCTCATGACGGTTCAATCGTCCCCGTCCACCTTCGCAGATCGCCACATCGGCGCCCGCCGCCAGGCCGACATCGACACCATGCTCAAGGCCGTCGGCTACGACAGCGTTGATGGCCTCGTTGACAACGCGGTCCCCGATTCCATTCGCCAGGAAAAGCCCCTCACGCTGGACAGCGCCCTCAGCGAAGTCCAGGTGCTGGCCGAGCTGCGCAAGCTCGCCTCCAAGAACAAGACGGCCGTGCAGATGATCGGCCAGGGCTACTACGACACCGTCACCCCGCCGGTGATCCGCCGCAACATCCTCGAAGCCCCGGCCTGGTACACCGCGTACACGCCCTACCAGCCGGAGATCTCCCAGGGCCGCCTCGAGGCGCTGCTGAACTTCCAGACCATGGTCCAGGACCTCACCGCGCTCCCGGTCGCCAACGCGTCGCTCCTCGACGAGGCCACCGCCGTCGCCGAGGCCGTGCTCCTCATGCGCCGCGCCAACAAGAACAAGTCCGCGGCCGGGGCCAAGACCGTCCTCGACGCCGACTGCCTCCCGCAGACCATCGCCATTGTGCTGGGCCGCGCCGAAGCCCTGGGCTTCGAGGTGGAGGTCGCCGACCTCTCCAAGGGCCTGCCCGAGGGCGTCATCAACGGCGTCGTCCTGCAGCAGCCCGGCGTCTCCGGCCGGGTGTGGGACCAGTCCGCCGTGATCGCCGAGGCCAAGGAACGCGGCGCGCTGGTCACCGTGGCAGCGGACCTCCTGGCCCTGACCCTGATCACCCCTCCGGGCGAGCAGGGTGCGGATATCGCCGTCGGCTCCACCCAGCGCCTGGGCGTGCCGCTGTTCTTCGGCGGCCCGCACGCCGCCTACATGGCGGTGCGCGAGGGCATGGAACGCACGCTCCCCGGCCGCATCGTCGGCGTCTCCAAAGACAACGCCGGCGTCCCGGCGTACCGCCTGGCCCTGCAGACCCGCGAGCAGCACATCCGCCGCGAAAAGGCCACGTCCAACATCTGCACCGCGCAGGCACTGCTGGCCATCGTGTCCTCGTTCTACGCCGTCTACCACGGCCCCGACGGGCTGAAAGCCATCGCCGAGACCGTCCACAACAACACCCGCGCCCTCGCCGCCACGCTGAAGATCGCCGGCCGCGAACTGGCGAGCGACTCCTTCTTCGACACCCTCACGGTCCGCGTGCCCGGCAAGGCCGCCAAGGTCATCGCCGCCGCCGGGGCCCGGGGCATCAACCTGCGGCTCATCGACGCGGACACAGTTGGCGTGTCCGTCGATGAAACCACGACGCCGGAGGTCCTCGCCGCGGTCGTCGTCGCCTTTGGCGCCGGTCCGGTCCTGGAGGCCAAGGGCTTCGAGCTGCCCGAGACGGTGCTGCGCACCTCCGACTTCCTACAGCACCCGGTCTTCAACACGCACCGTTCCGAGACCCAGCTGCTGCGCTACATCCGCCGCCTCTCGGACCGCGACCTCGCCCTGGACCGCACCATGATCCCGCTGGGCTCGTGCACCATGAAGCTGAACGCCACGGCCGAGATGGAAGCCATCTCCTGGCCGGAGTTCGCCTCCATCCACCCCTTCGCCCCGGACTCCCAGACCGAGGGCTGGCGCGAGCTCATCAGCGGCCTCGAAGCTGACCTCGCCGAGATCACGGGCTACGACCAGGTCTCCATCCAGCCCAACGCCGGATCCCAGGGTGAGCTCGCCGGCCTGCTGGCCATCCGCGGCTACCACCACTCCCGCGGTGACGAGCAGCGCAACGTCTGCCTCATTCCGGCCTCGGCCCACGGCACCAACGCCGCCTCCGCCGTGCTCGCCGGCATGAAGGTGGTCGTCGTGGCCACGGCTTCCGACGGCACGATCGACCACACGGACCTCGCCGCCAAGATCGAGGCCAACAAGGACGTCCTCTCGGCGATCATGATCACCTACCCGTCCACCCACGGGGTCTACGACGCCGACGTCCGCGAGGTCTGCGACGCGATCCACGCCGCCGGCGGGCAGGTCTACGTCGACGGCGCCAACCTCAACGCCCTCGTGGGCCTCGCCCAGCCGGGCAAGTTCGGCGGCGACGTCTCGCACCTGAACCTGCACAAGACCTTCTGCATCCCGCACGGCGGCGGCGGACCCGGCGTCGGCCCGGTTGCTGCCAAGGCACACCTTGCACCGTTCATGCCAGGGGACGCGAACAAGGCGGCGCACGAGGCCGGCGGTACCGAACCAGGAACTGGTGTTGCGATCTCCGCTTCACGCTACGGATCCGCCGGTGTGCTGCCGATCTCCTGGGCGTACGTGAAGCTGATGGGCGGCCAGGGCCTCACCGAAGCGACCAAGTCGGCCCTGCTCGCGGCGAATTACATTGCCGCACGGTTGGATGAGCACTTCCCGGTTCTCTACACGGGGGAGAGCGGGCTGGTGGCGCACGAGTGCATCCTGGATTTGCGTGAACTCACGGCCAGGACCGGCGTGACCGCCGAGGACGTGGCCAAGCGCCTGATCGACTACGGCTTCCACGCCCCCACGCTGTCCTTCCCCGTGGCGGGCACCCTGATGGTGGAGCCCACCGAGTCCGAGGACCTTGCGGAGATCGACCGCTTCATCGAGGCGATGATCACCATCCGCCAGGAGATCGACCAGGTCTCCAACGGAGATTTCACGGTGGAGAACTCCCCGCTGCGCAACGCACCCCACACGGCAGCCGCCGTCGTATCTTCCGACTGGGAGCGGGCGTACCCGCGTGAGCAGGCCGCATTCCCCGTCCACACACTCAGGCAGGACAAGTACTTCCCGCCGGTCGGGCGCATCGACGGCGCCGCCGGAGACCGCAACCTGGTCTGCTCCTGCCCGCCGCTTTCCGACTTCGAGAACTAAGGATCCCTGATGAGTGAGAACTACACCGCTCTCTACGAGCAGCACAAAAAAGCCGGCGCCTCCTTCACGGACTTCGGCGGCTGGCAGATGCCCCTCAAGTACGAATCGGAACTGGCAGAGCACCACGCCGTCCGCAACGCCGCGGGCCTGTTCGACCTCTCCCACATGGGTGAAGTCTGGGTCACCGGTCCGGACGCCGCAGCGTTCCTCGACTACGCCCTGGCCGGGAAGCTCTCGGCGGTCGCCGTCGGCAAAGCGAAGTACTCGCTGATCTGCCAGGAAGACGGCGGCATCATCGATGACCTCATCTCTTACCGCCGTGGCGAGGACAAGTACCTCGTGGTCCCCAACGCCGGCAACGCTGCGGTGGTTGCCGCGGCACTGGCCGAAAGGGCTGTTTCCGGCAAGGAAGGCGGGTTCGACGTGACGGTGGAGGACGTTTCCGCCGAAACCTCGCTGATCGCCGTCCAGGGACCGAACGCAGAGGCCATCCTGCTGACGCTGGTCCCGGCCGAGCAGCATGTCCTGGTCACCGAGCTGAAGTACTACGCAGCGGTTGAGGTACGTATCACCGTCAACGGTACTGACCACGATCTGCTCCTCGCCCGCACCGGCTACACCGGCGAGGACGGCTTCGAAATCTACGTTCCCAACGAGGACGCCGCCGGCCTCTGGGAAGCGCTGCTGGAAACCGGCGCCGGCCACGGGCTCATCCCCGCCGGCCTGGCCTGCCGTGACTCGCTGCGTCTGGAAGCCGGCATGCCGCTCTATGGCAACGAACTCTCCCGCGAAGGCAACCCGTACGCCGCAGGCCTGGGACCGGTCGTCTCGCTCGCCAAGGAGTCGGACTTCATCGGCAAGGTTGCCCTGAGCGAACTCAAGGCAGCCGGCGCAGGCTCCACAACCGGCCGCAAGCTCGTGGGGCTCAAGGGCCCGGGCCGCCGGGCCGGCCGCGGCCACTACCCGGTCCTCAAGGACGGCAACGTGGTGGGCGAAGTGACCTCCGGACAGCCGAGCCCCACCCTGGGGTACCCCGTCGCCATGGCCTATGTCGATATCGAATTCACCGAGCCCGGCACAGCCCTGGACATTGACCTGCGTGGCAAGGCGGAGCCGTTCGAAGTTGTCGCACTGCCGTTCTACAAGCGCCAAAAGTAGCCAGCCGCCGCTGGCTGAGCCTGTCGAAACCACATACGAACTTAAGGATTGAGATAAATGAGCAAAGTTGTAGCCGAACTGAAGTACTCCGCTGAACACGAGTGGGTTGCTGCCGACGGATCGGGCCCTGCGGGGATTGGGATTTCGGCTGTGGCCGCCGACGCCCTGGGCGACATCGTCTACGTGGACCTGCCGGAAGTTGGGTCGACGGTGACCGCGGGGGAGACCTGCGGCGAGGTCGAGTCAACCAAGTCCGTCTCGGACCTCTACGCCCCGGTGACGGGCGAGGTGGTGGAGATCAATGACGACGTCGTTTCGGATCCCGCGCTGATCAACAGCGATCCGTACGGTGCCGGCTGGCTCTTCAAGGTGGCCGTGACCGAAGAAGGCCCGCTGATGTCGGCTGAAGAGTACGCGTCCAAGAACGGCGGCGAACTGTGAGCGCCGCCGCGGCCGCCGGCACCGTGACCGTCGCGTTTGAGCAGGTCGTCTCCGCGTCGCTGGACGCGGACCTGTCCGTGCTGGATCCGGAGATCGCCGTAAGGATCGACGCCGAACTGACCCGCCAGCGGGACGGGCTGGAGATGATCGCCTCGGAGAACCACACCGCGGTGGCCGTGATGCAGGCGCAGGGTTCGGTGCTGACCAACAAGTACGCCGAGGGCTACCCGGGCAAGCGCTACTACGGCGGCTGCGAGCACGTCGACGTTGTGGAGCAGCTCGCGATCGACCGGGTCAAGGCCC
>NZ_CAKKMF010000144.1 GCF_918697925.1 Arthrobacter sp. Bi26
GGATGACGTCGTGGACGAACTTCGCCGGCCTCGCGGCAACCGTGGTCCTCCTCGTCATGTGGTGGTGGCGGCCCCCGCGGCTCGCGGCCGCCAGGCTGGGCGTCCGGAACCGACCGGAATCAGGGCTCGCCACCGGCCGCCAACACCCGGCCGCCAGACTGGTCTCCTCCCTCGGGGCGCTGCTGGGGCTGGCGGCCGCTGTGCCGCTGGTCGCCGGCGCCTTCCTTTCCCAGCTCCTCATGGCTGCCGACAGCTACGGTTTTGCAGGCTTCGTGACGCTGACGGCCACTTCCGTACTGCTGGTCATTGCCGCCGGCGAGTTCCTGTTGCAGCGCAACTACGGAAGTCCCGAAGCGCCGCGCGGCTGGCCCCGGCAACCGGCCAGCCCCGCCCTGCTGACCACGGCTGTCCTGGCGCTCCTCGTATTCCTTGCCGTCCTGGGCGTCACGGCGGCGGGGCAGGCGCGCCTCGCCGAAGGACCGGGCTGGGTTCCGGCCGGGCTGCTGACGGCCGGGGCCTGCGCTGCCTCCCTGCCGGCGTTCCTCACCGTCTGGTTCCGCCGGGGCGTCCGCGACGCCCCGCACGGCTTGGACGCCGCCCTGCGCGCCATCACCCTCCACCGTGTCGTGCGGACCCTCGCGGCCGCCCTCACCGCCCAGGCCGCAGTCCTGCTGCTAACCCAGAGCCAGGCGTGGGCGGCCGTGTTCGGGCCGGACGCGTTCGGTGAAGCCGTCGATCCGGCCGCCGGATCGTGGTGGCCGGCAACCCTGGCCGGCTCTGTGCTGGGCGCCGCTGCCATAGTCATCGCCGTCATCCCTGTCCGTACGCCGGCCCGGGCACCGTCCGCTCCAGCTCCGCGGCCGGACAAGGAGCCCGCCACGTGAGCGTGGGGATCTCCGTCAACCTGCGGTCGCCGGTTCCCCCCTTCGAACAGATCCGGGCGCAGATCACCTCCCTCATCACAGTCGGGACCCTGGCACCGGGAACCCGGCTGCCGACAGTCCGCAGCCTTGCGTCGGACCTGGGCCTGGCCGCCGGCACCGTCGCGCGGGCGTACAAGGAACTCGAACTGGCCGGACTGATCGAAACCCGGCGTCGCAACGGCACGGTGGTCGCGGGCAAGCCAGCCCTGCCGGCCCCCGCGGGCGCCCAGGCTCAAGGCGCGGCCCCCGCGGCCGTGATCGCCGCCGTCGACCGCTATATTGCGGAAGGCCGCAGTGCCGGGCTGGACGACGCCGCCCTGCTGGAGATCCTCCGCGCTAAGCTCAGCCAGCAAGACAAATAAGGAGAGAAAGCCAGTTCTCAGTAGACTGGAACCGTGAGCATCCCTACGCCCTATGAAGACCTCCTGCGCGACGTCCTCGAGCACGGCACGCACAAATCAGACCGTACCGGAACCGGCACCCTCAGCGTTTTTGGTCGCCAACTCCGCTTTGACCTGAGCAAGAGCTTCCCGCTCGTCACCACCAAGCGGGTGCACTTCAAGTCCGTGGCGGTGGAGCTGCTCTGGTTCCTCCGCGGCGACACGAACGTCAAATGGATGCAGGACCAGGGCGTCACCATCTGGGACGAATGGGCCGACGCCGACGGCGAACTCGGCCCCGTTTACGGCGTCCAGTGGCGTTCCTGGCCCACGCCCGACGGCGGCCACATCGACCAGATCGCCGAACTCATCGAGAACCTGAAGTCCAACCCGGACTCGCGCCGGCACATCGTCTCGGCCTGGAACGTCTCCGAACTCAAGGACATGGCACTGCCCCCGTGCCACGCGTTCTTCCAGTTCTACGTGGCCGACGGCAAGCTCTCCTGCCAGCTGTACCAGCGCTCCGCGGACACCTTCCTGGGCGTGCCGTTCAACATCGCATCCTACGCCCTGCTGACGCTCATGGTTGCGCAGCAGACCGGCCTGGAACCGGGCGAATTCGTCTGGACCGGCGGGGATGTCCACATCTATGACAACCACATGGACCAGGTCCTCAAGCAGCTCGCCCGCGAGCCCTACGACTACCCCCAACTGAACATCACCCGCAAGCCGGACTCCATCTTCGACTACACCCTCGAGGACTTCGAGGTGGTCGGCTACCAGCACCACCCGACGATTAAGGCCCCGATAGCCGTATGAGCAACGAAGCCACCCCGGGCGTGCAGCCCGGCGATTTCACTGAGCAACTCCGCGCGTCCACCACTGGCCTGGGGCTGGTCTGGGCCCAGACCAGCACCGGGGTCATCGGCCAGGCCGGCGCCATGCCGTGGCACCTGCCCGAGGACATGAGGCACTTCAGCAGCCTCACCTCCGGGCACCCGGTCATCATGGGCCGCAAGACCTGGGAGTCGTTCCCGGACAAGTACCGCCCGCTGCCCGCCCGGACAAACATTGTCATCACCCGCCAGGCCGCCTGGCGGGACACCCCCGGCGCGGAAGGCGCCGTCGCGGTCGCGTCGCTCGACGACGCTTTGCTCGAATCCCAGTTCGTACCCGGCCATGAGACGGTCTGGATCATTGGCGGCGGCGAGATCTTTGCGCAGGCGCTGGACCTTGCCGACGTCGCCGTCGTCACCACAATCGACACCAACGCCGAAGGGGATACCTTCGCTCCCGACCTCGGCTACGACTGGACCGCCTCCGCCAGCCTCCCCGCCAACGGCTGGCTGACCTCGGCCAACGGCACCCGCTACCGGATCACGCTGTGGCGCCGGACGGAGGCCAAGTAATGCTGCGCAAGCCCGAGACACTCTTTGTCCTGGGGTACATGCTCCTGCCCCTGCTCGCGCTCCTCTCGGCCATCGTGGGGCTCACCATGATCCTGGGCGGCAACAAGGTCCTCGGGGCGATCGTGCTGGTGGTGGTGACCCAGGTCTTCACGTTCGGGGCGGTCTTTGCGCTGCGCCGGCGCAAGGCGGCGCTGCTGGAAGAGCCGCGCGGCGAATAGATCCCGTGACGTAACCGACTGCGCCAGGCGGGCGGTGAAGTCTAAACTGGGCCCATGACTACAGCAGCTACCCCGTCCGTCGGCCTGGTCGGTTGGCGTGGCATGGTCGGTTCCGTCCTGATGCAGCGCATGCAGGACGAGGGCGACTTCGCCACCATCAACCCCGTCTTCTTCTCCACCTCGAACGCGGGCGGTGCCGCCCCGGCCATTGCCGGCGCTGGCGCGGCCGGCAAGCTCGAGGACGCATTCGACCTCGAGACGCTGGCGAAGCTGCCCATTATTGTCACCGCCCAGGGCGGGGACTACACCAAGCAGGTCCACGGCGAGCTCCGCGGCCGCGGCTGGGACGGCCTCTGGATCGATGCCGCCTCCACGCTGCGCATGAATGAGGACTCCATCATCGTGTTGGACCCCATCAACCGGGACGTCATCGACGCCGGCCTCTCCGGCGGGGTGAAGGACTACATCGGCGGCAACTGCACCGTGTCCTGCATGCTGATGGGACTGGGCGGGCTGTTCAAGAACGACCTCGTCGAGTGGGGCACGTCCATGACGTACCAGGCGGCCTCCGGCGGCGGGGCACGCCACATGCGTGAGCTGCTGAGCCAGTTCGGCAGCCTCAACGCCGAGGTGAGCACCGAACTGGACGACCCGGCGTCGGCGATCCTGGAGATCGACCGGAAGGTCCTGGCGCACCAGCGCTCCGGCATCGACGCCACCCAGTTCGGCGTCCCGCTGGCCGGTTCCCTGATCCCCTGGATCGACGCGGACCTCGGCAACGGCCAGTCCAAAGAGGAATGGAAGGCCGGGGTGGAGACGAACAAGATCCTTGGCACCTCCGCCGGGAACCGGATCATCATGGACGGCCTGTGCGTCCGGATCGGTGCGATGCGCTCGCACTCCCAGGCCCTGACACTGAAGCTGCGCGAAGACCTCTCGGTGGCCGAGATCGAGAAACTCGTGGACGCGGACAACCAGTGGGCCCGCGTGGTGCCGAACACCAAGGAAGCCTCGATGGCCGATCTCACGCCCGTGGCGGCATCCGGCACCCTGGACATTCCGGTGGGCCGCATCCGCAAGCTGGAGATGGGCCCGGAGTACATCAGCGCGTTCACGGTGGGCGACCAACTGCTCTGGGGCGCCGCCGAGCCGCTGCGGCGCATGCTCCGCATCGCCACCGGAAACCTCTAGGGATTTCAGGCGCCCGTTCAGGCACCAAGGAATCTGCGGTACTTCGCGGCCTGCAGCTCAAAGGACTTTTGAGCGGCAGGCCGCAGCCCGTTAACAGCATCGAAGGGTTCGGGCACGACGCCGGCGCCCCGGCCGCCCGGCGGCCCCGCCCAGGTGCCGATCACCGTGCCGCCCGCCACAATGGTCTTCTTGAACATGCCGTTGCCGCCGGGGACGATCTTGTCAGCGTGCTCCGGCGCCAGCACCACGGACCGGTCCGCGTAGCCGAGCAGGAATTCATCAAACCCCGGCAGCGCCAGCACGGTGCGCTGCCCCGGCACGCCGTCGTCCAGCAGCGCGGCCGTTGCCGGCGCGAGCCAGTAGCTGGTCCCCGCGAACTCCAGCTCCACCAGGCGGTCCTTGACGCGGGCCAGGGCCGCGCGGGTTTCCGTCAGGGGGATGCCGGACCACCAGGAAAAATCACGTTCCGTTGCGGGGCCGTGGCTGCGCAGGTAGCGCAGCAGCCACTCGGCGATGCCATCCGGGCGGTCCAGGGTCCGCGACTCGGTGATCCAGTCGCCGAACGCCACCACCAGCTGCTGGTTTCCTGCCAGCGGCCCCTGCACCAGCAATCCCCGCTGGCACAGGATCCCCAGCAGATGGATGCCGCGCTGGCCCGCGGTGGACTGGCCCGCCCGTTCGAAGGCCTGGAACAATTCCGCCCGGCTGGCTGCTCCTGCGGAGACCAGCCGCAACGCGGACCCCGCTGCTGCGTCCACATCCGCGTCACCGATGCCGAGGTCCCGGTGGCGCCCGGCCATGCCACGGATCAGCCTCTCCGAGGTAATGGCCAGCATCCATTTCAAATCCTCGGGTGCCAGCACATGCAAGGTGCCGCGCATGGGCCAGGAACGGACGATCTCCGCCCGGTCCAGCGCCCCGCGGACGTCATCGACGCGGGAACCGGGCACCCGCTGGCCGACGGCCCAGAGCACGGCCTGCAGGTCCTGGGCCTGCATTGCCGTCATCGCGCGGACGGCTTCCGGGCCGGACTGGAACCCTGGTCCCAGCAGTCCCTGCGCGGCCAGCCGCAGCCTGCCCATGATCCCGGGGCTGAGCCGACCGGTGCCCGTCACTGCTGCCATGGGTCTATGGTAGGTCGCCTGCGCCGGCTGTCGGGCTGTTGCCCGGCTCTTCCCAGCCGCCGTCCAGCGGACCTCTCTAGCCTTGATGCATGACTATGAGTGAGGTGTGGCCACTGCTGCGGCCCCTGTGCCGGAAGCTGGCCCTGCTGGGCTGGGCCTCCAGCGCCGCCGGCATGGCTGCCGGGCTCGCCGTCGCGATCGCCAGCGGCACCCGGCTTTCGCCCATGATGAGCACCCTGCAGCTGGTGGCAGGGCTGTGCATGGCAGTGTCCGTGGGCAGCTTCGTCACGGCCGCTGCGCTGCAGCCGCGGGCACGGACGCCGGCAGGCATGAAGAGCGGCAGCATTGCCCCGCGGGGCCGGGAGCTCCAGTTCGACTACGCCAGCGAATTTCCGGCCACCGTACAGGCCTTCCTGCTCGGCTCCCTGGCGTTTCTCGCCGGCGCCGTGGCGTTTGCGTGCGCCGGACTGGTGCTGCAAAGCGGGCCCAGCGTTCAGTCTGTGGCGTTCTGCCAGGTCTTCCTGCTCGGGGCCGCGGCCTCCGGTTTCACCTTCATGCTCTTCAGCAAGGTGGCCCCCCGCCACACGGACCGGTAGGCGGCCCGGCCTTCCTGGAGAACCGGCCTTCCGCCAGAGCAACCTTAGAGAGCGACGCCGATCAGCAGCGGTTCCGGGTGCAGTTCAATGCCGAAACGTTCGACGACGCCGTGGCGCACCTCGCGCGCAACAGCCAGCATGTCGGCCGTGCTCGCCCCGCCCCGGTTGGTGATGGCGAGTGTGTGCTTGGTGGACAGCGATGCCCGGCCACCCGAGACGCTGTCCGGGTCCAGCCCGAAGCCCTTGACGAACCCGGCCTGATCGATCAACCAGGCCGCCGAAAGCTTGGTCAGCCCATCCGCACCGGCCGGGTAACGCGGGGCCTCCTGCGGCAGCCGTGCCGCGATGTCTTCGGACACGATCGGGTTCGTGAAAAAGGACCCCGTGGAGTAGGTGTCACGGTCGTTCGCATCCCAGACCATGCCCTTGGACGCCCGGAGCCGCAGCACTTCGCGCCGCACGTCGTTGGAGTAGGCCCGCCGGCCCTGCTCGACGCCGAGCGCCCGGGCGAGTTCGGCGTAGCGGACCGGGGCGCTCATCCGGCCGAGCGGGAGCTGGAATTCCACGGTGAGCACCACAAAGCGCGGCGATCCGTTGACGGTGGTCCGCTTCAGGATGGAGTCACGGTAGCCGAATTTGAGTTCGGAATTCGTGAAGGTCTTCACCGCGTTGCGTTCCCGGTCCCAGGTCCGTACCGCGGCGATCGTCTGCGAAACGTCGGACCCGTAGGCGCCGACGTTCTGCACGGGAGTCGCGCCCGTGGCGCCGGGGATGCCGGAGAGCGCCTCGACGCCGGACCAGGCATGCTTCACGGCGTGGTCAACGAAGGCGTCCCAGTTGTGGCCGGCCTGGACCACCACCGCCACGCCGCCGCAGGAGTCCTCGGCGTTGACGGTGAACCCTTCCGAGGCGATCTTGAGCACCGTACCGGGGAACCCGTCGTCGGACACCAGCAGGTTGGAGCCGCCGCCGATGATCAGCAAGGGCTGGCCGGCGGCGTCCGCCGTGCGCACGGCGTCGATGATGCCGGCCTCGCTGCGGGCTTCGATATAGCTGCCGGCGGGGCCGCCGACGGCGGACGTGGTTAGGGCGGAGAGCTGGATCTGGGTCACCTGACCAGCCTAGCCGGGATCATCCGTTGGCCCCTAAGCGGGCGCTAGCTGGCTATAGGTCGTGTCAAGTGCATGCCCCGGGCGTGAAGGTTCGCCCCGTGTGTCTGGCGGGCGTTCTGAAGTGTTGTGGAGGGGCGGTTTGGCGGCTGGACCGGCGTTGGTCTGTGGGCG
>NZ_CAKKMF010000145.1 GCF_918697925.1 Arthrobacter sp. Bi26
GGCGGTGGTGATGCTGATGCCGGGGCTGGCGGTTGGGCGCTGGAAACCGGAATCTGGCTCGCCCGGAGCTTCCGCGGCCGGGGGGTGGGCCGCGAGGCGCTCCGCCAGGTGAAGGCTCGCGCCGCGTCGGCCGGCGCAGCCGTCCTGGTGGCCGAGACGACGGCAGGAAACGTGGGTGCCCTCGCATTGCTGAAATCCGCGGGCGCCGAACTCGAGACCGGCGCTGCCTCGGAGACAGAGACGGTGCCCGTCAGAGGCAAGATCCCGCTGCACTGACGCCACTCGCGTCCGGGGCCGGACTCCGCTCCCGCCACTGGACATGCCCTTCCGCAGCCAAGCCACTTCGCATCAGGACTGGACATGCCCTCCGGTGGGCTTGAGCAATGCGCCCAATCCCGTAGGCCCGTCCAATGCACCCAGCGATGGACATGACCTCCCGTCGGGCGATCCTTAGACGGTCCGTCTGGGCCCAAACGAAGAATGCGCCTCTTACCTGGAAGTCCAGGGGCCAAGGCCACGGATGGGCATGTCCGGTGACAGGGCATGGCGCGGGCCTCCCAGCACGGGACATGTCCCGCGCTCGTGGCCAGGACTGGGCATAATCCATACATGCCCACGGGCGGGCCCCAAAAATGGGCATGTCCCCCGAGGGAGGATTTCAAAAATGGGCATGTCCGGTGGTGCGGGCGGCCGCGGGGCATGTCGGGTGACAGGGCATGGCGCGGGCCTCCCAGCACGGGACATGTCCCGCGCTCGGGGCCAGGACTGGGCATAATCCATACATGCCCACGGGCGGGCCCCAAAAATGGGCATGTCCCCCGAGCGCGGGTTTCAAAAATGGGCATGTCCGGTGGTGCGGGCGGCCGCGGGGCATGGCGCGGGCCTCCCAACACGGAACGTGTCCCGCGCTCGGGGCCAGGACTGGGCATAATCCATACATGCCCACGGGCGGGCCCCAAAAATGGGCATGTCCCCCCGGGGCACAAAGACCCGGGGCACAAAGAAAGGTGGCCGCCCCCGAGGGGACGGCCACCTTTCCTGTACTTCTTAGCTACCGCACCGTGACGGTGCGGCTTCAAGCCACAAACTGCCTGGCCTCAGGGAGCGGACTCCATGAGGAACACGGGCAATTAGTTGCCGGTCAGCTTCTCGCGCAGAGCGGCAAGAGCCTCGTCCGAAGCAAGCGTGCCTGCACCGGTCTCGGTTGCAGCCGGCTCGGAGGAGTAGCTGGTGGTGCCGGAGTCGCTCTCGCCGGACGTTGCAGCTGCAGCGTCGTCGGCAGCGTGCTGGGCAACCTGCTTCTTGTGTGCTTCCCAGCGGGTCTGGGCGTCAGCGTACTGCTGCTCCCAGGCTGCGCGCTGGTTCTCGTAGCCTTCAAGCCACTCGTTGGACTCCGGGTCGAAGCCCTCCGGGTACTTGTAGTTGCCCTCTTCGTCGTACTCGGCGGCCATGCCGTAGAGTGCCGGATCGAATTCGGTGCTGTCGGCGTCGACGCCCTCGTTGGCCTGCTTGAGGGAGAGCGAGATGCGGCGGCGCTCGAGGTCGATGTCGATGACCTTGACGAACAGCTCGTCACCAACGGAGACAACCTGCTCGGCCAGCTCAACGTGGCGCACGGCGAGCTCGGAGATGTGGACCAGGCCTTCGATGCCGTCTTCAACGCGAACGAACGCGCCGAACGGAACCAGCTTGGTGACCTTACCCGGAACAACCTGGCCGAGGGCGTGGGTGCGGGCGAAGGTCTGCCACGGATCTTCCTGCGTAGCCTTGAGCGACAGGGAGACGCGCTCGCGGTCCAGGTCGACCTCGAGAACCTCGACGGTGACTTCCTGGCCAACTTCGACAACCTCGGACGGGTGGTCGATGTGCTTCCAGGACAGCTCGGAAACGTGAACCAGGCCGTCTACGCCGCCCAGGTCCACGAAGGCACCGAAGTTGACGATGGAGGAAACGACGCCGGGACGAACCTGGCCCTTTTCCAGCTTGTTGAGGAACGTGGAGCGGACCTCGGACTGGGTCTGCTCGAGCCATGCACGGCGGGAAAGAACAACGTTGTTGCGGTTCTTGTCCAGCTCGATGATCTTGGCTTCGATCTGCTGACCGATGTACGGAGCGAGGTCGCGCACACGGCGCATCTCGACGAGGGATGCGGGCAGGAAGCCGCGCAGACCGATGTCGAGGATAAGACCACCCTTGACAACCTCGATGACGGTACCGGTGACAACACCGTCTTCTTCCTTGACCTTCTCGATGTCGCCCCAGGCACGCTCGTACTGAGCACGCTTCTTGGAGAGGATCAGGCGGCCTTCTTTGTCTTCCTTGGTGAGCACCAGGGCTTCGACCTGATCGCCAACGGAGACGACGTCTCCGGGGTCAACGTCGTGCTTGATGGAAAGCTCGCGGGAGGGAATGACACCTTCGGTCTTGTAACCGATGTCGAGCAGGACTTCGTCGCGGTCGACCTTGACGACGGTACCTTCGACGAGGTCTCCGTCGTTGAAGTACTTGATGGTGGCGTCGACAGCTGCGAGGAAGTCCTCAGCGGTACCGATGTCGTTAATGGCGACTACGGGGGTACCGGGCTTCTCGGTGGAGGTGATGGTCATGTAGTAGGGGCTCCGTTGTGGATAGTTAGTCGGTCAGGCAAACCGCTTCGCCGGCATTATGGAATGCAGGCCAAGAACACGGCTTCTCAACATGTGATCCGCCGGGTCATCCTGATTTTGTGGATTGTAGATGCGCGCACGTAGTGCACGCCCGTTTAGTCTAGTCGTTTACGCGAACGCGGGTCAAAGCGCGCGGGACCGCTCGCGCCCCGACCGCCGCAGCCGTCCGTGCAGTCCTCAGTGCAGTTCTCAGGCCGCGGTCAGTCCCACCTGCAGTGCCGCCGCCGGCGCAGCCGGAACCGGGCCGGCGGCCTAGAAGTGCGTGAGGCAGTGCGGTGAGCGTTCGACGGCGAACATGAGCCGCGCTGTCAGCGCCGCCCCGGCCGCGTGCTCGGCGATCCGGCCGGCGGCTTTCAGGGTCACGGGACAGACGGCGCCCAGATAAATGGAGCCGAGATCCGCGACATCCAGCGTCAGGTCCGGCTCAGCCTCCGGGGCCGACGTCACTGTGGCCTCTCCCCCGCTGACTGTGAGGGCGAACGTGCCGGCCGCGAAGCCGAGACTGTCGCGGACGGCGAGGACCAGGGTCCCATCGGCCGAGTAGCGCCGGGCCCCCAGCACCCGGGCCGGGTCCAGGATACGCAGCCACAGCATGTCCCGGTGGTCAGAGGACTCGACGCAGCGCGGGTCCTCCAGCGCCCAGGTCAGGGGGTCGTCCACCGGCGCATCCTGCCAGCTGATCCGGTCCACGAGGTCGATGCTGCCCAGGAACTGCCACAGTTCCAGGTACGCGGCGTCAGTCGCCGCGACGAGGTCCACGATCTCCATGGTGTACGGCTTGGTGTCCCACCCGGCGAACTTGTAGGCGACGTACCCGTCCACGGTACCCGCGGCGTCGTAGTGCAGGGCGCACCGGATGGCCTCGTCCTCGCTGCCGTCGCGGCCGAGCATGCCCGCGGACCGCAGCCGGTACGCCTCCTGCCGCGAGATCGATCCGGGCATGGCACCGTGGACCCGGCCGAAAACTTCGGGGGCCAGTTCCAGCAGGACCTTGCGGTCGGCGATCTCCACGGAGCCGACAGGCACATGGTGCAGGCGGAAGCGCGGTCCGGTGTCGACCTTCACGCTGCGTTCGAAGGTGGCCACACCGTAGCCGAACCGGCCGTAGATCGAGGCCTCCGAGGCAGTCAGTGCCGCCAGTGCGACGCCGTCCGCCTTCGCCGCGGCGAGGTCCTCGGTCATCATCCGCCGGAGCAGTCCCTGCCGGCGGTGGGTCCCGCGCACCGTGACGGCCGTGACGAGGTGGGCTTCCAGCTGCCGGCCGTAGCCGATGTTCAGGTCCTTGCGCAGGGTCGCGAAAGTCGCCACCGGGACGTCGGGCGCCAGCGAGTGGGCCGCGACGCCGTCGGCCTGGTAGACGCCGGTCATCTCACGGTTGTCCACGAGATACATGGCCATGATTTTGTCCATGAAGTCCTCTTTGCGCGGCTCGTCATAGAAGCCGATCCCGACTCCCCGCAGCCAGGCGGTGCCCTGCGCGTAGTCCGCCGAGTCTTTCGCGACCGCGCGGAACCGCCTGAGCTCGTACTTATCTGCCATGTGCTTCTCCCCCTGAGAATCTCGGGCCCCGGCAACGCCGGAACAAAACCTGCCGGAACCGGTAAACCGTTAGTGCCCGGCCTCGTACCAGCTGGAACCGATGCCGATCTGGACGTCCAGCGGAACGCTGAGGTCCGCGGCCGAGCCCATTTGCTCGGTCACGAGCTTCTCGACGGCTTCGCGCTCGCCCGCGGCGACTTCGAGGACCAGTTCATCATGGACCTGCAGCAGCATGCGCGATTTCAGGCCCTGCGCCGCCAGTTCGGCATGCACGCCCAGCATGGCGCGCTTGATGATGTCAGCCGCCGATCCCTGAATTGGAGAGTTCAGCGCGATGCGCTCCGCGTTCTCGCGCAGCTGGCGGTCGGTGCTGGTGAGGTCCGGGAGGTAACGCCGGCGCCCCTCGATGGTGGCCGTGTAACCGTCGATCCGGGCCTGGTCCACCACGCCGCGGAGGTAGTCGCGGACGGCACCGAACCGGTCGAAGTAGTCCTTCATGAGGGTCCGCGCCTCGTCAACGGAGATCTCCAGCTGCTTGGACAGGCCGAACGAGGTCAGGCCGTACGCGAGGCCATAGGACATCGCCTTGACCTTGGAACGCATGGCACTGGTCACCTGGTCTGTGGGCACATGGAAGATGTTGGAGCCCACGAACCGGTGCAGGTCTTCGCCATCCTTGTACGCCTGGATCAGGCCCGCGTCCCCCGAGAGGTGGGCCATGATGCGCATTTCGATCTGCGAGTAATCCGCGGAAAGCAGGCACTCATAGCCGTCGCTGACCACAAAGATGCCGCGGACGCGCCGGCCTTCCTCGCTGCGGATGGGGATGTTCTGCAGGTTGGGGTTATTGGAGGAGATCCGGCCCGTGGCTGCGACGTTCTGCGCGTAGGTGGTGTGGATCCGGCCGTCTTCCGTGACGGACTTCTTCAGCGACTCCAGCATCTGGCGCAGCTTCGAGGACTCGCGGTGCGCCATCAGCTGGACCAGGAATTCGTGCCCGGTCTTTTCCAGCAGGTTCTTGAGCGACGCGGCGTCGGTGGTGTAGCCGGACTTGATTTTCTTGGTTTTCGGCAACTGGAGTTCGTCGAACAGCACGGTCTGGAGCTGCTTCGGCGACCCAAGGTTGACCTCGTGGCCGATCGCGGCGAAGGCCAGCTCCTGGGCGTTGTCGATCACCTTGGCCAGGTCCGACAGCTGCTCGTCCATGCGCGGCATATCGATGGCGATTCCCGCGAGTTCCATGTCGGCGAGCACGCGGCTGACGGGCAGTTCAAGGGTGGTCAGCAGGTCCTGGGCTTTGCGTTCCTTCAGTTCGGATTCGAAGAAGCGGCTCAGGGCCTGGACGACGGCGGCCACGTGGACCAGTGCACCGGCGGCGGCTGCGTCGTCGCCGTCGAACGCCAGCTCAAGCTGGCCCTCCTTGGCGGCCTCGGTGGAAACCGCAATGTTGAGGTGATGCTGCGCCAGCTCCGCGAGCTCATAGCTGCGGCGGTCGGGCTGGATGAGGTAGCCGGAGACGGAGGTGTCATCCACCACTCCCTCCAGTTCCAAACCGCGGGCGGTCAGTGCCTTCAGGGCAGCCTTGAACCCATGCACCACCTTCGGCGATTCGGCATCACGCAGCCACGCGGCCAGGACGTTTTCGGCAGCAGCGTCCTGGCTGGCCAGGTCGATGTAAACGGCGGCGCCGTCGCGGACGATTGCCACCGCGGCGGCGTCCTCGCCGATCCGGCCGGGCACAACATCGACGGCCACTGCGGAGCGCTTGCCGGCACCGGCCGCGAGGAAGGCGCCGAGCTCGGCCGCGTCCGACGGGATCACGAAGTCCGGGATGTCGAGGCTTTCCCTCTCGGCTTCGGTAACTTCACTGCCGTAGAGGGCAAAGAGCCGGGTGCGGATGGTCTTGAATTCGAGGGCGTCGAAGAGTTCCTCGAGGGCGGCCTGGTCCGGCCGCGGGTCCGCGAGCTCGTCCAGCGTGACGGGCAGGTCGAGATCGGTGTGAAGCCTGTTGAGCCGACGGTTGCGCTTGACGTCCTCGACATATTCGCGGAGGGCATCGCCCACCTTCCCGCCGATCGCGTCGAGGTTCTCCAGGACGCCCTCAAGGCCGCCGTAGAGGTTGATCCACTTGGCTGCCGTTTTGGGGCCGACGCCAGGAACGCCCGGGAGGTTGTCCGCGGTCTCCCCCACCAGGGCGGCGAGGTCCGAATACTGGGCGGGGCTGACGAAATACTTCTCCTGGATCGCGTCCGCGTCCATCCGGGGAATGTCGCTGACGCCTTTCCTGGGGTACAGCACGAACACGTTGTCTGTGATGAGCTGAAAGGCATCGCGGTCGCCTGAGACCAGCAGCACCTCGTAACCCGCCTTTTCCCCCATGGCGGCGAGAGTGGCCAGGATGTCGTCAGCTTCCCAGCCGGGCATCTTGATGGTCTTGATGCCCCACGCACCCATGACCTTGTCGATGAGGTCGATCTGGCCGCTCATTTCCCGCGGGGTCTCATTGCGGCCGCCCTTGTACTCGCTGTACTCGGCCTTGCGGTGGGTCGTGTCGTCGGAGACGTCGAAGGCCACGGCCACGTGGGTGGGCTTTTGCTCCTTGATCAGGTTGATCAGCATGGATGTGAAGCCGTGGACGGCGTTCGTGTGCTGGCCCGTGGCGGTGGAGAACTTGTCCGCGGGCAGGGCGAAGAACGCCCGGAACGCCATGGAGTGACCATCGAGCACAAGTAGTCGCGGCTGGTCCGTGATGGGAATCACGGGGGCCTCGGTGGCGGAAACCGACCCCGCGGCCCGGGTGGATTTTCCGGCGGGCTTGCCCGCAAGCGCTGATTCTGGCTCAGGTGCCGGGAGGAGGTCTGCTGCGGTGTCTGCAGAAAGGGGGGCTGCCGAATGGGGGGCTGCCGAATG
>NZ_CAKKMF010000146.1 GCF_918697925.1 Arthrobacter sp. Bi26
GCCCAATGGTGGCTACCCTACAAAACGGAGGACCAGGACTTCACCGCTGTCCTGTCCGGTCCCACCGCCGCGCACTGGCTCGGCACCGACGAACTCGGCCGGGACCTCCTCAGCCGGATCTTCGCTGCCGCCGCCGGCACCCTGGGAACCTCACTGATCACGGTGATTGTCGGCGTCGGGCTTGGAACCGCCCTGGCGATGGTGGCAGCCGGCGGAGACCGGACGGAAGGAGCGATCAGCCGTGTCACCGAGGTCATGATGTCCCTGCCCGGCACCGTCATCATCCTGGCGGTCATCGGGGCCGTGGGAACCAACATCCCGCTGATCATGGCCATCCTGGGCGTCCTCATCTCCGCCGGCATCTACCGCGTCATGCTGGGCCAGGCCAAGTCGCTCCAGTCACAGCTGTACGTGGACGCCGCCAAGGTGGACGGCGTCAGCGCCCTGGGGATCAGCCTCCGCCACGTCCTGCCCGGACTGACCAACACCGTCGTGGTCCAGTCCGCCCTCATCTTCGCCGTCGGCATGCTCATTCAGGCCGGCCTGGCGTTCATCGGCTTCGGCCCGCCCATCCCACAACCCAGCTGGGGCGGCATGATCCAGGGCGCCTCGCAGCACGTCTACGACGCCCCGTGGCTGATGGTTCCCACCGGTGCAGTGCTTGCCCTGACCGTCCTTGCCGCGAACGCCATTGGCAACGCCCTGGGGAAGGCGCCGAACGCTTACGTCTCGCACCTGCCGTCGGCAGCGGCGCGCCGCCGGCGTGCGCGTACGGTAGCCGAGGCGGGTGCCGCTGCGGGCGCCGCTGGTGCGGCAGCCGACACGGGAGCCATCCCGGCGAAAGGCCAACTGAGCGTCCGCGGACTCTCTGTAGGGGTCGACGGCGGAACTCCGCTGGTCACGGACGTCTCGTTCGATGTCGGGCAGGGAACCGTGCTGGGCCTGGTGGGGGAGTCCGGCTGCGGCAAGACCATGACGGCGCTGTCCCTGCTGGGACTGCTGCCGGCCGGGGTGGCCGCCACCGGCGGACAGATCCTGTGGAACGGCAAGAACCTCGCCGCCGCCACGGAGCACGACCTGGAAAATATCCGCGGCCGGGACATCGCCCTGATCTCACAGGAACCCATGCGGGCCCTAGACCCCATGTTCACCGTGGGCTACCAGCTCACCGCGGCCATCCGCCGGCTGCGGAAGGTGGGCAGAGCCGAGGCACGGGCCCAAGCCCTCGGCCTGCTCGAAAAAGTGGGCATCGTGGACGCCAACCGCATTCTCAAGACCTACCCGCACCAGATCAGCGGCGGCATGGCCCAGCGCGTTGCCATCGCCCTCGCACTGTCCGGCCGGCCCCGGCTGCTGGTGGCCGATGAACCCACCACAGCGCTGGACGTCACCGTGCAGGCCGAAATCCTTTCGCTGCTGCGCTCCCTGGTGAAGGACACCGGGATGTCCGTGGTGATGGTGACGCACGACCTGGGCGTCGTGGCGGACATCTGCGACAACGTCGCCGTGATGTACGCCGGCCAGGTGGTGGAAAGCGGACGGACCGCCAATATTCTCGACAACCCCCGCCACCCTTACACCCTGGCGCTACTGGCCGCCGACCCGCACGCCAACACCGCGGCGGACATGCCTGAACGGCTCGCCACCATCAGCGGCCAGGTTCCGCAGCCAAAGGACTGGCCCACCGGCTGCCGCTTCATGGCGCGCTGCCAGTTCGCCGGCTCCGCGTGCGCCGCCCCGGTGCCGCTGCTGTCCTCCGGCTCCGAGGACGGACTGGTCCGCTGCGTCAAGGCGGACGAACTGGCGGTGGAGGGCCTGGCATGGGTTGCCACCGAAGTGCCCACTCACCGAGTACTGAAAATCGTCGAAAAGGACCTGGCATGAGCATCGAGACAGCAGAACGGCAGGACACGGCGCCAGTTGCGCCGGAGCAGCCCATACTGGAGGTCAAAGACCTGCTGGTCCGGTACGGCCGCGGCCGGAACGCTGCAGCGTCCCCGGCAGCGGTGGACGGCGTCAGCTTCTCCATCCGTCCCGGCGAGACCGTAGGCCTGGTGGGGGAATCCGGCTCCGGAAAATCCACCATCGGCAAGGCAATCCTTGGCCTCCAGGCGAGCGCCGGCGGCACGATCAGCTATCAGGGCAAGGACATCACCCACGCCGATGCTGCAGAGCGCCGCGCCCTCGGCGGTGAACTGCGGGCGGTCTTCCAGGACCCCAACTCCTCGCTGAACCCACGCCAGAGCATCGGTGCTTCGCTGGCCGAGCCGCTGCGGATCCGCGGAGTCACCGCCGCAGTGGCGCGCGGGAAAGCAGAAGCCATGCTCGAACGCGTGGGGCTGCCCCGCGAGGCCGTGGACCGCTATCCCAGCCAGTTCTCCGGCGGCCAGCGGCAGCGGATCGCAGTTGCCCGTGCCCTGATCTGCGAACCGAGGCTCATGGTCTGCGATGAGGCCGTCAGCGCCCTGGATCTCTCCACCCAGGCCCAGGTGCTCAACCTCCTGGCCGACCTCCGCGACGAGCTCGGCCTGAGCTACCTGTTCATCGCCCACGACATCTCGGTGGTCCAGTTCCTGGCGCAGCGCGTTGTGGTGCTCTACCGGGGCCAAGTGATGGAAAGCGGGCCCTCGGAAGCGGTCACGGAGTCGCCCAAGCACCCGTTCACCCAGGCTCTCGTGGCGGCCTCGCCCGTGCCGAGGCCCGCGGAACAGGCCCAGCGGAGGATACTGCGCGAATCCCTTGGCGTCCGCACGGCCACTGCGGTGGCGGCGTCGCCGGGGGGCTGTCCCTTCAGCCAGCGGTGCCCGCTCGCCACGGAGCTTTGCACCGCCGAGCGTCCGGCCCTCCGCCGGGTGGGCGCGTCCGACGTCGCCTGCCACTACGCCTGATGCCCGCGTCCAGCCCCACTTGAGATCCGCCTAAGCCAGATCAGCACAACGTCAGGGAGCTTCCCCCGCATGAACCACCCCACGCGCCTTCGGACCGATCACCTCAGCGAAGCCTTCGGGATCACCAATACGCTGCCTAGATTCAGCTGGACCCCGCCGAACGGCACGCTCCGGCAGACCGCCTACCAGCTCACCACCAGCAACGGCTGGGACACCGGGCGCGTGGACGGCGGCACCCATGGCTTTGTGCCCTACGCAGGGCCGGACCTTGGCTCCCGGGACCGTTTCGACTGGAAGGTCCGGACCTGGAACGTGGCCTCTGACGGCACCGAAGTCCTGTCCGCCTGGTCCGAGCCGATGGCCGTGGAACTGGGCCTGCTGCATCCCGGAGACTGGACCGCGCAGTGGATCGGCCCCGACGAACCGGCGGTTCAGGATCCAGGGGAGCGCCCCGGACATGCGCTGTCCAAGACCTTCACGCTGGACAAAGCCCCCGAAACGGCGCGCGCCAATGCCACGGCCCACGGCATCTATGAGCTCTTCATCAACGGCGTGCGGGTGGGGGACCAGCAGCTCACACCGGGCTCGACGAGTTACCACAGCACGCTCCAGGTGCAGACCTGCAATATCGCAGCCCTGCTCCGGCCCGGCGCCAATACCGTACGGGCCGTCCTCACCGACGGCTGGTACCGCGGCACCTTCGGGTACACACGCGACGCCGACATGTACGGAACGCAGACGGCCTTCCTGGCCCAGCTGGAGCTGGAGTCCGGCGGAGAACGGACGGTCATCGGCACCGACGACTCCTGGCACGTTTCCGCGACGGAGATCGTCAGCGCTGACCTTATGGCCGGCCAGCGGGTGGATCTTCGCCGCCGCCATCAGGGGGCAGGGCGCGCGGTTCTTCGCAATGGTGGCGGTGCCACCCTCACCGGCCCGGTGGCACCGCCCACACGCATCGTGGAAGAGCTCAGCCCGGTGGCCATCAGGCGGCTAGCCAACGGCAACCAAATCGTGGACCTGGGCCAGAACATCAACGGCTGGATCCGCCTGAGCCGGCTTGGCGCCCCGGGCGAGACTGTCACGCTGGTGTACGGCGAAGCCCTGGGCTCTGACGGCGACGTCACCCAGGAGCACCTCCGTCCGCATGATTTCCGCAGTCCGGGGCAGTTCCTCGGCGCCGGACAGGTGGATTCCGTGGTGGCCTCGGGAGCCCCGGGCGAGGTGTTCGAACCGCGCCACACCACCCATGGCTTCCAGTACATTGCCGTGCAGGGCCTGGACGCAGACCTGGAACCGGCGGACATCGTAGGATGCATGGTCCAGACCGACCTGGAGCGCCTGGGCACTTTCAACTGCAGCGACGGCAGGCTCAACAAGCTCCACGACATTGTGGAGTGGAGCTTCCGCGGCAACGCCTGTGAAGTTCCCACCGACTGCCCGCAACGGGAAAAGGCCGGCTGGACCGGAGACTGGCAGCTGTTTGTGCCCACCGCCGCCTACCTCTTCGACGTGGCAGGTTTTACGGCGAAGTGGCTCAGGGACGTCCGGACCGATCAATGGGACAACGGGGTGGTCGCCAACATCTCTCCCTCGCCGGGCCCGGAGGTAACCAGCGCCGACTTCATGGCCTTCACAAACGGGTCCTCAGGGTGGGGAGACGCGGTGGTCATGGTGCCCTGGGAGATCCATCTCGCCACCGGTGACACCGGCATCCTGGAACAGAACTGGGAGGCAATGGAACGCTGGCTCGGCTTCATCCGCAGCACCGCGGAGGGCAACCGGCACCCGGCCAGGGCGGCGGCGCACGCCACGCCGGCCCCGCATGAGCAGTACCTCTGGGACACCGGCTTCCACTTCGGGGAATGGATGGAACCAGATGGCCCTGCGCCGGACCTCTTCGCCTCCCGCTCCGCCGACAACGGCATCGTGGCCACCGCCTACTACCGGCACTCCTCCGCCATCATGGCCAGGATCGCCGCCGTGCTGGGCAAGGAGGACAAAGCCCGGGAACTCGGGGAGCTCTCCGATAACGTCCGCCGCGCGTGGCAGCAGGAATACCTACGGGCAGACGGAACAGTGGCAGACGGAACGGTGGGAGCCGGAGCCGCCAGCGGCTCCAGCCAGGCCAATTGCGTGCGCGCGCTGGCCTTTGACCTGGTTCCGGACAGCGGCCGGTCCGCGGTGGTCACACAGCTGGTCACCCTCGTCCGCGGCGCCGGAACGCACCTTGGCACCGGCTTCCTGGCCACCCCCTACCTGTTGCCCGTACTCGCCGATAACGGACAGCTGGACCTCGCCTATGAGCTGCTCATGCAGGACTCCGAGCCCTCGTGGCTGGTGATGGTGGACCGCGGTGCCACCACCATGTGGGAAGCATGGGACGGAATAGGCGCGGACGGAACAGCGCGCCAGTCGCTGAACCACTACAGCAAGGGCGCCGTTGTCTCGTTCCTGCACCGCTACATGGCGGGCCTGCGTCAGGCACCCGGGAGTGCGGCCTACGAACGGATCATTATCGAGCCGCGTCCCGGCGCCGGGATCACATCTGCGGCCACGTCGCACCGGGGCCCACAGGGCCTCATCGCCGTCAGCTGGGCAATTGGCGACGGCGGGATCACCCTCGTTGCGACCGTCCCGTCCGGCACCACAGCGGAAGTCCGCCTCGCCGGCCAGCCGAACACCGCCGTCGGGCCCGGAACCCATACCCTCACCGCCCCTGCCGGCGGCAACGACCACCAGAGCCAACTTGCAAGGAGCGCATCGTGACCCCGGACCCCGCCACAGCCATGGAAACCGTCCCCGGCGAAAGAGAGCAGGTGGGACCCGCCGGGTTGCCGGCCCCGGCCTTCCCGGCGTTCCTGCCCCCGGGCCACGCCGAAGTTGTATCAGAGGACTCCGCAGTGCACCGCGAAGTCAGCTACGCGATCACCGTCGGATTCCGCCGCCTCGCCATGGACATCTGGCTGCCGCGGAACACCGGCGGCGCGGTTCCGCTGGTCGTGTGGATCCACGGCGGTGCGTTCCAGCTCGGTGACCGCCGCGAACTGCCGCCCACCTTCGCCAAGGATTCCGTCTTCCGGCTCCTCAACGAGGCCGGGATCGCGTGCGCCACCGTGGACTACCGCCATGCCTTGGAAGCACCGTTCCCGGCTCAGCTGCACGACCTCAAGGCCGCCGTCCGGTACCTCCGCGAACACGCAGACATGCTGGGTATCGACGCCGGACGGATCGGCGCCTGGGGCGAGTCGGCCGGCGGGCATCTTGCCGCCCTGCTGGGACTGACCGGCCGCCGCGACGACCTGGAAGGCGGCCTAGGAGTCCAGGGCCACTCCAGCGCCGTGAGCGCCGTCGTCGACTTCTACGGCGTGTCCTCGCTGCCGGACATGCCGGCCATGAACATTCCCCCGGCCATGATGAACGGGCCGTTGAGCGCGGCGGTGCCGGACGGCATGACCCTCGAGCCGGGCCCCATGCTGGTGGGCGGCACCGCTGACGCCGCCCTGCTGGCCGCCGCGAGCCCGCTGGGCTATGTCAGTGCCGACGCGCCGCCGTTCCTGCTGGTTCACGGCGACAGCGACGGCCTGGTCCCGCTGTCCCAGAGCGAATTGCTGGCCGCGGCGCTCGCTGATGCGAACGTCCGCCACGAACTCATCCCCATCCGGGGCGGTGACCACTGCTTCTTCGGTGCCGAAGGCCAACTGGACGGCATCCTCGGCACGGCGGTGGATTATTTCGTCCGGGGGCTTTAGGGGCGGGCCCAATTTCCGGCGGTAGCATTCCGGTATGGCTATCGCACGCTTCCCAGGTCTGGTCATTGACTGCCCCGACGCCCGGGCCCTCGCAGCCTTTTACGGTGCCCTGCTCGGCTGGAACGTGAAGGTTGACGGTGCCTGGGCCGAGATCCGCCCGGACGACGGCAGCGACTGCATTTCGTTCCAGCAGGTGGACGGCTACCGGGCGCCGGAATGGCCGGGCCAGGTGATGCCGCAGCAAATGCACCTCGACCTTATGGTGCAGGACCTGGACGAAGGCGAGACGGTCGCCGTCGGGCTGGGGGCCACCAAGGCCGACACGCAGCCGGGCACCACCTTCCGGGTTTTCCTCGACCCGGCCAGCCACCCCTTCTGCC
>NZ_CAKKMF010000147.1 GCF_918697925.1 Arthrobacter sp. Bi26
CGTCAGCTACGCAGCTTCTCGACGGCGGCCAGCAGGCTCTCGACGTCCGCTTCGACCTCCGGAAGCGGCCCGCCGGGGCCCCGGCCCAGCATGGCGTTGAAGTACAGCCCGTCCCCCATGTACAGGACGGCCTTCGCCATGGCGGGTCCGACGTCGGCCGCCAGCAGTTCCAGCCAGCTCGCCTGGGCGGCGGCGAAGCGGCGGAGGGTCTCCCCGTGCGCCACCTCGGCGAGCCGCGTGGCCGCCACGAAGACCCGGTCCATGGGCGTGTCCGCCCACACCGAGGACCTAATGAAGTACGCCGCCGCCCCTTCGGGGGCCGCCGCCATGGCGGCAACATCCGCAGCCAGATGCCGGTCCAGCCGTTCCAGCAGGACCGCGATCATCGCCTCCTTGGTCGGGAAGTGGTAGAGCAGGCCGCCCTTGGAGACGCCGGCCCGGCGCGCGACGGCGTCCAGCGTCGCGGCGCGTTCACCGACTTCGATGAGCAGGGATTCGAAGGCATCGAGGACGGCCTCGCGGGCGACGGGTTTCCTGGGCATGCCTCCCATCATGCCTGCCCAGCCCTTCATTTCTTAACTGTACCGTCCAGACGGTATAGTTATGTCCTATGAGCATTTCATCGATCACCGCAGCCACCAGCATCCCGGCGGCCACCGGCCCCCGGGCACCGTGGCGCGACTGGGTGGCGCTGGCCCTGCTAATGTTCCCCGTCCTGCTCGTGGCCGTGGACAACACCGCCCTGACGTTTGCCCTGCCGGCCATCGCCACCAGCCTGTCCGCTTCCGGCGTCCAGCTGCTCTGGATCGTCGACGCCTATCCCTTGGTCCTGGCCGGACTGCTGGTCGCTATGGGCAGCCTCGGCGACAGGATCGGACGGCGCCGCCTGCTCTTCGTGGGCAGCGCGGGTTTTGCCGCGGTTTCGGCCGCGACGGCGTTCGCACCGAGCGCCGAATGGCTGATCGCCGGCCGTGCCGGGCTTGGCCTGTTCGGCGCCATGCTCATGCCGTCCACTCTTTCCCTGATCCGCAATATCTTTCCGCAGCCCAACCGGCGCAGGCTGGCCGTGGCGATCTGGGCCGCCGGCTTCTCCGGCGGCGCCGCCCTCGGCCCGATTGCCGGCGGCTGGCTGGTGGAACACTTCTGGTGGGGCGCCGTCCTGCTGGTCGCAGTGCCGATCATCCTTCCTCTCCTGGTGCTCGGTCCGGCGCTGA
Organism: Arthrobacter sp. Bi26; assembly: GCF_918697925.1. Lineage (GTDB taxonomy): Bacteria > Actinomycetota > Actinomycetes > Actinomycetales > Micrococcaceae > Arthrobacter. Next base: position 1,215 of record NZ_CAKKMF010000147.1, read on the forward strand.
TACCGGAATCCCGCGACCCGAACCCCGGCCGCGTGGACGTGCCCAGCATTGTCCTGTCCCTGCTGGTCATGGTGCCGGTCGTCTACGGGATCAAAACCCTCGCCACCCACGGGCCCGCACCAGAGGCCTTCGCGAGCATTGGAGCCGGCCTGCTCATGGGCTACGTGTTCATCCGGCGGCAGCGGGCACTTGCCCGCGGGGAAGGTACGGCGCCGATGCTCGATGTCAGCCTCTTTGGCAACCGGATCTTCAGCACGGCCATCATCGCCAACGTCCTGGCGCTGTTCTCCTTCAACGGCTTCATCCTGTTCCTGGCACAGCACCTGCAGCTGGTCGAGGGCCAGTCCCCCTCGGCTTCCGGAGTCGCCATGGTCCCGGCCCTCATCGCCACTGTCGTGGCGGGGCTGCTCGTGGTCCCGCTGGTGCGCAAGGTGCGGCCAGGCTTTGTTGTGGCCGGCGGGCTGCTGCTGAGCGCGGCGGGCTATTTCCTGGTGGCGTTCGGCGACCACAGCCATGGCCCGTCTCTGCTCCTGGCCGCGCTGCTGGTTCTCTGCCTGGGGGTGGGCGCCGCGGAGACGATTTCCAATGACCTGATCCTGGGTGCGGCGCCTGCCGACAAGTCGGGGGCCGCCGCCGCCATCTCCGAGACCGGCTATGAAGTGGGGTCTCTGCTGGGCACGGCGATCCTCGGCTCGATCCTGACGGCTTCCTATCAGGGCAACCTCCGGCTCCCCGAGGGGGTGTCCGGGCTCGTCCCGGCAGAGGCCACCAGCCAGGCGGGTGAAACCCTCGCCGGCGCGGTGGAGCTCGCCCACATGCTTCCGGCTCCCCTGGCGGAGGCAGTGACGGCTGCCGCGCGCACGGCGTTCGACTCCGGCGTCCACGTCACGGCGTCAATCGCGCTGGTCCTGATGACCGGGGCCTGCGTCCTCGCCGCCATTGTCCTGCGGACGGTGCCGAAGGCCAAATAGCTTGGACAGCAGCGTCCTGCGCCGGAAGAAATCCGGCGCCGGACGCTGCTGGTTTAGGGTCGGACCGGTGGGAGCCGGTCCCTACTTGTCCTCCGGAGTGGTCACGCTGGCGTTTGCCCGCATGGTCTCGGCATTCACCATCCAGGCATACTGCTCAAGCTTGGCAATGAAGGCGTGCAGGAGGTCGGCGGTGGTGGGGTCTTCCTCATCAACTTCATCGTGAACTTTGCGCATCGTGCCGACGGCCGCCTCGAGGGCCGCGACAATCCGTTCGATGGCGTCCTTCGTGTTGATCAGGCCCGCGGGGAACTCGGCGAGTGCGGTGGACTTGGAAACCGTGGAACTGCGGCCGTCCGGCAGGGCGTGGAGGGCGCGCATGCGCTCGGCGAGATCGTCCGCGAACTCCCGGGCGGCGTCGACGATCTCGTCCAGCTGGAGGTGGAGGTCCCGGAAGTTAGTCCCGACGATGTTCCAATGCGCCTGCTTGCCCTGAACGTGGAGTTCGATCAGGTCCACTAGGACCGCCTGCAGGTTGGCCGTCAGTGTAGGTGTCGCTTTCATGCATCCTCCTCAATAGAACCGGTACCGTGCGGGCCGCGCGCACCATTTGCTGGCACCGCGGCCGATGCTTCCGACGCTACCGCAGGGCAGCGACGGGCCGCGACGGTTCGGGGAGGAATTTCTCGGTCAGCTTACTAAGTCGGCTTACTAACCGTTTCGGGAAGCTGAGACTGCCCCGTTCCTATGTTCCGTTAGGCACGGGCGAGGGAGAGATTCTTGACGCTGTCTGCCCCCTCTTCGCGGGACAGCAGGACCTCCCTGCGGGTCTCTTCGGCGCAGCGGACCATCTGGTCAATGCTTTCCTGCGAACAACGCCGACAGGCCTGCGCCGTCGTCGTAGGGGGCGTCAGTCCGGACCACGTTTAGCGGAAAGCCGGGGTGTTCTCCTCCGTACCGTCGGCAGGACCGGCCGCTTCGTTAGGCGCCGTGGTGACGGGCCGGTTCCGCAGGGTCGGCCGACGTGGGCCAGAATCCCCATGCCAAGGCTGTTGCGCGGTATTAGGGTGGGAGCTGACGGGGCCACGCGGCCCGCCCCGTTGGACGCCTGCTCTGTTGCAGTTCGTCCCTTGCAGTTGGTCCATTGCCAGGAAACGACGGCCGTCCGCCTCGTCAGGAAGGCCAGCCATGGTGCCATTTCCCGCTCTGGAGCAGCCGTTGAACCCGTTTCCCCGCTATGAAGCCATGCGGGACAGTGAACCCGTTTTCCAGGATCAGGAGACCGGGGTGTGGCATGTGTTCCGCTACGATGACGTGCAGCGGGTCCTGTCCGAGCACGCCACGTTTTCTTCCCGGATCGGCGGGGACAACCCCTCCGAAACGGGCCAGCTCTTCGCCGCCAGCCTGATCAACACGGACCCGCCCAGGCACCGCCAGTTGCGTTCCCTGGTGTCCCAGGCGTTCACGCCACGGTCAGTGGAAGCGCTCGGCCCGCGCATCTCGGAACTCACCGACGAGTTGCTGGACCCGGTAGTTGCTGCCGGTTCCGCGGACCTGATCGACCAGCTGGCCTATCCGCTGCCGGTCATCGTCATCGCGGAGCTGATGGGCATCCCGGCCGCGGACCGGGACCGGTTCAAGCAGTGGTCCGACGTGATCGTGAGCCAGACCCGCCCCGGCGCCGACGAGTCCGGCCACATGGCCGCACACCGGGAAATGGCGGAGTACTTCATGGGCATGATCGAGCAGCGGCGGCGCCAGCCGGGCCATGACCTCATCAGCGCGCTCCTCGCGGCCGAGATCGACGGGCAGAAGCTCAGCGCCATCGAGCTGCTCGGATTCTGCGCCCTTCTGCTCGTTGCCGGCAACGAGACCACCACGAACCTGATCGGCAATGCGGTGCTGTGCTTCACCGAAGCGCCGGGCACGGCGGAACGCCTCATCGCCGAGCCTGCCCTGCTCCCGCAGGCGATCGAAGAGGTGCTGCGCTACCGCTCCCCCGTCCAGTCCATGTACCGGATCTCCGCCGTCGACACGACCGTGCGGGGCCTGCCGATCCCTGCGGGGTCGCCGATCGTGGCGTGGATCGGCTCGGCGAACCGTGACGCGGAGCAGTTCCCGCACCCTGACGTGTTCGACGTCGGACGCTCACCGAACCGTCACCTCGCCTTCGGCCAGGGCATCCACTTCTGCCTCGGCGCTCCCCTGGCCCGGCTCGAGGCCAGGATCGCGCTGCAGGCCGTGCTCTCCCGGCTGCCCGGCTTGGCCGTGCGACCCGGGGCGCAGCTGGAGCGGATGGAAAGCACGATCGTCTACGGAGTGAAACAGCTTCCCGTGTCCTGGCTGGCTGCCTGACGGCGAGCGCCGCCTCCGTTGCCCTATCAGTTGTGGCTGCTACGGATTGACTTTGCCGTCCGAATGACAGCCGTAACTGATAGGGCAACGCGGGGCGCTAGCGTTTCCACCGGAAGGGTGTGCCTCCGGCCCATTTCGACACCTAGGGGCACCTCGCTCCGAGCGCGTCGAACCACCTAGGAGTCGAACTGCCCAGGAATGGGCTGCTCGCACGCCCAACTGTCCTGTCAGTCGAAAAAGTACGCGGGTTGGCGAGGTGGACAACTGCATCATCGGCAAGAGCGCAGCGCATTGGTCGCAGCGCACGAGATGCCACCAAAGGCCTTGAGTTCGCAAGTCGCGCAACGCGCCGCGTTGCTCTGCCGCCCCGGCCATCACCAGAAGTGCGCCACGTCCACCACTAGCCGTGACCCGGTGCCCGGCCCGGACAGGGACAGGACCCGGAACGGCAGCCGCGCGCGGACCCCCAGGCCCAGGCTGCTGTACCCTTCGAAGCTGCCCGCCCACGCCACCTGCCGGAACGTCTGGTAACCGGTCACGTCCGCCAGTTCGCCCTTGTTCGCCGGGTTGTAGGTGGGATTGCCGGCGTCGTCGTATGCGGGCGCATTGACCGTGAGCTGGATGAAGGCCTGGCCCCGCAGCGGGATCGGCAGGCCGGACCCGTCCTGCACCACCTCGGGCACGTAGCGGACGGCGTAGCCGGCCACGGGGCCGTTGAGGTCGATGACCAGCCGATCAAAACAGTAATGCTGACCGGTCCGCACATTCACCACCTTGGCCTGGCTCATGGCCGGATCCGTTTTGACCAGCGAACCCCAGACCAGGCCGCAGTACGGGTCCGCGGCTGCCGGAGCCGGCGCAAGCACCCCGAGACCGGCGGCCATCAGCACTGCCGCGAGCAAAGCGTGGATCTTCTTCAACTGGGTCTTCTTCAACTGGGTCCTCTTCAACCCCGCCACCCCCTGGTGCTGCCCGAGCCCTTGAGCTGGCCAAACAGTCAGCGCAGGTCAGACGCTTCCAGCGTAGGCGGCCCCGAACCGGCGGGCGAGGTCCTCATCCGTTTCGGCGCCCAACCGTTAAAGTGGCCCGTTGCTGGTCACGGACGGATTGCACGGACACATCCCGCCAGGTTCCTTCACGAACAGATAACGCCGGCAGCCGCGGGCCACGCCAGGAACGGCGAAGCGCCGGCACCCCCGAGGGTCCGGCGCTTCGTGCGGCCTTGGTGTTGCTGAAAAATTCTTAGCCTTCGCAGTCGCGGCAGTACTTCATGCCGTTCTTTTCAAGGGCCACCTGGGACCTGTGCCGGACCAGGAAGCAGGAGGAGCAGGTGAATTCATCGGACTGCTCCGGTACAACAATGACCGTCAGCTCTTCGCCGGACAGGTCCGCACCCGGAAGATCGATGCCTTCAGCGGTGTCGTTCTCGTCGACGTCGATCACAGCAGTCTGCGCGCCGCCGCCGCGGGACGCCTGCAGGGCCTCCAGCGACTCAGCGGGAGACTCTTCTTCTGTCTTACGTGGGGCGTCGTAATCGGTAGCCATATCGGGGTTCACTTTCGTTGCTGCGCAGCGCCATTTCAGGCACCTCAGTGAAGCAGTTTAGGACATTATGCATGGAGTTGAGGAATAGTGTGGCCAATCAGACACAATGAGTCGGACGGGGCGCGGAAGCCCGGGTCGGCGGCCCCGGGACGCCCCGCGTCCGCGGCCCGCGGTGGGCAGTTCAGGCGACCGTCCAGACCACCAGCGTCTGCCACTTCGCCGGGTCGGGCTCGGCACCGGGATCGGTGAGGTAGTACTCCCACATGGCTTCCCCGGGGCTCGCACCGTCCTGCCGCATCCGCGCCATGATCGCGCCGTAGGTCTGCTGCAGTGATTCGTAGGGCCCGATGTGCATCGCCTCGTAGGCCCGGCCTGCGGGGAGTGCCCCGGCGATGACCTCGGTGTCCGCGCCGCTTGGGTTCGTGAAAGGTGCGGCGAGGGGGAACCCCGCCTCCACGTCGACGACGTCGGTCGGTTTGCCCCGGTACAGCGCGAACGGGGGTCCGGCCAATTGGACATGCTGATCCTGCACCGCACCCATGACGGCGCCGAAGGCACGGCCGAAAAAGTCGCGCAGCGCATTCATCGGGACAGTCTCACGCACCACTGCAGTCGGCTGTTCCTTGAGTTGGGCGGGCTTGATGTCCGGAGCCGCCCCGGGGTTCGTTGGAGTCATACGCCCAGACTCTGCCGCGCCCAATCCGCGGTCTAGGGCCTTACGGCCCGCGCCCACGGAGCGGCCTGCGGCGTGTTCGCCCGCACGTCCGGACTCGGCGCACGTACTGCCGCGAATAAATAAATGAACTTTATTCATATTAGGTCTTGCCCGGCGCGACCATCGCCTAAATACTAAATGAACAACGTTCATTTATG
>NZ_CAKKMF010000148.1 GCF_918697925.1 Arthrobacter sp. Bi26
AGGTGGCTCCGAGCCGTTTGCCTTGCAGGGTCATGGCCACGAGGCTGTTTTCCGGCCAGTAGCCGAGGGAATGCGGGATGAAGCCCAGGATGTCTTCGGGGCCGGTGATTCTCAAGTGATCAGGAGCTGTCATAAGCCCAGCTTCGCGGCGGCCGCGTCCTCGCGGCAGTACTAGACAGCGCTATGTGGATAAACGCGTGGTGGATAAACAGCTATGTGGACAACCCGGTGCGGAAACGTGCGGGCCGCGCCGGCCAGCAGCCAGGGCCCAACAACGGATCAGGGCGTGCGGCGGCGCTCCGCGACCAGCCTGCGCTGCTCGGCGATGGTCTTGAGCAGCGGCGGAACCATGACCCCTTGGGCCGCCATCTGGCGCCGGACCTTCCGCCGGGTCGCGATGATGGCACCCGCTCCCCCGGCAAGCAGCAGGAACTGCACGCTGAGGGCCACGCGGAACGGATCCAGGCCGTAGAGCTTCCCTTGGGAGAACCCGCTGGCGTTCAGGAGGTCGAGCACCAGCCCAATCAGGTAGATGGACACCAGCGCAGCAATGAAGCCGCCCACGTTGACAATGCCGGTGGCGGTGCCCAGCCGGTGGGCCGGATTGAAAGTCCGGGCGAAGTCGAAGCCAATCATGGAGCCGGGACCGCCGACGGCCAGGGTCACCACGAGGGCAGCCAGGAGCCAGAGCGGTGCGCGCCCCGGCAGAAGCAGAACCGCTGCCCAGGCGGCGGCGGTGCAACCGGAAATCAGGAGCACCATGGTGGAGCGCCGGAGCGGATGGCGGGCAACGAATCTTCCCATCAGCGGTCCGGCGGCAATGGCACCGGCCACGTACAGCGCCATGAGGGCCGAGACGGTACCGCGGTCCAGCCCCTGGGCGGAAATCAGGAAGGGGTAACCCCACGTCATGGCAAAAACCGTGCCGCTGAACTGGACAGTGAAGTGGCTCCACAGCCCCAGCCGCGTCCCCGGTTGCCGCCAGGCGTGCGCCAGCGAAATCCCGGTAGCGCGCAGCCCCTGGGATGGCGTCGGAGCGGGGTGCCCCGGCGGTAGGTCCTGAAGCAGGAGCAGGACCAGCACGACGGCGAGGCCCGACATCGCGGCGAGTGTCAGGAAAGCAGGAGTCCACCCCGCAGAGTGCAGGATCATCGCGAACGGCACCACGCTGAAGAGCTGGCCCAGCTGCCCGGACATGCCGGTCAGCTGGGTCAGCAGCGGCACACGCCCCGGCGCGAACCAGAGCGGGATAAGCCGGATCACGGAGATAAACGTCATGGCGTCACCGGCGCCCACCAGGACGCGTCCCAGAACTCCGCCGGGGATGTTGTCGGCAAACGCCAGCTGAAGCTGGCCGAGCCCCATCAGGACACCGCCGCCGGCCAGCATGGCGCGGGAGCCGAAGCGGTCCACGAGGATGCCTACGGGAATCTGCAGCGCGGCATAGACCAGCAGCTGGAGCACGGTGAAAAAGGAGATCTCGGCCGCGCTGGCGTGGAAGCGTTCCGTTGCTTCCAGGCCGACCACCCCGAAAGAGGTGCGCTGGCTGACCGCCACGAGATAGGCAAAGATCCCGATGATCCAGATCAGCCAGGCGCGGGGAGAGGTCACTCCCCCATTATGCCCGGTTCATGATAAATAGTATTTATTCGCCGGGTTCTTTACGGGCCAGATACGCCTCGACGGCAGCACCAAGGGCATCGGCGTTGGGGATTTGGTCGTTCTCATCGGCCAGCAGCGACCTCCGGACCGTCCCCTCCGCCTTTTCGTCGTACCGGGTCTCCAGCCGCGAGACCACCTGCTGGACCTCCTCGGACGCCTCGATCTGCTCGGCGATCTGCCGGCCCACCTCGCGTCCCGCCTCGCGCAGACGGTCGGTCGGCAGCATGAGGGACGTGGCCGCGCCCAGGTACTCCAGCCCGGCCACGGCGGCCGTGGGGTACTCGGCTTCGGCCAGGTAGTGCGGCACATGGATCACATAACCGGCGATGTTCCGGCCGGCTTCTGTCAGCCGCAGCTCCAGGATGTGTCCCACCGCAGCCGGGACCTCCACTGTGGGCTTCCATACCGAGATCCCCTCGATCAGCTCCGGCCGGTTGCCGTGCACGGTCACACCGACCGGCCGGGTGTGGGGCACCGGCATCGGGATCGAATGGATCCAGGTGACGAGGTTAACGTCGAGCTCTTCGACGAGGCCGACGACGGCGCGCGCGAAGCGTTCCCATTGCAGGTCCGGCTCGAACCCGGCAAGGAGCAGGAACGGGCTGCCCAGCCCGTCGACCAGCCGGTAGAGCGCCAGGCTCGGCGCCTGGTAGTCCTGCAGGTGGTCCTCGACAAAGCTGATCTGCGGGCGCCGGGACCGGTAATCGATCAGCTGGTCGGCGTCGAACTCGGCGATCATCTGGGCGTCGAGCGTGTCCAGCAGTTCAGCGGTGATCTGCCGGACCACGTGGCCGGCGTCGGCGAAGCCGGTGAACCCCATGACGAGGTTGAGTCCGCGCAGTTCGGTGCTGGAGAACAGCGCGTCATCACGGATGTAGAGCGACTGGGGATCCAGCAAAGAGCCGGAAATCCGTTCAATCACGGCGTGTTCCTTTCACGATGGCGGCGGTGGGAGAAGCGGGGTGCGGTCCGTCGTCCGGACGGTGCCAGGCAGAACCCGCCAGTCAGGCAGATCCTGTCGGCCAGTCCCATGAGGCACTCACCGCACGGCAGCGCCGCTATCAATACAACGCCCCAGGGCCCGGGCTAATTCCTGCCTGGGGTGTGCTCCAGCTCTCATTCGATTGAATTTCCGCACTGCCGAGAGACTACGATCGGACATGGCCCTAGGGCTTGTTTTGCAGACACCGGGTTGCGCCCCAGACCGACGGCGCCCCTGGGATCCGTGGCAGGGCGCCAAACATGCAGTTCCTGCCGAATATCACCGAGAACCATCACAGAGAATTGAGGACTGTCCTCGTGGTCAAGAATAGTGAAGTCAAACTTAGTGCAGTCGCAGGGGATTTGAAGAAGTCCCCCAGCGATGCCCTCGTCATCGGCGTCGGACAGGGTCCCGACGGCCCCGTTTTGCTCGACAATCCGCTGACGGCCAAGGCCGCGGAGGCCCTGGCGGAATCACTGAGCGTTCTTGGCATCACCGGCGCGGCGGACCAGGCTCACCGGCTGCCCGGCCTGCCCGAGGCCGGGGCCACCGTTCTGCTCCTTGCCGGCGTCGGCAAACTGTCCGCGAAGCAGCCGGTCTCCGAGGAGGCGCTGCGCCGCGCCGCCGGCTCGGCCGTCCGCCAGCTGGCCGGCGTCACCACCGTCACCCTGGCACTTCCGACGACGACCCTGGCCGAGGTCGCGGCGGTCGCCGAGGGCGCCGCGATGGGCGCGTATTCCTACACCGAGTTCCGGACCTCCAAGGACGGGCTCAAGGATCCGGTGAAGAACGTCGTCATCCGCACCGACTTCGCTACCGACAAGGCGCTCCAGCCGGTCCTGCACCGGGCGTCCCTGATCGGCACGGCCGTGAACGCGACCCGCACCCTGGTGAACCAGCCGCCGAGCCACCTCTACCCCGAGTCCTTCGCCGACGCCGCCAAGGAACTGGCCAAGGGCCTGCCGGTCAAGGTGACGGTCTGGGACGAGAAGCGCCTTGAGAAGGAGGGCTTCGGCGGCATCCTCGGGGTCGGCAAGGGCTCCACCCGGCAGCCGCGCCTGGTAAAGGTCGAGTACGCCCCGGCGAAGGCCACGGCCAAGATCGCCCTCGTGGGCAAGGGCATCACCTTTGACACGGGCGGCATCTCCATCAAGCCGGCCCTGGGCATGGGTGACATGAAGTCCGACATGGCGGGCGCCGCCGTCGTCCTCAACACGGTCCTGGCCCTGGCGGGCCTCGGGCTGCCCGTCAAGGCGACCGCGTGGCTCTGCATCGCCGAAAACATGCCCTCCGGCGCTGCCCAGCGCCCGGCCGACGTCCTGACGATGTTCGGCGGCAAGACCGTCGAGGTTCTCAACACCGACGCCGAGGGCCGCCTGGTCATGGCCGACGGCATCGTCGCCGCCAGCCAGGAATTCCCGGACGCCATCATCGACGTCGCAACGCTCACCGGCGCCCAGCTGATCGCCCTGGGCGACCGCACCGCCGGCGTGATGGGCGCCGACTCACTCACCGGCGCCATCAAGACCGCCGCCGACCGGGCGGGCGAGCTCGTCTGGCCCATGCCGTTGCCGGAAGAGCTCCGGGCCAGCCTGGACTCGCAGGTCGCGGACATCGCCAACATCGGCGAACGCCACGGCGGCATGATGACCGCGGCCGTCTTCCTGCGCGAATTCGTGGGCAAGGGCAAGGACGGCGAACAGATCCCGTGGGCACACATCGACATCGCCGGCCCGTCGTTCAACAGCGGCAGCCCCTACGGCTACAACCACAAGCAGGGCACGGGCTGCACCGTCCGGACCCTGGTGGCCTACGTCGAGGACATCCTCGCCAAGGCCGTCTAGTCGGCATTGCGGCTTTGTGGCCGGGGCGGCGGTGCTTCCCCGGCCACAAAGCCGCGTGACACTGGACACAAGCGCTCCACAAACGCCATGGCAAGGTGGAGCATGTATTAGTGGTTCGCTAAGGTAAACCTTGTTTCCCAGAAGCAGACCCCAATGTAGTAGTCACAAATGAAAGGGAACCGGCCGGCTGGCACAATCACAGCAGGCAGGTTCCAAGACCAGATGATGCGTACTCTCGTGTCATCGTTCACGCGAGGGAGCGTTTTAGTGGCCGATCAGGCAACTGCGCAAGAATTCGACATCCTGGTACTCGGCGGCGGCAGCGGCGGCTACGCCACCGCGCTGCGTGCTGTCCAGCTCGGCCTCACCGTCGGCCTCATCGAAAAGGGCAAGCTCGGCGGTACGTGCCTCCACAACGGCTGTATCCCCACCAAGGCCCTGCTGCACTCGGCAGAGCTGGCCGACCACGCCCGCGACTCGGCCAAGTACGGCGTCAACGTGACTCTTGACAGCATCGACATCACCGCTGTCAATGCGTACAAAGACGGCATCATTGCCGGCAAGTTCAAGGGCCTGCAGGGTCTGATCAAGGGCAAGAAGGGCATCACCGTCATTGAGGGTGAAGGCAAGCTTCAGGGCACCGACACCGTCGTCGTGAACGGCACCGCGTACAAGGGCAAGAACATTGTCCTCGCGACCGGCTCCTACTCCCGCACGCTGCCGGGCCTGGAAATCGGCGGCAAGGTCATCACTTCCGACGAAGCCCTCACCATGGATTACATCCCCAAGAGCGCGATCATCCTGGGCGGCGGCGTGATCGGCGTCGAGTTCGCTTCTGTCTGGAAGTCCTTCGGCGTCGACGTCACGATCGTCGAGGGCCTCCCGTCGCTGGTTCCGAATGAGGACGCCACGATCGTCAAGGCTTTTGAGCGCGCCTTCAAGAAGCGCGGCATCAAGTTCTCCACCGGTGTCTTCTTCCAGGGGGTCGAGCAGAACGACGACGGCGTCAAGGTCACCCTCGTAGACGGCAAGACCTTCGAAGCCGACCTCCTGCTCGTAGCTGTGGGCCGCGGCCCTGTCACGGCGAACCTCGGCTACGAAGAGGCCGGAATCACCATCGACCGCGGCTTCGTCATCACCAACGAGCGCCTCCACACCGGCGTCGGCAACATCTTCGCCGTCGGCGACATCGTCCCCGGCGTGCAGCTCGCGCACCGCGGCTACCAGCAGGGCATCTTCGTCGCCGAAGAGATCGCCGGCCTGAAGCCGGTCATCGTCGAGGACGTCAACATCCCCAAGGTCACCTACTCCGAACCCGAAATCGCCACCGTCGGATACAGCGAGAAGGCCGCCAAGGAGAAGTTCGGCGAGGACCAGATCCAGACCCAGGAATACAACCTGGCCGGCAACGGCAAGAGCTCCATCCTGGGCACCAGCGGCCTGGTCAAGCTGGTCCGCCAGAAGGACGGCCCCGTGGTGGGCGTCCACATGATCGGCGCCCGCATGGGCGAGCAGATCGGTGAAGCCCAGCTGATCGTGAACTGGGAAGCCTACCCGGAGGACGTGGCCCAGCTGGTCCACGCCCACCCCACCCAGAACGAATCCCTGGGCGAGGCGCACCTGGCGCTGGCGGGCAAGCCCCTCCACGGCTAAGCATCTCCGCAAGACAACAGAGCTTGGTGCACCCGGCCGGAAATGCCGGGTGCACTAAGCTCGAACAAGGCAGCAATCATCCGCACTAAAGATCAATAAGGAGAACGGGGACGACATGTCTGAATCCGTTAACTTGCCCGCCCTCGGTGAGAGCGTCACCGAAGGAACCGTCACCCGCTGGCTCAAGCAGGTCGGTGACCGGGTAGAGGTGGACGAGCCGCTGCTCGAAGTCTCCACCGACAAAGTAGACACCGAGATCCCCTCTCCGATCGCCGGCGTGATCGAGGAAATCCTCGTCGCCGAAGACGAGACCGCTGAAGTTGGCGCCCCGCTGGTCCGCATCGGCTCGGGCGACGCCGCCCCGGCCGCCGCAGAGGCTCCGGCCGCCGCACCCGCCGAAGAGGCTCCGGCCGCGGAGGCACCGGCCCCCGCGGCTGAGGCTCCCGCAGCCCCCGCCGCAGAGGCACCGGCTGCAGCTCCGGTTTCTGCTCCCGCGGGTGAAGGACACGACGTCACGCTGCCGGCCCTGGGTGAAAGCGTCACCGAAGGCACTGTTACCCGCTGGCTGAAGAGCGTCGGCGATACCGTAGAGGTCGACGAGCCGCTGCTCGAGGTTTCCACCGACAAGGTTGACACCGAAATCCCGTCCCCGGTTGCCGGCACCCTCCTGGAAATCCGCGTCAACGAGGACGAGACCGCCGAGGTCGGCTCCGTCCTGGCCGTCATCGGCTCCGGCGCCGCAGCACCCGCCGCACCGGCGCCCGCCGAGGCACCGGCCCCGGAAGCCCCCAAGC
>NZ_CAKKMF010000149.1 GCF_918697925.1 Arthrobacter sp. Bi26
GTGTGCATGGGGGTCTCCTTAAGACGACGATGTCTCAGTGGCCGCCGGCTGGGTATCCACGAGGTGGAAGTCCACCGAGAGGATCTGCTGGCTGTTGGGGAATGAGTATGCCTTGAGCGGTTCGTGCAGCGGATGGGTGTTGTACACCGCGATGTCCTCGACCTTTTCGAAGTCCGCCACGATGGCGTAGTCGAAGGAGCGCTCGGTGCTGAGCACATCCGGGCCGTGGGTGAGGCTGAGCATGCCGGGGATATTCCCGGTCATCCTGTTGAGGCCTGCGATCCATGCCTGCTTGTCGGCCGGCGGGAAGTCCGGTTTGAACTTGAAGAGGACGGTGTGGCGGATCATCTCAGGCTCCTACCAGTTCGGCGGCGGCCTCGACAGCGGTTGGGCCACCCGAGACGAAGTCGGGGTCCTGGCCGGCGATGGTGCGGCCGGCGAGGTAGCCCATGGTCATAATCGGGCCGAGCGTCGCGCCGGCGCCCGGGTACCCTGCCGCGTAGGCGTTTTCGGTCGTATTGCCCGCGGCATAGAGGCCCTCGATGGGGCGGTTGTCCACGTCCAGGACCCGGGCCCGGCCGTCAGTGGCGACGCCGCCGTTGGTGCCGAACGCGCCGTTGACCACTTCCATCGCGTAGAACGGCCCGGTCCGCAGCGGACCCAGGGACGGGTTCGGGTAGGGGTTCTCGTCGTCGCCCCAGTATTTGTCGTAAGCGCTTTCGCCGCGGCCGAAGTCGGGGTCCTCGCCCTTGACGGCGAACTCGTTGAAGCGGGCCACCGTCGCGGCCAGGTTTTCGGCAGGAACGCCGATTTTCGCCGCGAGCTCCTCCAGCGTCGGCGCCTCGATCAGGTAGGCGGGGGTGGGCTGGCCGGCGCGGTGGGCCAGGATGCCGTAGCGCTCCATGTAGGCGTGGTCCACGATCACATGCGCGGGGGTGTTGAGGGTCTGGTTCCTGGCGGAATCCCAGGACTGCAGGCTGCGGGCGAGGTCGTTGTAGTTCTGGGATTCGTTGGCGAAGCGGCGGCCGTGGCGGTTGACCATCAGCGAGCCCGGGCCCTGGCGTTCGAAGCGGAGCAGGGTGCCGATCGGCTGCCCGTCGCGGGTGTCGCCGGTAATGGACATCGGGGCCCACCAGGCTTCGCGGGTTCCGCGGGTCTGGCCGCCGATCCGCTGGGACATCCGCAGGCCGTCGCCGGTGTTCGAGGGCGGCGAGCACATCGTGTACAGCCGCGAGGCGAGCATCGAATCGGCCAGTGCCTTGTCCCATTCGAAGCCGCCGGTGGCCAGCACCACGCCGTCGTTCGCCCGGAAGACGTCGCCGGATTCGAGTTCGACGCCGGTCACCCGCCCGCCGCCCGTGAGCAGCCGGTGGCCGCGGGCGCCGGTGACGAGGGCGGCGCCGTCGCGGACCAGGCTCGCAAGGAGCATGGACACCAGGGCTTGGCCCTTCGCCACGAGCCCGTCGGCCTGGCGCTGGTTGAGATCATCCCAAGGGAACTTGGTGAACGCTCCCCAGTTTTCGTATTCCTGCATCGTGAACGGGGCGCGGCCGTCGGTGCGGACATGGGAGGTGAGCGCGCCGAGGGCTTCCTTGCTGTTGAACAGCTCGGGCTCCACCGTGCGGCCACCCTCCATGGCGCCGGGCAGGTCCTGGCGGTAGTCCGGGAAATTGTTGAGGAAAATGAAGCGGACGCCGCATTCCTCTTCCACGAAGCGGAGCATCTGGTCGCCGTAGTTCAGGGCGGCGTCCAGGAGCTCCTCCCGCCCACGGCCCCGCGCCACGGCGCGGACATACTCGGCGGCCGCTTCCTTCGAATCGGTGATCCCGGCTTCCCGGGCGTGGTGGTTGTCGGCGACCCAGAGCATGCCGCCGGAGACGGCAGAGGTGCCGCCCAGCAGGACGCTCTTTTCCAGGACGACGACGGACTTGCCGGCACGTGCGGCGGTGGCAGCCGCGGTGAGGGCGCCGGCGCCGGAGCCGACGACGACGACGTCGTAACTGGCCGATGCGGTTCCACTGACGAATTTCATGGGTATTGCCTTTCAAAGAATGAAGAAGTTCCTGCGTGGCCGGGAAGCCTCCCCGGGGAAACGGGGGCAACAGCGGCAGGTCAGGGGCGGAGAGGTCAGACGGCGGTGTAGCCGCCGTCGATCACGAGTTCCGAGCCCGTAGTGAAACGGGATTCGTCCGAGGCCAGGTACAGGACGCCGTAGGCGATTTCGTCCGGTTCGCCCTGCCGGGGCAGCGGATTGGAGCCGACGAGCTGCTTGTAATACTGTTCCGCGCCGATCTCCGACTGTTCGGCGGAGCGGCGGCTCATCCGGGTGTTCATAGACCCGGGATGGATGGAGTTCACTCGGATGCCGTGGCTTCCGTAGGCCGCCGCATCCGACTTGCTCAGCAGCCGGACGGCGCCCTTCGTGGCGTGGTAAAGCGGCACGTTCCTGCCGCCGGTGATGCCGTGGATGGAGGAGAAGTTCACGATGCTGCCGGCGCCCTTCTTGATCATTCCCGGGACCACGTACTTGGTCATCAGCCAGACGCCCTTGACATTGACGTCGAAGATCGTGTCGAAGTCAGAGACGGTGGCGGTGTGGGACGCGCCGGCCGGGCCGATGATGCCGGCGGCGTTGACCAGGACGTCGGGGGCGCCGAGGTCGTCTGTCACCCGGCGGATCGCCTCGGCGACGCTGTCCTCGCTGGTGACGTCGACGTCGTACTGGCTGATGTTTTCGTGAATGGCGGCGGACGGAATGCCCGCAACGTCCAGGCTGGCGACCTTGGCGCCATGTTGGGCCAGCAGGGCGGCGGTGGCGCTGCCCAGATCGCCGCGGCCGCCGGTGACGATTGCGGTCTTTCCGGCCACGCGGTTCGCTGTGGGGTTCATGTGGTCTGCTCCTCGTAACTCCAGCAGCCTCTTTGCTGCGTCCCAGCCAGAGTGACAGCGGAGCTGTGACGCCAACCACACGATTGCCGATGAACGGAAAAGCGACCTTTTGGTGGCTTTGCTTAGTGGCTCCGTTTAGTGGCTCTGGCGGAGGGCGCCCTTGAGCTCCCCGCGCCAGCCCAAGGCGCGGGAGATGCCGCGTGCGGAAGCCAGCAGAACCGGAACCCGGGCGGGGACATTCTCCTCGTTCCGGGGCACCACGACGCTCAGCGCCGCGACGACCGTATTGTCCGGGCCGAAGACGGGGACGGCGATGCCGCTGGATTCCTTCACGATCACCCCGGGCATCACGGCGTAGCCCCGCTGCCGGATCTCGGCCAGGTGGCGGCGGAGCTGGGAAGGGTCGGTGAGTGTGGTTTCGGTGAACTTCGTCAGGGCCCGGGCCAGGACGGTTTCCTGATACTCGGACGGCGAATTGGCCAGCAGCACCAGTCCCGACGATGTGGCGTGCAGTGGGAGGCGGCCGGCGATTTTCGTGATGTCCACAATGGTGGAATGCGAGCCGATCCGCTCGATGTAGAGGACCTCATCGGAGTCCAGGATGCCCAGCGTGGTCGAATGCTGGACCACGGCCTGGACGTCCTCCATGAACGGCAGGGCGGCCTCCCTCAAGCCCACCATCTTGGACCCGCGCGACACCAGTTCCCACATCCGGGTCCCGATGTGCACATTGCCGCCCGGCTCACGATCGAGCAGACGCTCGAGCAGCAAGTCATTGACCAGGCGGTAGGTGGTGGTCACGGGAAGGCCGGTACGCCGGCCCAGTTCTGCGACGCTCATGGACGGGTGGCGGTCGTCAAAGGCGCTGACGATCTTTACAAAGCGGCCGATGATCGACTCGCCCGATGCGGAGTTGGCCAATGAACCTCCTCAGGATTCCCGCTCAATGGTAATCGTCCTCGCGGTGATCCGCGTCACCGGCTCTACTGGGGGTCTGGCATTCCACCCCGGCTGCCGCAGCGAAGCGCGCGGCCGACTGAACGGAGCAAAACCATGAGTAAACCCGTCCTCTGTGATGTCCTCGTCATCGGCTCCGGTGTGGCCGGAATGGCCGCAGCGTTGAAAGCCGCCTCGCAAGGACTGAACGTGATCGTGGCCGAGAAGGAACGGTACTTCGGCGGCACGACGGCGATCTCCGCCGGTTGGGCGTGGGTTCCCGGCAACAAGCAGGGCGTGGAGCAAGGGGACACCCGGGAGGAAGCGGAGACCTACTTGCGAAACCTGGCGCCGGATACGTTCAACGAGGCCGGGGTGAGCGAGTTCCTGAACACCGCGCCGGAAGCCATCTGCTTTTTCGAGAACGAGACCGAGGTGAAGTTCACCTACCCGGAGAAGTCACCGGACTACAAGATGGACCTGCAGGGCGCCAAACTCTCGGGCCGGGCAATCCTTCCGCAGGATGTCGACGCGCGCGTGCTGGGGGACAAGCGGCTCCTGATGCAGCCCTATATGAGTTCCTACACCGTCTTTGGCTACATGCCGCAGGTGGGTCCCGACATCAACGAGTTCTTCCATGTGAACCAGTCGGTCAAGTCGTTCGTCTACGTGGCGAAGAAGCTGCTGCGCACCTGGGCCGACGCCGCCCGGTACAAGCGGCCGGTCCTGCGTTCCAACGGCAACGCGCTGATGACCCGCATGGTGAAGAGTGCCGATGACCTGGGTGTGCGCCTCTGGAATTCATCTCCTGTCCTCTCCCTGACCAAGGACGACGCCGGAACCATCACCGGCGCTGTCATCGGCGGTGAGCATTCCACCACCGTGGAGGCACGCCTGGGCGTCATCCTCGCCGCCGGCGGTTTCTCCGGCAGCAAGGAACTGCGGAAGCAGTATTTCCCGCACGACGCCGACGACCACTTCACCCCGACCGTGGGCCACGGCGGTGACGCCGCCAGCCTGGCGATCAGTGCCGGCGGCCACATCGACGATTCGGTGTTCAGCGTGGGGTCCTGGGCGCCGGTGACCGTTTTCAAGTACCTCAATGGCAAAGAGCGTCTCTTCCCGCACCTGCGCGCCATCGGACTGCCGGGGCTGATCGCCGTCGACCGTCACGGCAAGCGCTTCGGGAACGAAGCCCTGAGCTATCACGACTTCGGCGGGACCATGATTGAGCACAACAAGGACGAGGACAAGACGTTCGGGTATGTAATCGGCGATGCCAAGACCATGCACAAGTACGGCATAGGCTATGCCAAGCCCTGGCCGATGCCGCGCGGCTACTTCTACAAAACGGGCTACCTGGTCAAGGGCGCCACCCTTGCGGAGCTGGCCGGCAAGCTCGGCATCGATGCAGCGGGTCTGAAGGAGACCGTGGCCGGGTTCAATCCGGCAGCGGAACGCGGCGAGGATCCGGCGTTCGGCCGCGGCTCCACCCTGTACAACCACTTCCGCGGGGATATGGAGCACATGCCGAACCCCAACCTGGCCCCAGTCGGCAAGGGACCGTACTACGCGGCCACGATCCAGATGGGCGACCTGGGCACTTTCGCCGGCATCGGCGTCAATGAACACTCCGAGGTCACCACCGAAGAGGGAACGGCGATTCCCGGCCTGATGGCGGTCGGTGCGGCAGCCGTCAGCGTTTTTGGGGGCGGCTACCCGGGCTACGGCTCACACATCGGCCCGGCCCTGGTGTTCGGTTACCGCGCGGGCCGAGACATCGCGAAGCTCGCCGCCAACCGGGGTGTGGAGCGTGCGGCCACCGTGGAAGCCGGCTAAGGCGAAGGGCCGGAGACGTCCGTGGCAAACTCACCCACCGGTGAATCGGTCATCAGCCGCGTCGTGCGGCTCATGAGCGCGTTCGACCGCGACCTTCCGACCATGACGCTCACCGGCCTCGCCCGCCGGGCAGACCTGCCCCTGACCACCGCCCACCGGCTCGTGGACGATCTGGTGCTGCACGGCCTGATCGAGCGGCTGGCGGACGGGAACCTGCGGTCGGGGATGCGGATGTGGGAGCTGGCCGCACGGGGATCGCGTGCGCTGAATCTTCGTGAGTTGGCGTTGCCCTTCATGGAGGATGTCCAAGCGGCCGTCCACCAGCACACCACCCTCGCCGTGCTGGACCACGGGACCGTGCTCTACGTCGAGCGGCTGTCCTCGCCCCAATCCAGCCTGGACGCCGCCCATATTGCCCAGAGGATGCCGATTCACGCCGCCTCCTCCGGCCTGGTGCTGGTCGCCTACGCGCCGCCCTCCTTTCAGGACGAGGTGCTTTCACGCCCGCTGGCGGCTGTGACCGCGGAGACCATTACTGACCCGGCACTCATCCGGAAGCATCTGGCGGACATCAGGCAGCGCGGCTACGTTGCCCTGCCGGGTATCGGCGTCACAGAGTGGACGGGCATCGCAGTGCCGGTCTTCGGCCCGGACAACACCGTCGCCGCCGCGCTGAATGCCATCGTTCCGCGGCAGGAAGCCGCCGTGCCCCTCACCGTCCCGGCGCTCCTGACCGCAGCGCACGGGATCTCCCGTGCGCTGAAGGCCTCCAGCCCGGCGCCCCGGCGCGCCTGAGGGCGCCGTCTGAGGGTGGCGGTCTGCCGGGCCTCTGCTGGGCACGCACCTCAGCCCGCAGCGCCGGCCTGAGCCTTGATGGACGGGAGGGCGAGTTCCAGGCTTGCACGAACAGGCCCGCAGTAGACCCGGTTGCAGGCACCACGGCGACCACAGCGCCGGTCAAAATCCCTGCCCGGGCATGGCTGTCACCGCAGATCAGAGGTCATGCGGCATCCCAAGCAACTGCCTCTAAAATGTCGGTGCGTCCTGAGATGCTGTGGGTATGGACAGCAGGACAGCTCACAGCAGGACAGCTCACAGCAGGACAGCATGGAGTGCGGAGAGCAGGGCGGCCGTGGAGGCCGTCGCCGCGTCCGCTGCCGCGCTTGCTGGCCTGATCGGGGCCGGCGCGGACCGCTCCGATCCGCCCGGCGCCGACCCCGT
>NZ_CAKKMF010000150.1 GCF_918697925.1 Arthrobacter sp. Bi26
TGACGGCCTCGGGGATCATGGGCAGGTAGACCGCGACGCGGTCGCCCTTGGCCACGCCCAGCGACTCGAAGGCGTTCGCGGCCTTCTTCACTTCCTCGGTGAGCTGTGCGTAGGTGTAGGTGCGGGTATCGCCGGGCTCGCCCTCGAAGTAGATCGCCACCCGGTCCCCGTGGCCGGCCTCGACGTGCCGGTCCAGGGCGTTGTAGGCGGCGTTGACCTCCCCGCCGACGAACCACTTCGCGAACGGCGGGTTGGACCAGTCCAGCGCCTGGGTGAAGTCCTTGGACCAGTCCAGCAGTTCCCGGGCCTGCTTCGCCCAGAACGCGGGGCGGTCGGCGTCGGCCTCGGCGTACTCGCCGGCGGTGACCACCGCATTCGCCGCGAACTCGGCCGAAGGCGCGAACCGGCGGTTCTCCTGGGACAGATTTTCGAAAGCGTCGCCTGCCTGGATGAGGCCGGGTGATACCACGGTGCGGGCGTTGGACATGGGTAACCCCTGTTCTTTCTTACATATTCTGCGGTGACAAATGCGTGCCTGCGGCGGCGGCGTATCCCCAGGGTGCCTAGGGATACGCCGCCGGCGCAGCCAGCCGGGATTGCTCAGTACTTGATGACCACGCGGCCGTCGATCTTGGCGTGCTTCATCTCGTCAAGAACAGCATTCACTTCGGAGAGCTCCCTCGTGGACACCGTGGGGTGGATCTTGCCCTGGGCGTAGAACTCCAGGGCTTCCTCCAGATCCTGCCGGGTGCCCACAATGGAACCGCGGACCGTCAGGCCCTTGAGCACAATCTCGAAAATCGGCGCCGGGAAGTCCCCCGGCGGCAGCCCGTTGAACACGATCGTTCCGCCACGCCGTGCCATCCCAATGGCCTGCCCGAACGCTGACGGGTGCACTGCCGTGACCAGGACTCCATGGCATCCTCCTGTTTCGCGCTGAATGACTTCGACGGGGTCTTCGTGCAGGGCATTGACGGTCAGCTCTGCACCGTGCTTCTTGGCCAGGGCGAGCTTGTCGTCGGCAATGTCCACTGCCGCGACCCGCAGCCCCATGGCTACGGCGTACTGGACGGCGATGTGCCCGAGTCCGCCGATCCCCGAGATGGTGACCCACTGGCCCGGCCTGGCCTCGGTCATCTTCAAGCCCTTGTATACGGTGACTCCCGCACAGAGAACGGGTGCGATTTCCACCGGGTCCGATCCGGCCGGAATGCGGGCGGCAAAACGGCTGTCCACCAGCATGTATTCGCCGAAGGAACCGTCGACGCTGTAGCCGGCGTTCTTTTGGGCCTCGCACAGGGTTTCCCAGCCGGTCCGGCAGTACTGGCAGTCGCCGCAGGCTGACCAGAGCCACGCGTTGCCGACCAAATCGCCGACGGCCAGATCGGTGACGCCCTCGCCGAGGGCCACGACCTCGCCGACGCCTTCGTGGCCGGGAATGAACGGCGGTGACGGCTTGACCGGCCAGTCTCCCTCCGCGGCGTGCAGGTCGGTGTGGCAGACACCCGTGGTGATGACCTTGACCAGTGCCTCGCCGCGTCCCGGGGTGGGGACAGGAAGGTCCTGGATCTGGAGATCCTTACCAAATTCAGTAACTACAGCTGCTTTCATCGTCGTCATTGTCGATATTCCTTCGTCGTTTTGTAGCCGCAGCAAATAATGCGCAGGCATGAATTGAACATCGGGCCAGAAGCCGGGCGTGAAGCCCGTTGTCCGCCGAAAGCCTCACCTGGGGTGTGCGGTGAGGCCCGCGGATTGTCAGGGTATGGATAACCCGCCACAGTTCCAGTCCGCGTCGCTGCCGTGGAACGTGACCCAGGCAGTCCTGGTCTGGAGTGTGAAGCACAATCATCCCCGGCACTTCTGCTGAGCAGGATGATGGCTGTTGCCTAAAGCTTAGGGAAGGGAGGGTTGCGACGAGGTTGCAGCCTTGTGAGTCAGGTCACCCGGGCTGGCGTGTTCCGAGTTCGGATTCCAGGCGCTCCAGGTCGGCCACCACCGCAGCCCTCTTGGGTGAGCGGGGCGGCAGCAGCTTCAGCGCTGCCATGCGGACGGCAATGTCATCGCTCGCTTCGGGAAGTTCCGCATACTGGAGCAGGGCTTCCGCGCTGCCGTCCGTTAGAACCGCCTCCCGAAGGAGTGTGGAGACGCGCCTCCGCAGCGTCACCACACCCGGAGCCTCCGAGCGAGGC
Organism: Arthrobacter sp. Bi26; assembly: GCF_918697925.1. Lineage (GTDB taxonomy): Bacteria > Actinomycetota > Actinomycetes > Actinomycetales > Micrococcaceae > Arthrobacter. Next base: position 2,193 of record NZ_CAKKMF010000150.1, read on the forward strand.
AACACCGGGCCGCGATAAATTTCCAGGGCAACCCTGTGTGCCCCGCGCTGGAGGCAACTGAGAACCTGTCCGGCGTCCGGCAGCACGTCCACGGTGAGTCTGTAGGGCCGGGATTCCGGCACGGCGGCAGGATTGAACTGCTGAAGGACTTTCCTCAACCGGACCATCTCCGCCCGAAGTGTCATGGCTGAGACTTCCCCGAACAGCATGCTGCCCAGCTCCTCGCCGCTGAGACCATCCGGATGGATGCTCAGCAGGGCCAGCATCTCACTGTGCCGCGGAGACAGCGATACCGTTCTTCCTTCGATGCTGAGCAGCGCGTGGTCGCGGCCGAGCAGCTGCAGGCTGTTGCGATAGAGGCTTCGGACCGGGCTGCTGGGAACCGTTCTGGGCCCGGTGGCGGAAACAGGTTTTCGCCGCCGTGCGAGCCGGTCGCGCTTCGCGGCGGCCAGCAGAAGACGCTCCACGCGCAGCTGCGCCTGTGCGGCCGCGACCGCAGCCTCCACGAGGGAAAGGGTATGCGGAGCGACTGCCGTCTCGGTGCCGGTGATATCCAGGACTCCGATCACGGCCCCGGTATCTGGATCACGGAACGGCACCGCCGTGCAGCTCCACGCGTGAACGGCCCGGTTGAAATGCTCGGGACCGGAAACCTGGATGCTGCGGCCCAGCGCCAGGGCGGTTCCAGGAGCGCTGGTGCCCACGCTGGCCTCGGACCAGTCCGCGCCCTCAACGAACAGCATGCCCTCGGCACGCCGGCGCAGGGCAGCATCCCCGTCGACCCACAGGAGCCTGCCCAGCTCATCCCCGACGGCCACGAGCAACCCTTGTTCGGAACTGGGCTGAATCAGCAGTTTGTTAATCACCGGCATGATTGACGCCAGCGGATGGCCGCGACGGTACTCCTCAAGCGCCTCACCATCGAGGAGTACCGAGGACGGCGGCATGTCAGGGTTGGCCTGCAGCCGCAGCGAACGCTTCCAGGACTCTTCAATGATTCTGCGAAGCGGCCCCTGCCCGGACCTGATGCCGAGCTGCATCGATGCTGTGACACGCCTGGCAGCAGACGGCGTCGGGGCCGTTACCGGGGTTGGAAATAGCGACCGGGGACTACGCACGGTGGCTCCATTGTCGTCAAGCGAAATTGGGGCCCAACTGTGGCCCCAATCACAAGCATACTGCCGCTGGGCGCCTTGATCGCGGCCTGGCCCCCTCACAACCTGCTGACGGAGTTCATCTAGACGCGCCCCAGGTCGTCGATGTCCTCGAGGAACTGCTGGTGCACTTCGGCGCTGACCGTGGTGCGGGTGTCCGCGATCGCATCGAGGTAGTCCTGGGTGGCCGGACCCTTCCGGACCGCCTCGCGGACTGAGGCGCTGCCGCCGGACGCCAAGCCGCCGTCGTCGTACACCGCTTTTTCGAGAGCCCGCTGGGAGGCGCTGCGGGCCGCGTACTCGATGTCCGCGGGGGAGAAGCCTTCCGTGCGGTCCACCAACAGCTCGACGTCGACGTCGTCCACCACGGCGACGGGGATGAAGCGCTGCCACATCGCCTCGCGGGCCTGCCGGTCCGGCAGGCCGATCGGGATGACGTAATCGAACCGGCCGTGGCGCAGGAACGCCGAATCCAGCGCCCGGATGAAGTTGGTGGCGCAGACCAGGAGCCGGCCGGGCTGTTCGCGGAAGGCGGGGATGATCTTGAGGAGCTCGTTGGTGACGCCCTGCAGGGGAGAGGGCGGTTCGCCCGAGCGCTGCGCGGCGATCTCCTCCACCTCGTCGATGAAGACCACCGCGTGCTCGAGTTCGGCGATCTCCAGGAAGGTCTCGCGCAGCGCCCCGGCCAGCCCCTTGGGGTCGGAGGCCAGCCGGGAGGGGAAAACCTCCACGAACGGCCATTCGAGCCGGGACGCGATCGCCTTGGCAAACGTCGTCTTGCCGGTACCGGGCGGTCCAAAGAGGACCACTGCCCGCGGCGGCACCACGCCGTATTCGTCGGCGAGGTCGGCCTCGGCGAGCGGAAGGACCAGCCGGCGTTCCAGCAGTTCCTTCTCGTTGCGCATACCGGCCACGTTCTCCCACAGGTCGCGGGCCAGGATCCGGCCGCCAAGCAGGCTGAGGGGTTCCAGCTCCTGGCGCTGGACCGGGATTTTCCGTTCGAAGTAGCGCAGGTTCTTCTTCAGCGCGAATCCGCGGCCCAGGAACGCCTCCACCCGGGTTTCGGATTCGGGCATCAGGGCCGAGAGCTTGTTGAGCCCGTGCGGGGCCATCCGGTTCTCGACCGAGGCCAGCAGCGAGGTGCCGATTCCGCGGCCCCGGAACTCGGGCAACGTGGCCAGGAAAACGATCCAGCCCTGGTCATGCGCGGCCCGTCCGACGGCGGCGCCCACCACCTGCTCGCCCTGCACCGCGACGACGGCGTGGTCCTTTTCGCACGAGGCCAGGACCTCCGAGAGCGCGTAGACGGGCTCCACGTTTGATTCTTTGAGGGATTCCCAGAGGTGCAGGATGCCGTCGAGGTCGGCCGAATGGAAGTCCCTGATCCGCCAGTTGGTCATGAAGTGTCTCCCGGATGGTTCGTCGCTGAGCCGGTGGGCGCCAGTGTGGGCTGGTCTGCTGAGCATATGCGAACGGGGTGCATGAGAGGTTGCGGGGACGTTGCGTTACGCGGAGGCGGACTGCCGGGGCGTCACTCCGAATCCGCGCCGGCGCTGCCATCGGCGCTGCCCATGGGCCGGGCGGCGACGAGCGGATACGGGCCGGTGAACCCGTCCCGGACCGCGGCGATCTCCAGGATGCGGTGCCGGCAGAGGCGCCAGCCGAGCATCAGGAGCGGGATGATGACTGCGAGGGAGGCGATGGTCCACGTTCCTACAGGCGAGTCGAAGGCCATGAGGACCAGCACCGCCAGGAGGAAGGCCAGGGTGATCCAGCCCGTGACGGGTGCGCCCGGCATCCGGAACGCGGGCCGGAGCAGTTCTCCGCGGGCTGCGAGCCGGGCAAGCTGCATCTGGCACAGGACGATCATGGCCCAGGTGCTGATGATGCCCAGCGATGCGACGTTAAGGACGATCTCGAAGGCCTCGGCCGGGACCACGGCATTCAGGATCACGCCCAGGACAGCCACGCCGGCAGTGAGGGCGATGCCGCCGTAAGGGACACCGGACTTGTTCATCCGGGCGGCGAACTTCGGCGCGGAACCCGAAACGGACATCGAACGCATGATCCGGCCGGTGGAGTAGAGGCCCGCGTTGAGCGAGGACAGCGCCGCGGTAAGGACCACGAGGTTCATGATGGCGTCCACGCCGTCCACCCCGATGGAGCCGAAGAATGTCACGAAGGGGCTTTCGCCGGCCTTGTAGGAGCTGTAGGGCAGCAGCAGGGAAAGCAGCACGAGCGAGCCGACGTAGAACACGGCGATGCGCACAATCACCGTGTTGATGGCCCGCGGCATGATCTTCTCCGGGTTTTCGGTCTCGCCGGCGGCGGTGCCGATCAGTTCGATCGAGGCGTAAGCGAACACGACGCCCTGCATCACCACGATGGCCGGCAGAAGGCCGTTGGGGAACATGCCGCCGTTGTCCGCGATAAGGCTGAAGCCGACCTCCTGGCCGGCCACGGGTGTGCCGAAGATGACGAAGTAGATGCCCACGAGCAGGAAGGACACGAGCGCCACGACCTTGATGAGCGCGAACCAGAATTCAAGCTCGCCGAACACCTTGACGCTGATGAGGTTCAGGCCAAGGACCAGGATCAGGGCCGCCAGGGCCCAGGCCCACTGCGGTACGTCCGCGATGGGCGCCCAGTACTTCTTGAAGAAGTTCATATACAGCGCGACGGCGGTGATGTCCACGATCGCCGTCATGGCCCAGTTCAGCCAGTACAGCCAGCCCGTAACGAACGCGGCTTTCTCGCCGAAGAATTCGCGGGCGTAGGAGACGAAGGAGCCCGACGACGGCCGGTGCATCACGAGTTCGCCGAGGGCGCGCAGGATCATGAAGGCGAAGAACCCACAGACCGCATAGCTGATGATCAGGGCCGGTCCGGCGGTGGCGAGACGGCCGCCGGCGCCCATGAACAGGCCGGTGCCGATGGCGCCGCCGATCGCGATCATCTGGACCTGCCGGGGTTTCAGGCCTTTGTGGTAGCCCTGGTCTTCGGCGTGGAGCGCGGCCCCGGAGGCGTGGGCATGCGCCGGAATGGTGTGGTCGGAGATGGCTTCTCGTGGTGGGGCCGGTAGTTCTTGGGTTGGCTGTTTTAGGGCGCGGGCAGTGTCGGGATGAGTCATGAGGGTCCTTCGGGGTTCGGAGGTGCGCTACTTGCTCAGGTTGGCCAGGCGTTGTGGGCTGAGGAGCTCGGTGAGCTGCTCGGCGGTGAGCAGTCCATGTTCGAGTACGAGCTCCGCGACGCCCTTGCCGGTGGCGAGGGCTTCCTGCGCGATGGCCGTGGCCGTGGCGTAGCCCAGTTGCGGGTTCAGGGCGGTGACGAGGCCGATTGACTGTTCCACCGTGAGGCGGAGGTGTTCGGTGTTCGCGGTGATGCCCCGGACGCAGCGGGCCGTGAGGGTGCGGCAGGCGGCTTCCAGGTGGGAGATGCTCTTGTGGAGGCTGTGGACGATGATCGGTTCGAAGGCGTTGAGCTGGAGCTGGCCGGCTTCTG
>NZ_CAKKMF010000151.1 GCF_918697925.1 Arthrobacter sp. Bi26
TCCTTTGCTTCCGGATCGAGGTGGGCGGCGGGTCTTCGTTGCCTTGGGGGATTCCTTCACCGAGGGCGTGGGGGACTACGATCCGCGGTTCCCGAACGGCGTGCGGGGCTGGGCGGACCGGGTCGCGGAAAAGCTGGCCAAAGCGCAGCCGGGGTGGGAGTACGCCAATCTGGCCATCCGCAGCAAACGGCTGCGCCACATCATCACCGAACAGCTCGGTCCCGCCCTGGCCATGGAGCCGACCCTCGTCACCCTGTACGCGGGCGGCAACGACATCCTGGATTTCGGCACCGACATCGGCTCCCTCATGCAGGACTACGAGACCCTGGTGGCTGCGCTCGCCGGCACAGGGGCAACCTTGGTGCTGTTCACCGGCTTCGACGTCAAGGTCTCCGCGCTGCTGGAGCCGCTGAAGAAACGCAACGCCTTCTACAACCGGCGCGTCCGCGAGATCGCCGGCCGCTACGGCGCGGTGCTGGTGGACTACTGGTGCTTCGACGCATTCCATGACCCGCGGATGTGGGATTTGGACCGGCTGCATATGTCCAAGGCAGGCCACAAATACCTTGCCTCACAGGTCCTGGACCACCTCGGCGTGCCCCACAAGATCAAGCCCAAGGAGTGGGAGCCGCAGGTGAAACCGGGCTGGCGGGAGTGGGAACGCCGGCAGCGCCGCTGGGTCCACGACTGGGTGCTGCCCTTGTTTGGACGCAAGCTCCGCGGCGTCACCCTCGGCGACCAGCTCCGGCCGCGCTGGCCCGAACCCGTGAAGGTCCCGCGCAAGGGTGGCCTGAAGAAGCTGCTGCAGAATCAGCGCGACGGCAGCCAGGCGGGCGCCGGGTAGCCGCCAGGGCTCAGCTGTCCAGCAGGTTTTCGTAGCCCGGAGCCACCCTGTTGGCGTGGAACTCCATGACTTCGAAATCAGCCACACCATTGACGTAGAAAGGGTCCTTGGCCAGGGAAGCGTCAAGGCTGGCCCGGTCCGCGTTGGAGAGCAACAGGCCGCCGGTGCGGGGGATTTTGCGCCCAGCGACCATGAAGACACCCTCGTCGAAGGCCGTCTGCAGCCACGTCACGTGCGCCGAAAGATGGAACTCCACAATGTCGTCGGGGACCTTGTATGTCAGGGAGACTACGTACATGCGGCCAGCCTACCGGTAGCAGGCCGCGGACAGGCGGGAACTTTTCTGGAATTCCCCAGCCTGAAGTTGAATCGTCAAGCTTCCAGTCTCCTAGAATGTAGCCATGACCGAACCCCGCTGGCTCAACGCCGACGAACGCCGGGCCTGGCTTGCCCAGCTCAGCATCAACACCATGCTGCCAGCAGCCCTGGACACCCAGCTCCATGCCGCGGGCAAGCTTTCCCTGTTCGACTACAACGTGCTGGCGATGCTCTCCGAGGCCGAGGGGCGCTTCCTGCCCATGAGTGAGCTCGCGGCGCGCACCAGCGCCTCCCTGTCCCGGCTCTCCCATGTGGTCACCAAGCTGCAGAACCGCGGCTGGCTTGAGCGCCGGCCGCACCCCGGCGACGCCCGCGTCACCACGGCGCACCTGACCGAAGCCGGCATGGAGACGATTGTGAAGCTCGCCCCGGGCCACGTGGAGGCCGTCCGGTCGCTGTTCCTCGACGCCTTGAGCCCCCAGGACGTCGCGGACCTGGCCCGGATCGGCGAAAAAATCGTCGGCCGGCTCGACGACGACCACTGGATCCTGCGGGACAGCTAAGCGCGACGCTGACTGCGCCGCCGTCGGGCAGCCCCGTCTTTGTTGCTCGCGGCAACTGCTGGCAGACTTGAACCATGGATTTCACGTCCCGCTATGTAGCCCTTGGAGACTCCTTTACGGAAGGCGTCGGCGACGACGACCCCACCCGGCCCAACGGCGTCCGGGGCTGGGCGGACCGGGTGGCAGAGGGGCTCGGCGCTGCCGATCCGGGCTTCGGGTACGCGAACCTTGCCATCCGCGGCAGGAAACTCCGCCAGATCATGGCCGAACAGGTGGATGCCGCCGTCGCACTCCAACCCACCCTGGTTAGCATCTACGCCGGCGCCAACGACATCCTCCGGCCCAAGGTCGACATCGATGACCTGCTGGCCGAGTACGACGCCGGGGTCCGCAAGCTCACGGCCACCGGCGCCACTGTGGTGATGTTCACCGGCTTCGACGCGCGGGGCTCCAAAATTTTCGGCACCATGCGCGGCCGCACAGCCATCTACAACGAACTGGTTCGCGGCATCGCCGGGGACCACGGCGCCCTGCTGGTCGACTACTGGCGTTTCAGCGAGTACTACGACTGGGGCATGTGGGCCACGGACCGGATGCACATGTCCGCCGCCGGCCACGCGAACATGGCCAAGCGCGTCCTCACGGTCCTGGCCCACGAGCACTCGATAGACGTCCCGCCCATGACTCCGGTACCTGAACTGAGGCGTGTGGACGCCATCCGTGCGAATGCCCGATGGGTCCGTGAATTCGCCGGCCCGTGGGTTGTCCGGCGCGTCACCGGCAAGTCGTCCGGCGACGGCCTGGAGCCGAAGTACGGCCAGCTAACCCACCTCTAGAACGGCAACCTAGTCGCGGAATCCCGGCGTTGCGAGCAGTTCCCCGGTCCGGCGGACGGCGAGCACATCGATGTCCCAGCCGTCAGTGGCCCGGTGCAGCATCGCGGTCCCGCCCGCAACGATCGCCGTCGCGAGCACATCGGCCGTGACAATGTCGGCCGCGGCCACGGAGACCTGGGCGAACTCGACTCCGCGGCAGCCCGCAGTCCAGATGTGGTCACCCCGCTCCGCCGAGCCCGACGTCGCAAGGGCCCGCCGGGTGCCTGGCCCGCCCAGTCCGTAGGCGGAAAGCAGCGCCGAGCGGTCCAGCGGATCAACGACGCCGGCCGCCCACGAAGCTCCGCTGCCTGGCACCGGCGAGCCCATCACCAGCACATCACCGCCGGCATTCAGGCACCAGTCAGTGATCCCCCGGCTTCGCAGCGCCTCACCGGCCTGCCCGATCGCGTGGCCCTTGATGATCCCCGAAAGGTCCAGCACGCCGTCGGGCCGTTCCGGGGAGAATGAGCCCTCCGTCATGAGCCGCCAGCTGAGCGCCTCCGCGTAGCGGTCCCGCATCCCGGCGGATGAGTCCCGAAGAGAAAGCTCCCCGCGGGCTAGCCGGCTGGCCTCCGAATCGGGGCGGTACAGGCTGAAGGTCTCATCCGCGCGGGCAAACACCCGTTCGACGGCGGCAGCTGTGGCGTCGAGCTCGCGCTCCCCGTCCCCCGCTATTCCCGGGACGGCCCCGGCAGGAACGGTCAGGCTGATGACGGTGCCCATGGAGCCAAAGGTCCTGGCCTTCAGGGCAGAGCCGCCCAGCTTAGAGGTTGGCTGCATCGAGGGCCGCCTGCAGGGAGTTCAAGTACGCGTCGGAAGTCACCGTGGCACCGCTGATGGTCTGCACGTCCGCGGATTGGGATTGGAGCACCTCGGCGCGCAGGAGCGGGGCCGCCCGGTTGCTGATTTGCACGGACCTGCGTTCAGCATCGGTCAGCTGGAGCGCCGTGACGTCAGTGATCTTTCCGGCCTGCACGGTGATCTGCACCTGGACGGAGCCGAACCGGGTCTGGACGACTGAGCCGGCGTACGTCCCCACTGCCTTGGCCGAGGCCCCCGTGGTGCCCGAGGCGCCTGTAGTGCCCGCGCCCGACGAGCCGGACGAAGCCGTTGAGTCGTCCGGGCCGAGCGCTTCGGCGCCGGTGGTGCCAGTCGCCGCGCTCGCGACGGAGCTGCTTGTATCGGCTGTGTGGACGCCCGACTGCCAGCCTGCGATGAGGATGCCGGCGGAGGCCAGGGCTGCTGAAACGGCTGCGCGGGTTCTCACCAGTCGAACCTTTCGTAGTGGAGTTGGTCTTCCCGGACGCCGGCGGCGCGGGCGTCCTCAAGCACGCTTTGCGCCCAGGCGGCCGGGCCGCAGACGTAGACATCTGCATCGGCGACGTGCGGGTCAAAACTGGCCAGCCGGTGGCCGGCACGCGCGGAACTCTCCGGCAGCCAGGTCCGGACGCCGGCCGGGCGGGAGCCGGTCAGATGGAAGAGCGTGGCTCCCCGCTGCCGGCAGAGGTCGAGGATTTCTTCGCCCAGGTAAAGCTCGGATTCGCTGTGGCCGCGGAGAATGACAGTGGCGTTCCCGGGCTGGAATGGCGTGCTCTCCAGCAGGGCACGGATCGGGGTAATGCCAATCCCGGCACCGACCATGACCACGTGGTTGCGGCTCCGCGCGGCCGTGCTGAACAGCCCGTACGGACCCTCCAGCGCCACCTTGGTGCCGGGCCTGAGTGACGCGAGCTGGGCCGAACCCGCGCCCAGGTTGCGGACCGTGATCCTCAGCGTCCCTTCGCCGGCGGCGTCGAAACTGACGGGATCGGCGGACAGGCTGAACGGATGCGGGTGCCACCACAGTCCGGGAGCCAGAAACCGCCAGATAAAGAACCGGCCACCGCTGCCTGCCAGCTGGTCCAGGCGCAGGCCGGACATCTCGATGCTCACCACTCCGGGGGCCACCCGTACCACCCGCCTGACGGTCAGCTGGTGCCTGAACGTTGCTGCCAGCGGCTGGGCCACCCGGTAGTAGAGCAGGGCGGCGCCGGTTCCGATGCACAGTGCCAGCCAGTACCAGCGCTGCCAGGTGCCTTCGGCAAAGAGGCCGCCCACACTGAACTGGTGGGGGAGCGCGGTCAGGACCGCCACGTACGTCAGGAGGTGGACGGCGTACCAGAATTCGTACGGAAACCGCCGTCGGACGGCTACCAGGGAGGTGACGACGACGGCGATGAACAGGAGCATGGAAATGTAGGCCAGCCACATGTCCGGCACGAGGACCCACAGCGCAACCGCCTCGCTGACAGGATCCAGCCCTTCCGCCATGCCGTAGCCGATCGCAATCAGGATCCCGTGCGCGAGCAGCAGGTACAAGGCAGGCTTGCCCAGCTTGCGGTGGAACTCAAGGGCGCGGTCGTGGCCGACTGTGAGGTCGATGAGCGGGATACGGGCCGCCAGAAGCAGCATGAGAAGCACCAGGTCCATGCCGGCGAGGCCGGCCACAATCCCCAACGCGGTGAAGGAGCCGGCTGGAGTCGAGAAGCCGGCCATGCCGCCGTCGGCCAGCCACAAAGCGATGGCGCCCGCCAGGGACGCCCAGAAAAGAACCGTCAGCAGATCCGCTCTCAGCAACCGCCGCCGGTGCTGCCCCCTGAAGGGGTTCACAGCGCCACGGGAGCTGCGGCGAACCTCGGGTCGGCTCGTCAGAAGTTGTGTGTTCATGGACCCAGAATCGCCTCGCTGCCTATCATTTGGCTGTGAAATTGCTTCGTCGGGCATATGACCTCGGAGGGTTCCGGCCCACTGCCCGGGCTGGCCGACGGCTGCTGCCCTATACACCATTCAGTGACGGATTGGTCTTTAATTCGCCGAACTCGTAGACTTGGTAGGCGCTAGGTGGCGCGGAGCGTGCGCAATTGCTCCGGTTGGCAGGACCCGTGAAGAGAAATCGACGGTCTTGGAGGCCGGTAGTTAGGGGCTCAAGTTGCGCGCATTCCTGTATTCGCCCAGCATCCCGGCACTTCGCAATGGCTGTCCAACGGACCGCCATCGTCAGGTGCCCGTGGCCCACAATCTTCGCCGCAGTGAGGAAACCAGACGGTTTGCGCCGTCTGCCTGAATCCCGCGGACCCGGTGATTGGGGCGGGAGCCGGATGCGGACGCCGCCCAACGCACGGTCAGCGGGAACTCCGTTAGCCGTTTCATTTATTTTTTGAGGAGAGTCGTCATGGCAGCACACTGCCAGGTGACCGGAGCCGAGCCGGGCTTTGGACACAGCATTTCGCACTCGCACCGTCGCAACAAGCGCCGGTTCGACCCGAACATCCAGAAGAAGCGCTACTGGGTTCCGTCCCTGCGCCGCAACGTCACGCTGCAGGTCTCTGCTCGTGGCATCAAGACCATCGACGTACGCGGCATTGACGTAGTCGTCGCCGCCATCCTGGCACGAGGAGTGAAGCTCTAATGGCAAAGGATAAGGACGTACGTCCGATCATCAAGCTGAAGTCGACCGCGGGCACGGGCTACACCTACGTGACGCGCAAGAACCGTCGTAACGACCCGGACCGCCTGGTTCTGAAGAAGTACGACCCCAAAATCCGCCAGCACGTCGAATTCCGAGAGGAGCGCTAAACACATGGCTAAGAAGTCAATGATCGCTAAGAACGAACAGCGTAAAGTCATCGTCGAGCGTTACGCTGCAAAGCGCCTCGAACTGAAGAAGGCTCTGGTTGATCCCAACTCAACCGACGAAGTACGCGAAGCTGCTCGCCTCGGCCTGCAGAAGCTTCCCCGCAACGCCTCTCCGGTACGTCTGCGTAACCGCGACATCATCGATGGCCGTCCCCGCGGTACCTTCCAGAAGTTCGGCATCTCCCGTGTTCGCTTCCGCGACATGGCTCACCGCGGTGAGCTCCCGGGCATCACAAAGTCTTCCTGGTAATTCAGCACTCCTGAAGCCAGTGGCTTGAAGAAGGGCCGGCAACCGTTTGGTTGCCGGCCCTTCTTGCGTTTAACGCCTGGGAGCGAATGCCGGGGCGCGAATTCCTGGGTGCCAATCGAGGGCCCGGCCGCGGGGCCTGGCCGCGAGCGGCGGGGGTGTTCTTTCGGTGGTGCCGGCGGCGGTGTTGTTGGCTGCGGTTGGTGCTGTGGTGATGCAGTGCACAGTTCCGGGTTGGGGCGGAGGGGGGGGTGTTGGGGTGTTTTTGGGTGGTTGTGGCCTGGGGT
>NZ_CAKKMF010000152.1 GCF_918697925.1 Arthrobacter sp. Bi26
TCGGTAGTGAAGTGCTTCCGGTTCGAAACACGAACAGGCATAACGAAGTCCATGATGGACCTTCCCCCGCTCTGAGCACCGGCTCCAGCAACAGAAAACCTGTCACACAACAGCCTGACACACAGGGGATTCCGCATGTTTCCGGGGGAGTCCAGTGTTTGCGGGGGAGGGAATACGGTTCGAGTCCCACCTCGGGCACAGCATTCCCCCTCGTCAGAGGGGTTTTTGCTTTAACGTGTGTACATTGACCCTGGTTGGGTCCCTCTGACGCTTGTCGCGGCCTGTGGCCTGGCCGCCGCTGCGACCTGTTCGGTTGTGTGGGTGGCGGGGTCAGGGCCCTGGCTGGTGGGCCCTCCGCCTGCCGGGATCTGGGGTCATCCGGGTCTCCTTTGTGACTTGGTCGTGTGGGCGTGGTTGGTCTTGCACCTGTTCATGCCGCGGGCTCCTGCGGACGACATGACCTGAGGCGAATTTCTTGAAGATTTTTCTCCGGACGCCTTGTTTACCGGCGGCCCGAGGAGAGGGCGGGGGTGTGATGCCGTGGCCCTTCGGCGCCCCTCTCTCTACCCATTTCTGTTGACACGGGTTCATGCAGCCACGAGTCCTGCATGACATGACTTTCAGTGTGGTTCTCGGGTCCTTTGGTGTCAGGCTGGCCGCCTTCTGGATTTTCGGGGGGACCAGCCATGAGTCACCGCTGCCCTTACTGCTTGAAGGCGGCGTCGAAGGAGGTGTTGGACGCCGGGAAGTCGAACTTTTTGAGCGCGGCGAGGGCTTCGGGGGCGCCGTGGAGCCGGTCCATGCCGGCGTCCTCCCACTCGACCGAGATGGGGCCGTCGTAGCCGATCGCGGTGAGGGCGCGGAAGGACGATTCCCAGGGCACGTCTCCGCGGCCGGCCGAGACGAAGTCCCAGCCGCGGCGCGGGTCGCCCCAGGGCAGGTGCGAGCCCATCACGGTGTTCCGGCCGGTGGGCCGGAGCTTGGTGTCCTTGCAGTCCACGTGGTAGATCCGGTCCTTGAAGTCCCAGATGAAGGAAACCGGGTCGATGCCCTGCCACATGAAGTGGGAGGGGTCCCAGTTCAGGCCAAAGGCCTCGCGGTGCCCGATGGCCTCGAGGGTGCGGACGGTGGTCCAGTAGTCGTAGGCGATCTCGGAGGGGTGGACCTCGTGGGCGAAGCGGACCCCGCATTCGTCGAAGACGTCCAGGATGGGGTTCCAGCGGTCTGCGAAGTCCTGGTAGCCGGCCTCGATCACCTTCGCCGGGACCGGGGGGAACATCGCGACGTACTGCCAGATGGAGGATCCGGTGAACCCGACCACGGTGTCCACGCCCAGGGCCTTGGCGAGCCGGGCGGTGTGCTGCATTTCCTCCGCGGCCCGGGTGCGGACGCCCCCGGGGTCGCCGTCGCCCCACACCTTGGCCCCGACGATCGCCTCGTGCCGGAAGTCGATCGGGTCATCGCAGCCCGGTAACTGCCTTGTGGGCGTGCGTTTGGCGCCGATGGAAATTGTGTGGAATGACCAGGAACCCCGGCGGCAATGAAAATGCCGATGGCAGTTTCCAGCAAGGGGTCCGCGAAGAGAACGCCGACGGCTGTCGGAACCGACAGGTAGCTGAGGATTAGTGCAGAGGGTGTGATCTCGTCGAGGTCTTGACCGGCCCCGCACTGGGGGGCATTATACAAGTCAACGAGGGGGAGGATCGCGTGCTCACTGAAGACCAAACGATCCTCGTGGAGATATCCGCAGTCACTGGCTGGGACGGTGCGTTCAGCATCCGGACAACCGCTCCTACCGCGGGTACGGGCCGCTCGACGGGGGAGACGATCGATGAGATCGTCGAGCTTTGGCGACCAAGATCTGACAATGGCCTGCGCGATCAGCCAGCATTCGACTTCAGTGGGTTGCACACTGCTGAAGGTCTCCTCCGGATCACCCACACGTTCGCCTCCCCAATCCTCCTTGAACTCGGGGTGGCTACGCTCCGGTCCGCCCCATGGGAGACGATCCTGACGACTCCGCCATTCAGTGGGCGCTCTGAGGGAGTCATCCGCTACTCTCGGCAGCTTTCCAAATACGCCCTGAGTCCGCTTCCGATGCCCGTCGACGTTCTGGTGGCGGATTTGGGTTATAATCCGGAACCGGAATTTGCCTCACTTCCCCACGCGCTCAAGCACTTCCGGGTGACCCACGCCACTCGTGTGACGTCATCCCGGCTGCGTGAGCTGCTGCGTTCCCATTTCGACATCGTGCACCTTCGGTCCGTCGAGGCCGCGGACAGCGACCCGCTGACGGACCTCCTCGAGGCGCTTCCTCATGACGAACTCGGGAGCCTGCTCATGGAGAAAGGGTCCGCGACGAGGCTGGTCCTCCTCGAGGACAATTCGTCCAATCTACGGCGAGGGCTTCAAGTCGGGCACGCTGCAATGGGAGGCAGCGGGCCGGCGGTAATCGTGACGAGCCCGTGGGAGTTCGACGTAAACAAGTTCTACTACGAACTGACCCACAGCACGGAGCTGCACGTCGCGTTCCTCCGGAGCAGGCGCGGTCAGACGCCCAGCCTTATGCTCCCCCGATCGGGAGAGAGCGCCCTCGATCTAAAAAACGCGGCTCGAGCGCTGCTTTTGCGCGTCGAAGCTGAACAGCGGCGAACTACAGAGGCAATCGCGGACCTGCAAAACTTTCCCTCGGGAACGCCTTGGACCCGAAACGTCGAAGACCGTCTGCGACGGTCATCCGACACGATCCACAGCCTAGAGCTGACCGCCTTGGACTTCCTACACGAGAGCGGCGGCATCGACCCGATGTCGGACGCGTCGGCGCGGCTCGGACGGATCAGCGACAACCGCGATCTGCGCCTGGTCGCGCAACGCGTGGTGAACACCTGGCTGACATCCCGCAACGGCGATGTGTTTCCTCGCGGCAGAGCGCTCAGACCCGGCGAGACCTGCATGCTCCAGGTGATGATCGGCCCTATATCGGCGTTGAGCGTAATACCCCGGCCCGCCGCCGTGCCCGACGGCGAGCTGACACAGTTCTTTCGCGCAGGCGCCGTCCCACTCCAGGTGATCGTCTCCAGCCTAGATTTCCGGATCGCCGATGACGTCGGAACGCTACTTCTTCCGCAGCCGCCGGCCGCTTCCGAGCCGCTCGCCTTCGAGCTCACTGCGCCTGCGGTAGGGGGGACTTCAAGGATCCGGGTTGGCGTCTACCACCGGAACAACCTGCTCCAATCGCTGCTGCTCACTACGGTGATAAGCGACAGAGACGAGCCCATCGACGGCGCCGTCACAGGTGAAGTGGAATGGGCGCTCAGCGGGTCGCTGAAGGACTTGGACAAGTACACGGAGCAGACGGTCAGCATCATGGCGAACGAAACGCTGACCGGATCCCACGTCCTCCTGGTGAAGGGCACGACGTTTCATCATACGTACGAAATTGGCGAGCTCGAGTCGAACGGCGCGGTCGAACAGGCCCGCGGCAATCTGCAATGGATCTGCGGTGATCCAAGCAAGGGCGAGCCGTACAACTTCGAGAACGACAACCGGGGTTCCATGGGCAGTTTCGTTGGGCAGGTCGCCACCCTCGCAAACTACGGGCTCAACCTTTATCTGGCACTTCTCGGCAAGGAACGCCAGCTCGACGCACTCCTTCGGCAGGCGCTGGCCGTGCCCGCTAGAATCCAGGGGGCAAATATGAAGTCCGCGAAGCGGGTATTCCCCTGGGCACTGGTTTACGACCACCGCCTCGTTTTCAGCCCGTCCAACAAGCTGTGCCCCGACTTTCTCGACTCACTTGAGCTACTCCCGGCAGGCGGGAACCTGGCGGGCGGCCGGTGCTTCTCAGAGGGGTGCCAGTTTCGGGAGGACGTAAATGTGGTTTGCCCGTCCGGATTCTGGGGCTTCCGGCACGTCATTGAGCAGCCACTCGGGACGCTGCCAGCTTCGAAGGACGTTGAAGACGCGGTGATCGGCACGCGTGAACTGGACGCGGTGGACAAGATTCCGGCCGCGTCCCTAAGCGTACTGATCGGCTACAGTCCGCAGCTGACGAAGTCCCGGTCCCACGTCGCGCACATCCGGTCCCTGCTGCCGGCCGCTCCGCCGCCGCAGACCGAGTCGGAGGTTCTGAGGGTCGGGCAAGGACTGCGGCGAGGCGACCTGACGGTCGTCTACTTCTATTGCCACGGTGGCTCCAAGTACGGTGAGCCTTGGTTCCAGTTCGACAATTCCGGAGAGCTCTTCCGCCCTAACAACCTCTACTCGCTCGGCGTGCAGTGGCCGCAAACGCATCCGCTGATTGTCGTGAACGGGTGCGAGACGGTAGGCCTGTCTCCGGACGACCTGACGAGCTTCAACAAGGAGTTCGCCGAGTCGATGGCGGGCGGCGTCATCGGGACCGAGATTTCGATCCCCGAGACCCTGGGAGACTACGTCGGTTCCGAGTTCATGGCCGGGTTCCTTGAGGGCCGCGAGGTCGGTCAGGTGATCCGGGAGGTCCGCCTCGGGCTGCTTGCCCGGCTCAATCTTTTGGGCCTCGCCTACACCCCGTACTGTCTGGCGAAGCTGCACCTAGCCCCCTAATGACGCCTATCGATTGAGAAAGGACATCTAATGTTCGAAGAGATTGGCGCGGTGCTGTTCGGAATCGTCATCGGATGGATTACTTATCGCACACTGAGACGCAACGGCGCATCCACCGGAATTTCGGACATCGCGACGGTGATCGGCGCGGTCGGTGGCGCTGCCGTCACAACCCTGTTCGACGCCTCCGGGCTGTTCGGTCTGTATGCCATCGGGCTGGCAGTCGGTTTCTTCGGGTACCTCATCGCGGCGCTCTTTCTCGAGGGCCCGAAGAAGACCTCGAACTGGATGGGCGCACAGTACGACCAGCCTACGACGCAGGGCTTCGGCAGGACATGACTTATGGGTTAGACTCGATGGTCCATTGGCGAAAAGACAGTCCGGCTGGCAGGGCCGAAGCAAGACTCGTAGGGTGCGTGGCAGCGCCCGGCACCTATCGACACCTCCGGCTGGTCGATAGCGCTCAGGGCTGTTCTCATGGCAGGCTGTAGCTGGCTACTGATCGGCGGCATCGGCGGCGCAGCGGACGTTCAGTCCTACACGTTCATCCTCTTTTGGCGGTGCTATCGAACGTGGCGTTGCTGGTCGTCAAGTCGTGGAAGCCGCACTCGAGCGCTGATGAGGCCGCCCAGACCCTGCGGAAAGCGTTCCAAAACCCGACACCATCCATAGATACGTCCGGAAACCCCTCAGGGCTGCAGGATTTGGCTGGCTAGGACCGGGCCTCTTATGTCGAGCTCGATGACGGGGCAGGTCGCCACCCCCGGCGCACCATCATTGCCCGGTAGCCGCAACGCGCGGCCGCGAACCGGTGCAATGTCCGGTACGGGACCTGGCAGCCATTCCGGGCCAGCAGCTCATGGACGTTCACCAGCGTCGGCGCCTTACCGGCCTTACCGGCACCGGTGCCGCTGATCCAAGAGTGGATCTGCCCCTCATGACGGATCAGAGCCTCCCACGCAGCCCCGTGCCCGTTCGCCCGTGACGGGCTGACCGCAGCAACCGCCACGCCGACGAGCTTATCGGTCATCCTTCTGGACAGAATTCAGGAATCAGTCCTACGTTTGTTCAAGATTTGCTCAAGTTTGCCTCGTGAGCAACGCGACGCCACGGCTATTCGTTGTAAAGGGCAGCCGTCGACCCATACGAAAATGTGTGTCGGGCCGGCATAAGGCGCCCCCTTGAAGCAAAAAGGAAGTGTGTACAAAGTACACACTTTGGGCTTCGGACCGGGTCGTATGTGGGTCGGACCGGGCCGGATTCCGTATGTTTCCGGGGGAGCCCAGTGTCTGCGGGGGAGGGAATGCAGTTCGAGTCCCACCTCGGGCACAGCATTCCCCCTCGTCAGAGGGGGTCTTTGCTTTAACGTGTGGACATTGACCCTGCTCGGGTCCCTCTGACGCTTGCCGCGGCCGGTTGCCTGGCCGCCGCGGTGGCCTCTGAAGTTATGTGGGTGGCGGGTTCAGGGTCCTGGCTGGCGGGCCCTCCGCCTGCCGGGAAGTGGGGTCATCCGGGTCTCCCTTCTGGCTGCTCGTGGTGGCCGTGGTTGGTCTTGTACCTATTCATGTCCTGGGGTTGTGGTGATGACATGACCTGCGCGAAATTCTTTTCAGATTCTTGGCCTCGACTCGCTGCTTCTTGGAGCCTGGGGGAGAATCTGGCGGCTGTTTGTCCGGCCAAAGATGGTGTGTACAGTGTGTCCACACGCGGGTTCAGGTGATGCCGTTGCTGTGGGTGGCTCCCTCCGTGCCTGTTTCTGCTGTCACGACTTTCATGCAGTCACGAGGTCTGTGTGACATGACTTCCGGCTGGCTCTCACGTCTTTTTTGTGCGTGGCCGTGACCGGGCCGCCGGTACAGATGCCATGGTCGGGAGGTGGCCATGGACTGCGGGTACTGTGGCAGTGTCGTCGACGGCAGCGGCGGTGTGCGGGACCGGGGCGTTCTTCCATCGCCGTACTCGATCTCCTTGGCGTATCAGCAGACAACGACTTCAGCTGCGTTGGGTTGGCCGGAGCGACTCGCCGACAGCAAAGGACCCGATCGCCGTCGTAGGGGATTCCCGGCGTCGGAAGTGCTGAATGCCCAAGGGGCCGGGTCACGGGGTAGGGCAATGC
>NZ_CAKKMF010000153.1 GCF_918697925.1 Arthrobacter sp. Bi26
CCACGGAAGGGCACCACCATCCCCCTCGCGGCAAGCCCCATCCTCCTTGGCCGGGCACAGGAGGCCACCCTCGTCCTGGAGGACGACTACGCCTCGGGCCGCCACGCCCGCCTGTTCCCGCAGGGCAGCCGCTGGTTCATCGAGGACCTCGGCTCCACTAATGGCACCTATCTGGCAGACCAGCAGCTGACCCGGGCCCTCCCGGTGGAGCTGGGCGTCCCCGTGAGAATCGGCAAGACGGTCATTGAATTGAGGCCGTAGCCGTGGCTGCCCCGGATCGCCCCGCAGACAGGGCCGAAGGCAAAACAACGGCCCCGAAGCGGCCGCTCATCATGCGCTACGCCGCGCGTTCAGACGTCGGGCGCATACGCGCCAAGAATGACGACTCCGCCTACGTGGGCCGGCACCTCGCCGTCGTTGCCGACGGCATGGGTGGCCATGCCGGCGGCGACGTCGCCTCCGCCGCGACCGTCCTGGACATGATCCACCTGGACCATGATGACTACGACGGCGAGGCCGGCACCGTCCTCGCCGACGAAATCCAGACGGCAAACTCCCTGCTGTCCGAGCTGGTCCACATCAATCCCAAGCTCGCCGGGATGGGCACCACGGTCACAGCCCTGCTCCTGGCCGAAGGCAAGCTCCACTTCGCCCACATTGGCGACTCCCGGGCCTACCGGCTGCGCGACGGCGAGTTCGAACAGGTCAGCATCGACCACACCTTTGTCCAGCGGCTCATCGACGAGGGCCGCCTGCGCCCCGAAGAGGCCGAAACGCATCCACACAAAAACGTCCTCATGCGCGTGCTGGGGGACGTCGATGCCAGCCCGGAGTTGGATCTCGACACCCTGGCTGTCCAGGCCGGGGAACGCTGGTTGCTCTGCTCGGACGGCCTGAACTACGTAGCCGGCCACGTCGTTGAGCGCACGGTTCGGGAGACGAAGGATCTGAACGAATGCGCCGAACTGCTGATTGAACTGACGCTGGAGGCCGGCGCCCCGGACAACGTGACGGTGGTGGTGCTCGACATCGCCGAGCCGACTCGCGACGACGTCCGGACCGCCGCCGTCAACGTCGTACCCGCGTCGGCCGCAGGGACCTCGGCGACCGCCGCGGCAGCCGGACGGCTGACCGGCAGCACGATTGGTGCCACGACGTCCGCCGGTGAGTCCGCGAAGAAGGACCACTCCGGCAACGACGCCGGGGCCGCTGCCCGGGCTGTGGCCGGGGATGCGTCAGGCCCGCGGCCCGCCGACCCTGCCCCTGGAGCCCCGGCCGACGGCACGCCGGCCACTGCCGCGCAGAAGACTGCCGGGAGCAAGGAACCCGAGACCACCACCGACCCGCATCTGGGCGAACACCTCTCGGCCGAAGTCCTGCGTGAAGAACTCTCCATGCGCCCCCACGAACTCGTCGGGGCCGCCGCCGCAGCAGCGGAATCAGGGTCCATTCCGTCTATAGCCGGACGCACCGTGGCCCGGCGCGCGGCCACTGTACTCACGCACAAGTCGGAACAGGACCGCGAGGACACCGAGGACTTCAGGCCCACCGGACGGCCGCGCCGCTGGTTCACGGTGTCCATTGCCGCCGCGATCGTCGCGCTGCTCGCCGTGGGCCTGTGGCTTGGCTACGCCTGGACCCAGACGCGCTACTACATCGGCGAGCACGATCAGCATGTGGCCATCTTCAACGGCGTCTCCCAACGCCTCGGGCCCATCCAGCTTTCCACTCTCGAAGCGGTGACCGATATCAAGATGTCCGACCTTCCCGAATTTTCGCAGCAGCGGGTGCATCAGACCGTGCCCGCCCGCGATCTCTACGACGCGCAGCGGATCGTCAAAAATCTGGAACGCACCGGCACCACCGCCCCGGCCGATGAATGCCTCACCCCGTCCCCCGCAGCGACGGCCGCCGGCGCCACCCCCGGCGCAACGGCCAAGCCAGGCTCCACGGCAACGCCAAATGCCACGGCCTCCCCTGGAACGGCCAAGCCGTCACCATCCGCCACCCCGACTACGAATTGCGAGGGGGCCAAATGACACCCATCGACCCCGTGCCCAGGCCACGACGCAACGTGGAGCTGGTCCTCCTGATCCTTGCCCTCGCCGTCGGGATTGGAGCCCAGGCCCTCGTGGGCGTGGACCGGCAAAAAGCGTTCGATACCGACTTCTGGTTCCAATCCAGCCTCCTGGCAGCCGCCGCCCTCGCCTTTCACGTGGTGTTGCGGATCCGCGCAAAATATGCCGACCCGGTAATACTTCCGCTCGTGGTGGCCCTCAACGGGCTGGGCCTTGCCATGATCCACCGGCTGGACAGGGTGGGCGAGGACACCGGCAACAACCAGCTGCGCTGGACGCTGGTGGCCATGGGGGTCGCGATCGCAGTCATTTGGTTCCTCAAGGACCACCGCATCCTGCGACGCTTCACCTACATTTCGCTGGCCATCAGCGCCGTGCTCCTCATCCTTCCGCTGGTTCCCGGCGTCTCGGCCGGAGAAATCCTGGGCGCGAGCGTCTGGATCAAGATCGGTTCCATGACGTTCCAGCCGGGTGAAATAGCCAAGATCACACTGGCCATCTTCTTCGCTGGATATTTGTCGTCGAACCGGGACCTGATCCTGCTGGCTGGCCGCAAAATCGGCCCGGTGCAGTTCCCGCGGTTCAAGGACATGGGCCCTATGCTCACCGCCTGGCTCGTGAGCATCGGCGTGCTGATCTTCCAGCGCGACCTCGGCTCCTCGATCCTGTTCTTCGGCCTGTTCCTCGTCATGATCTACGTCGCCACGAGCCGCATCAGCTGGGTGATCATCGGCCTCGTGTTGATTATCGTGGGTGGCTTCATCGCAGCCCGCGTGTTCTCACACGTGGCCCTGCGGATTGACGGCTGGGTCAACGCCTTCACCGATGAGGTCTACGGCCGGCAGTTCGGCGGCAGCCTCCAAATTGTCGAGGGCCTGTTCGGCATGGCCAACGGCGGCCTGGTCGGCACCGGCCTCGGCCAGGGCCGACCCAACCTCGTCCCCTTCGCCAACAGCGACATGATCATCGCCTCATTCGGTGAGGAACTCGGGCTGATCGGCGTCTTCGCGATCGTCCTGATGTATCTGCTGCTGTTTACCCGCGGCTTCCGCGCCGCGCTGGGCACCCGCGACGCGTTCGGAAAGCTGCTCGCCACCGGGCTCTCCTTTGCGATCGCGCTGCAGTGCTTTGTGGTGATCGGCGGCGTCACGCGCCTGATCCCGCTGACCGGACTTACGACGCCGTTCCTCGCCGCTGGCGGGTCCTCCCTCCTGGCGAACTGGATCATTGTGGGCTTGCTGCTCATGATTTCCCACTCCGCCCGCGGTCCAGTGGACACGACGCCGCTGCCGCCCGGCCAGGAACCGGGCGTGAGCCGGAAACTGCCCGCAATGCCGTCCAAGCCGGCCCCGGACCACCCCCGAACCAGTCCCGACGCACCCACCGAGGCGGTGAAACAGCTATGAACCAGGCCATCCGCAATTCCTGGCTCGCCGCGATCGCAATGTTCGTGCTGGTCTTCGGTGCGCTCAGCTACGTGCAGGTGGTTGGCGCCGACGAGCTCAAAGCCAACGCCTGGAACAGGCGCGCCATCCTCCAGAACTACTGCAACGACCGCGGCGCGATCATTGTCGGCGGCAGCCCGGTGGCAGAGTCCGTTCCCGCCACCGAGAGCTGCAAGTTCCAGCGGACGTACTCCCAGCCCGAGCTCTACGCCGGCGTCACGGGGTACTTCTCCAAGAACTACGGGCTCACCGGACTGGAGAAGTCCATGAACGATGTGCTGGCCGGCAGCTCGGACCAGCAGTTCCTGGACCGGGTGGGCCAGTTGTTCCTCGGCAACCAGCCCAAGGGGGCGTCCGTGGAACTGACCCTGGACCCCAAGATCCAGAAGCTTGCCTATGACCTGATCCCGGACGGCCAGCGCGGGTCGATCGTGGTCACCAACCCGAAGACCGGCGCGATCCTGGCCATGGTTTCCAAACCGTCCTATGACCCCAACCTGATTGCCACCCAGGACGCGGCCGCCGAACAGGCCAATTACAACGAGCTGAACCAGATCCCCGGGATCAACCTCAACCAAAATGTCAGCGGACCCACGGGCGAGCTGCTGGCACCAGGTTCGGTGTTCAAGCTCATTGACACGGCGGCGGCGCTCAATTCGGGCAAGTACAACAAGGACAGCGTCCTGCCCAACCCGGCGGAAATGCCCTTCCCCGGCATCGACTACACGCTCCCCAACTACGCGGGAGGCAACTGCTATACCCGTAGCACGGCGTCGTTCGCGTTCGCACTGCAGCAGTCCTGCAACACGCCGTTCGCCAGCATCGCGCTGGATTTGAAGCAGCAGGCCATTGCGGACCAGGCGGAGAAGTTCGGCTTCGGACAGGACTTCGGTGACCAGCTAAAGCTGGACAGCGCCCCGAGCTTCTTCCCGACCGAGCCGCTGGACGACGCCGGCCTGGCGCAGTCCTCGATCGGCCAGCGGGACGTCCGGGCAACCCCGCTCCAGATCAACACGATGACAGCCGCGATCGCCAACGACGGGGTGCAGATGCAGCCGAACCTGATCAAGGCCGTGCGCGCCCCTGACCTGCGGGCGATCAACGAACCGAAACCCCAGGCCCTGCGCACCGCCACGACTCCGGAGATCGCACGGCAGATCAACGAGTGGATGGTCAGCGTCGTCGACGACGGCATCGCCAGCCGTGCGGCTGTGCCCGGTGTCCAGGTGGCCGGCAAGACCGGTACCGCCGAACTCGGCAACGGCCTGAACAACTCATGGTTTACCGGGTTTGCCCCGGCAAATGACCCGCAAGTGGCTGTCACCATCGTCATGGAAGGCGTAGACATCACCACAGGCGCAAACCTAACCAGTCCGAACGCGAAGAAGATTTTTGAGGCGGTGTTGAATAAGTGAGGCCTACTTCGGGAATCACCCTCGGCGGCAGATTCCAGCTGACCACGCGCATTGCGATCGGCGGCATGGGAGAAGTCTGGAAAGCCAAAGACCTGATCCTTGGCCGCATTGTCGCCATTAAGGTGCTCAAGGAGGAATACACCGGTGACCCCGGGTTCCTGCAGCGCTTCCGCGCCGAAGCACGCCATACCGCCCTGCTGAACCACGTGGGCATCGCCAACGTCTTCGATTACGGCGAGGAGGAGGGATCGGCCTACCTGGTCATGGAACTGGTTCCGGGCCAGCCGCTGAGCAGCATCATCGAGCACGAACAGGTGCTTTCCCCGGACCGCACCCTTTCGATGATCGCGCAGACAGCGCGTGCCCTGGCTGTTGCCCACGCGCAGGGCCTCGTGCACCGCGACGTCAAGCCGGGGAACCTGCTCATCACCCCGGACGGCCGCGTCAAGGTCACCGACTTCGGCATTGCGCGCCTGGCCGACCAGGTTCCGCTGACCCAGACCGGCCAGGTGATGGGCACGGCCCAGTACCTGGCACCGGAACAGGCCACGGGGCAGACTGCCACCGGGGCCTCGGACATCTACTCCCTTGGCGTGATCGGCTACGAGTGCCTCACGGGCCACCGGCCGTTCTCCGGGGAATCCCAGATCGCCATCGCGCTGGCCCAGGTCAACGACGCGCCGCCGCCGCTGCCTGACACGCTGCCCAGGCCGGTCCGCGCCCTGCTGATGTCCATGCTGGCCAAGGATCCGAAGAACCGCCCGGCGGACGCCATCAAGCTGTCCGAGGCAGCCGAGGCCATCCGCAACGGTGACATCTCCGCCGCACATGCAGCTGTGCCGGGCATGCTGCTTTTCGAGGCAGCCACCGGGCCCATCACGGCGCCCGTCGACGTCCCCACAGCGGCCACCAGCGTCATTGGCTCCAGCGCCGCGGAGGACAAGTCGACGTCCGCAACATCCGCGCTGCCCGTCGTTGGCGCTGCAGGTGCCGGCGCGGCGGCCGGCCTGGCAGCCGGTGCAGCCGCCGCCAGCGGCTACGGCGCCCGCAACGCGCTCAACCGCGCCGATGCCCTCGCGGCCGAGCGGAGCTGGGTGCAGGAAGAGGAAGCGGAAGATTACGACGAACCGGAGGAAGAGCCGAAGCGCCGCGGACGCAGCCCGTGGACCTGGCCGCTTATTGCGCTGATCCTGCTGGTGGTCTTCGCCCTGGTCGGTCTGGTCGTGAGCCAGGCCGGCAATCTGTTTCCCTCGCAGGCGCCGGCCAGCAACAATGTGACCTCCAGTTCTGCGAAGCCGAGCAGCGCCACCCCCTCGGCGTCGTCCGCGTC
>NZ_CAKKMF010000154.1 GCF_918697925.1 Arthrobacter sp. Bi26
CCTCAACGCCTGCCACGCCCGGCATCCTCACCGCTACCGAAACAAACCCACCGCACCACCCGCCCCGGCCCACGCCGGCATCAACCACAAAACCAACCAGCTGTCACAAACAGCTTGATTCATTCCGAGGTTGCGGCGAGCCCGCACGTGTCCGGCGAATTCGCGCGCGCCGCAGCCGCCGCGCCGCCGGCCCGCAGCCCCGCCGCCCCTGTGACCATCGGCGTGCCCGGGCCGGCGATGAAGGATAGTTTGGAGGCATGACGGCAAGTTACAGGTACGACGTCGAGGTCCTGCACCTCCTCGTCTCGCCGGCGCACGCCTACTTCGGCCGCTCACGGGATGGCGCGGCCCAGGTCCCCACCGCAGACGCGGACCGCGTCGAACTGGTGGCCGGCAAGGGCATCGTCGGCGACCGGTTCTTCGGCAAGGCCGCCCACATGGACGCCGCCGTCACCCTCCTCTCGATCGAGGCCCTCGAAGCGATGGCCGCAGAGCTGGGAGCCGAGCCCTTCGACCCGCTCCTGACCCGGCGCAATGTTGTCCTCAGGGGCGCACACCTCGCTCCCCTGCTCGGCGAAGAGTTCGCGCTGGAATCGAGAGGGGACGTGGTCCGGCTCCGGGCCGGACGGCCAGCCCACCCCTGCGCCTGGATGGACCGGATGCTCGCCCCGGGTGCCCACGCCGCCATGCGCGGGCGGGGAGGCGTGCGCTGCCAACCGCTCTCCAACGGCATCCTGAGTCGCGGGCCGGCCGTGTTGGTCAGCCCGGTGCCGCTCGAGCCCGGGCAGGCCGGCATCGCCACGCTGCTGCGCCCGTCGCGGCTGCCCTAGCCCACACGCGCCGCGGCCGGTACCCGAACCCGCAGTGGGAGCCCGCTCGGGCTAATCCCGCTCGGCGATCGCTTTCACGCTCTTGACGAGACTGTCCCACATGCCCTTCGAGTGCTCGGCTTCCTCGGCACTTGTGTTGTTGTCCTGCGAAAGCGTCAGTTGCGTGGCGCCGGCCCGGTCCCCGAGCGTCCAGGTGAGCGTGTGGTAGTTCTCGGGCGCATCCTCTTGGCCGCTCAGCGGGCTGAAGTGCGTGACAACCAGCCGCCGGCCGGGTTCAAACTCCAGGACGCTGCCCCTGTCCTCATAAGCCTTGCCGTCCCAAACACCGCGCCACACGATGGGTCCGCCGACCGTCCAGTCGGTCGCGACTTCAGTGCCGAACATGAACTTCTTGATGGCGGCAGGGTCGGTGAGCACGGACCATACGCGGCTTGCGGGCGCCTCGATGGTGATGGTAGACGTCGCCACATACTTCCCAGTCATAGCGTTCCCTTTCCTCACAGAATCGGTCAGCGCCGGCAGCGCCCGGCACCGAGACTACTCCGCCGATCAGAACGTCTGTAAGCCCGTCCCGCCACCGATGCATCTTTCGAGCCGCTGTCCCGCCCGCCGCCTACGCCGGATAGATGGCGATGGCGGCGGCCTTGATGACGAAGTGGACGGTCATTCCGGGGGTGAGGCCGAGGTCGGCTGACGCGGCCGGGGTGATGTCGGCGAAGAGGCCTCCGGCATGGACGCGGATCTGATCGCCGTGCGGCTCAAGGTCCGTGATTCTCACGGGGAATGAGTTTCGCGGGCTGCCGTGCTCTTCGGTGAGGAACACGGACACTGCCGAGGGCGGGAAGACCGCCACGCCGTCCTGCCCGGGGCCGAGGGTGCCGTCGTGGTGGCCCGCGACGACCATCCCCTGGGCGGTGGTGACGCCGGCGTCACTGACGGTGCCGGCCACCAGGTTCAGCCCGGCCAGGCCGGCGGCGAACCGGCTGCGTGGCTTTTCGAGGACGTCGCGGGTCGGTCCTGCCTCGCTGATCCGGCCGTCCTCGAGGACGATCACCCGGTCTGCCAGCATCAGTGCGTCCAGGATGTCGTGGGTGATGATGATGGCCCTGCGGCCGGCGAGGACGCGTTTGAGGAGCCGGCGGAGCAGCGGGGCGGCATGGATGTCGAGGGCGGCCATGGGTTCGTCGAGCAGCAGCAGTTCGGGGTCGGCGGCGAGGGCGCGGGCCACGGCCACGCGCTGGGCCTGGCCGCCGGAGAGCTGTCCGGGGCGCCGCGCGGCGAGGTCCCCGGCGTCGACTTCGGCCAGCCAGTGCATGGCCGTTTCCCGGGCCGCGGCGCTGGACGCGCCGGCGCTGCGGGGCCCGAACGCGACGTTGTCCAGGGCGCTGAGGTGGGGAAAGAGGAGGGCCTCCTGGGCCAGGAGCGCCGTACCCCTGGTGTGCGGCGCCCTCCAAATGTTCTTGTCTGCCGCCAGGTCGAACAGGACCCTGCCGCCGAGTACGGCCTTGCCCGCGTCGGGGCGCAGCAGGCCGGAGATGATCGAGAGGAGGGTCGATTTCCCGGCCCCGTTCGGGCCCAGGATGGCGATGGTCTCGGCCGGTCCGAGGCTGAGGGAGACCTCGAAGCCCCGTGCAGCGAGTGTTGCGTCCAGCTGAAAGGTCACCGGAATGCCCCTTCCGGTGCTGCGTCGACGCGGGGGCGCCGGTAAGAGAGCCCGACGACGGCCACAGCCACGGCGACCAGCAGGAGGGAGAGCGCGACGGCGGCGTCGGCGTCGGTTTCGCGTTGCAAATAGATCTCCAGCGGGAGGGTGCGGGTGACGCCTTGCAGGCTGCCGGCGAACGTCAGGGTGGCCCCGAATTCGCCCAGGCTGCGGGCGAAGGACAGCACGGCGCCGGAGGCCAGGCCGGGCAGCACGAGCGGGATGGTCACCCGGCGCAGCACAGTGCTCGGGCGTGCCCCGAGTGTGGCGGCGACCGCCTCGTACTTGTTGCCGGCGGTGCGCAGGGCGCCTTCGAGGCTGACCACCAGGAACGGCAGGGCGACGAAGGTCTGGGCGAGGACGACGGCGGTGGTGGAGAAGGCGATCTGGATGCCGGCCATTTCGAGGCTTCTGCCCAGGAGCCCCTGGCGTCCGAAGGTGTAGAGCAGGGCGATGCCTCCCACCACGGGAGGCAGGACCAGCGGCAGCAGGACGAAGGCCCTCAGCAGCCGCTGGCCAGGGAACGGGCTCCGGGCAAGAACGAGCGCCAGCGGCACACCGAGGACGACGCAGGCGGCAGTGCTGGTTGCCGAGGTCCGCAGGCTCAGACCGAGTGCCGTCAGTGAAGATTCGGAGGTGATCAGCGGGATGAACTGCGGCCAGTTGACCTTGGCCACCATGGCCACCAGCGGCAGCAGGACGAAGACTGCCCCTGCCGCCGCGATGGCGTAGATCCACGGCGGGATGCCGGTGTACCCGGTGCCGCTGCGTCGGTTCATGCTGTCCTTTACGGGGTGCCGAATCCGGCGTCGCTCAGGACTTTCTTGCCCTCGCTGCCGGTCACCGTCGCGATGAAGGCAGCGGCCAGCTCCTTGTTCTGGCTCGTGCCGACGGTGGCGATCGGGTAGGTGTTTACGGCCTGGTCCGACTCGGGGAAGGGGATGCCTTTAATCTTGGCGCCGGCGGTCTTGACGTCGGTGACGTAGACCAGTCCGGCGTCGGCTTCACCGGAGGTGACCTTGCCCAGGACATCGGTGACGGAGGATTCCTCGCTGACCGGCGCCAGGGTGGTGCCGGTGGCTTTTTCGACGGTGTCGGTCGCGGCGCCGCAGGGAACCTGGGGTGCGCACACGACGACCTTCACGCCCGGCCTGGCCAGGTCCGCGAACGAGCTGATCGACGCCGGGTTGGACGGCGGGACCGCGATCTCCAGGGTGTTCGTGGCGAAGTTGGCCGGGGCGCCGTCGGTCAGTTTCGCGTCGGTCAGCTTGGTCATGTTCTTGGTGTCGGCGGAGGCGAAGACGTCGGCCGGGGCGCCCTGGGTGATCTGCGTGACCAGATCCGAGGAGCCTGCAAAGTTCAGCGCGATTTTGGTGCCGGGGTGCTCCGCCTCGAAGTCGCTGGCCAGCTTGGTGAAGGTCGCCTTCAGCGAGGCCGCGGCGAAGACGGTGATCGTTCCGGTGAGAGCCGGCGTGGTGGACCCGCCGGCCGCGGCGGTGCTGCCTCCGGTGGCCCCGGGCGCGCCGGAGGCGCAGCCGGCCAGGCCCGCGGTCAGGGCGCCGGCGACCAGCAGCGCGGTGACGTGCCGGCGGGGCAGGCTCATATGACGCTCTTTCCGTGGGGCGTTTCGATGATGACCGTGGTGGCTTTGACCACGGCAGTGGCGACGGATCCGAGCTCCAGGCCCAGTTCCCGGACGGCTTCACTGCTCATCAGGGACACAACGCGGAAGGGGCCGCACTGCAGCTCAACCTGCGCCATGACTTTGTCCTCGGTGATGCCCGTGACCAGGCCGACGAACCGGTTGCGGGCCGAGCTGCCCACGCGGGCGGGGTCTTCGGGCAGCTGGGCCTGGTCGCGGGCGAGGCGGGCAAGTTCCAGGCCGTCCACGGCCAGCCGGCCGGAGTCATCCTTGACCGGGGTGAGGATTCCGTTCTCGGTCCAGCGCCGGACAGTGTCGTCACTGACCCCGAGAAAACGTGCGGCTTCTGATACGCGAATTTTCGGCATAGCTCCATGATCTCCTATTTGCGGAGTATTTGAGCACTCCAATCCGCAAATCAGTCTAAAACCGTCCCCCTGAGGCTTATCCGAGGTCTGGCGGGGGTCCGCCAGACCTCTGCTGGGGCGCTGCGCCTAGGCCAAGACCTTGTCCAGCTTGGTGAACGAGGTGCCCCACCCCTCGCGCGTCATGTCCAGCCATTCGGCGCTGGCGAACGGGCCTTGGGTAAGGTGCAGCCGGGTCCGGCCGCCCAGGTCCTCGAACTCAAGCCGCATTTCGGGCCGGCGGGTGATGCCGGCGTCGGGCTCCGCCCGTTGGGTAGCCACCAGGAGCGCCGGCGGGTCGTAGACGGAGATCACGGCGTCAATTGGTCCCTCCTTGGTGACGCCGTCCTCTTCGTAGACCATAACCAGCTGCCATGCGCCGCCGACGCGGGGCTCCACGACGATCCGATCCCGGGGCGAGTCCACCCCCACGGGGCCGAACCAGGCGGCGAGCTGGTCCGGATCGGTGAAGGCATCGAAGACCAGTTCGCGGGGAGCATCGAACTCCCTGGTCATGGTGAGGGTGTGGGACTCATGAGTGTTCTGCTGCACGTTCATTGCCAGGCTCCTGATTCTTGGGAACTTGCTGGATCTTTCGCAAATGCGCATCGAGGCGGCTGAAGCTGGCATCCCAGAAGCGCCTGTACTCTTCCATGTATTCGGCAACCTCGCGCAGCGGCGCGGCCTCGAGCTTCGAGGACCGCCACTGCGCATTCCGGCTCCGGGTGATCAGCCCGGCGGCTTCGAGCACCTTGAGGTGGCGGGAGATCGCGGGGAGGCTGATGTCGAAGGGCTCGGCCAGCTCATTCACGGTGGCCTCGCCCTCGGCCAGCCGGGCCAGGATGGCCCTGCGGGTGGGGTCGGCGAGCGCCGAGAAGATGAGGCTGAGCCGATCGACTGGCATCGGGATGCGCCCTTCGTATTTAACACTCCTGCTAATTAACTGATGTGTTAAATATGCTCCTGCGGCGAGCCCTGCGTCAAGGGTTTTCTGCTCCAGCCCCCAATGCGGGAGCTCCCTCGATTTCGGCGCCGACCCGGACCATAATCGGGGGTAACCAGACAACGTTCTGCCGAGAGGAGCCGGCCGTGGCAACTACAGCCTTGCGGGCAGGGATAAGGTATGCGGCAGCCGCGCTCACGCTGGGGATGGTTCTTCTGACCGGGACCGGCTGCTCCTCCGACAATCCAGCGGAAACCGCGAAGATCACGCCGGCGACCAACGGGATCAACACCGTGGTCGGTCCGATGAAGCTGGCGGACATGCTCATCCTCTCCCACGGAGCGGACCAGCCCGGACGGATCATGGGAACCTTATTCAACACGTCCTCAACGGACGCGACCGTCACCATAACTGGGGCAACAGGTTCGAAGGTATCGATTCCGGTCAAGGCCAACGGCGAAACCTCCCTGGCCCAACCCCCGGCCATGATGCTGGACCCCACGGCGGGATCTCCCGGTTCCTTGGTCACGGTCCGGGTGAGCGAAGACTCCACGGGTACGTCGGCCGATGTTCAACTCCCGGTCCTCGACTCCACGCTGCCCGAATATCAGTCCTACATGCCCGCAACGCCGGGGAGCACTGCCACACCATCTGGGACCGGGTCCCCCAGCCCCAGTCCCAGCC
>NZ_CAKKMF010000155.1 GCF_918697925.1 Arthrobacter sp. Bi26
GTTGGGAAGTGTTCGTGCCAGTCGCTGTCATAGGACAGCACCGCGACTGCGGGGGCGGTGCGGGTCTTCTCCTGGTTACCGTCGGCCAGGTGCGAGGCAAGGCGTTCGCGGGCTTCGGGTGACTGGACCCAGGTGATGCGCAGCGGCTGGTTGTTCATCATCGTGGGGCTCATCTTCGTCAGCTCGTAGATCGCGGCCAATGTGTCGGCTGAGACCGGTTTGGAGGAGAAGCTATTGGCGGTCCGCGCTTCGAGGAAGAGCCGTTGAGTGCTGTCGGAGTCGATGGCGAGACTGTCGTGGATCGTGGCGTAGGCTGTCGTGGGGTTCATGGTGTTCCTTTTGTGTTCGGGTATGGGAGCGGTTGATCCCGCGGGGTGTGACGGCCACTTCTGCTGCGCCTCACCTTGGCCGTCCGGTAGTGCGGTCATGCCCGAGGACGTTATGGGGAGCCGATGCGCTTTCATCGCTCTGTCCGCTCGGTCTTCGCGGACGCGGAGTGGAACGACGGCAGGCGGGCGAGGCTCCCGGCGACGGAGTCGGCGGTGAACACCACGGCGCGATCCGGGCGGACAACCGCGGCAGCAATCCGATGTCCAACGAGCCACTGATGGAGCTCAGATCCGGGGTCCGGGACGACAGGCGCCGCGCCCCTGAGCAGGATCTGTTCGCGCTCCTCGGGAGTGATCGCGAGAGCTAGCAGCGCGAATCCGTCTCCGGCGACCTCATCGAATCGCTTTACGTCCGGGGTGACCGAAGTGCGGGCGTTGGGGCAGAGACGTCCGACGGCGGAGGTGCGGGCCAGTGCCGAGAGCCGGGAGCCGAGGGGTATAGGCGTCCCTGACTGTGCGGGAAGGCCTGCCACGAGGTGCAGGCCCGGTGCGAAAAACCTCCGCAGGGCCGTACCGACGCGACCACCCGCGGTCATGGTGAGGCCGAACAGCTTTGCGACGGTGATGGTTCTTTTCGCGTGCCGCTTGCGCTCGGTCTGGTAGCTGGCCAGCGTGGTTGCGGGGAGCTCGCCGGCAAGAACACCGGCGAGCTTCCAGGCCAGGTTCATCGCATCTCGGAGTCCTGCCCCCATGCCCTGGCCTATGAAGGGAGGACTCAGGTGAGCGGCGTCGCCGAGGAGGAAGACCCGGCGGTCGCGCCACTTGTTGGCGACCTGGGCGCGGAAGGTGTAGTCGGCGACCCGGATCACGCGCAGATCGTCCACCGGGACGTCGCCGGTCCACGGCCGGATCAGCGGATGGAGCGTATCCATCGTCGCAAAGTCGGCGGCAGTCTCGTCAGGCAGCAGTCGGAACTCCCAGCGATAGCGGACCTCTCCGACGCGCATGTACGTACCGGCGCGGTGGGAGTCGCACAGTTGGTGGATGCCTTCCCACTGGTTCAGTTGCGCCGAAGTGTCGACGTCGACAACCAGCCAGCGCTGTTCGAAGCCCAGGTCCTCCATCTCCGCGCCGATGGCTCCCCTGACCATGCTGCTGGCGCCGTCGCAGCCGAGGACGTGGCTGGCACGGACCGACTCGCGTGCCCCTGTGGCACGATCCGTGAAGTCCACCTGGACTGCCGCGTTGCCTTGGGTCACACGGAGAACCTCGACATTTCCGCGCAGGGTCACCGTAGGCATGATCCGGAGGTTGTTGCGCATGAGCTGCTCGAGGTCCGGCTGGTCAAACATGTTCGCTTGGGGATAGCCGTGGGCGCCGCCATCGGCCGGTCGCTGGAACTCCGCGAGCACCCGGTGGTCGGGTGCGAGCAAACGTAGCCCGTGTGCAGGGCGGCTGAGCCCAGCGAATTGCGTCCCCAGGCCCAGACGATTGAGGATGCGATAGACCTCGTCGTCGAGATGTACCGCCCGTGGCAGCGGGTAGACGCCCTCCCAGCGGTCCAAGACGAGGCACTCGACGCCGTACTGGCCGAGTAGGGTGGCGACAGCCAGCCCGGAAGGGCCAGCGCCGACCACGATCACCGGCGCCACGCCCTCCTTGTGGGGGCTCATACTATTGCCGCCGTAAGACATCCAACCAGCGCTATCGTGAGGACGATGATCATCGATTCGCCTTTCCTGCGGGCCGATGCGTGATCCGCCATCGGACGCCGTACTCGTCGAGGGTGCGCTTGACGGCCGCATGCGATGCCTCGTCAGCACGCACGGTGACGACTATCGTGCCGTCCTCGATATCGGTCTCCACGGCGTGCACGGCGGCCGTCTCCCGCAAGGCCTCGCTCAGCGCTACCCTGGTGGCGTCCGCCCGGAGCGCGAGCTTGTAGAGTTTGCCGACGGCAGTGACCGGAAGCTGGTTGACGATTGTGACCGACTTCGGCGAGGACGCCCGTTCCCCGACCCGGTCATCCGCCCATCGGAGCAGGTCCTCGGTCCTGGTGGTCGCACCCGCAGCCAATGTTACGTAGGCGACAGGTACCTCTCCCGCATGCCGGTCGGGTCTGCCGACCGCCGCTGCGCCCGTCACGTCCGGGTGCGTGAGGAGGGCGTCCTCGACGAGTGCCGGGTCGATGTTGTGGCCGCCTCGGATGATCAGATCCTTGGCACGGCCGGTGAGCTGGACGAATCCGTCCTCATCTACCTGTCCGAGGTCGCCGGTGTCGAGCCAGCCGTCCCGCAGTTTGCCGAGGCCGTCGAGCAAGAGGCCGTCGGGGCCGTTGCCGATGACGTAGCCGGGAAAGACCGTCGGGCCCTTGATCACCAGCTGGCCTCTGGTGCCCGGTCCGAGATCATGCCAGTGTCCGTCGTCGTCGACGTGCACCGACTTGATCTCTTGGTAGGGCAGTCGGCAGCCGAGCGAACTCATAGTGGCGCCTGGGAAGCTCCGCACGCTTACGCACGTCGCTTCCGTCAGGCCGTACCCTTCGATGAGGGTGACGCCGGTGGCTGTCTCGAAGCCGGCACGCACGGCCGCGGGCAAGGGGCTGGCTCCGACCATGGCGTGGCGCAGGCTGCTGATGTCGGCGTTCACGGGAGATGCGGCGAGCGTGGCGTAGACGGTAGGGACGGCGCTCATGGCGGTAAGCCGGTGGTGCTCGACCAGCTTCCAGAAGACGCCGTAGAGGGCGGGGTCGCGGTAGCCCAGCGGTCCGGACCACACGACCGACTGGCCCTTGAAAAGGGGAGCGAGGACGGTCACCACGAGTGCATTGACGTGGAACAACGGCAGGGCGGCGAAGTACACGGCGTCCTCGCCGGGGAGGTCGTTGGCTGCGAGCATCCAGGCGTCGGCGACCTCGTTGGCTTGGGTGTGTGCCGCCAGCTTCGGGGTGCCGGTCGTGCCGCCAGTGTGGAAGAGTGCCGCCACATCGCCTTGTCCGGGCCGATCGCCGTGGAACTGCTCGGACGACGCGGTTGCTGCCCGGCGCGTCAGGTAGTCCACGCTTGCGAATCCGACGGTCGAGGCCGGGCCAGCGGGTGCCTGCCCGGTCGGTGACATGAGGAGCACGTAGTCCACCAGGCCCTTCTTAGCGAGGCTGAAAGCGGCCTCGGTGACGACGGGATCGAGATCGGGCCCGGCCGCCACCAGCACCCGCGCGCCCGAGCGCTGGAGCAGCTCGGCGATGTGGTCCTCGGACAAGCCGGGGTTGATCGGGACGGCGATTCCGGCAGCCTGGGCGGCGAGGGTCGCGGAGATGAGCTCCTGGCAGTTGGGCGAGAGTAAGGCCACGGTGTCCTGGCGGCCGACCCCGATTTGTCTCAGCAGGTTCGCCATCCGGTTCACATTGGCGAGAAGCTCAGCGAACGTCAGCGTGGCGGGTTCCTGCCAGCGCTCGGCGTTCCGAAGTACTGCCACTGCCGTCCGATCCGGCCAGAGCCGGGCGGCTCGGCACAGCAGCTCGTACGTCGATGCCGGAAGTCCGCGTTCGGACAGGGGGGTCCTCTCAATGTCGACGATGTCATCTGGGCTCGAGTACCGTGGCCAGAGAGTCGTGCCGTTCACCGGGCGTCCCTCACCGTCGTGCGCTGGCGCCCCAAGTCGATCTTCCCGTCGTCGGTGCTGACGGCGATCTCGATGACGTCACCGCTCTTGAGGTACTTCGGATTGCGGCCCTGGGCCTTGAAGAACAGGCGCCACTTCGTGGCCGGGGGCAGCAGATTGCTGATGATCTCGACTGGCTTCGGTGGTGCGCTCAGTGCGGTGCCGACAGGGGTGCCAGTCAGCACCAGGTCGCCGGGGGAGAGGTGCTGAAAGCGGGTGAGTGCCCCCAGCGCCTGGACGGGGAGGTAGATCATGTCGGCCACCGTCATGTCCTGGCGGACCTCGCCGTTCACCCACAGCCGCAGCCGCAGCTCACCAAAGCGGTTCCAGTCCTCGGGATCGAAGAGCACGAGTGTCGGTCCGGCGGGCGTAAAGCTCGGGTAGGACTTGGACTCGTAGAACTGGGTCTTCGGCAGTTGCAGGTCGCGGGCAGAGATGTCGTTGGTGATCACGAGCCCAGCGACGTAGTCGGCGATCGTGTCGTCGGTGATAACCGAGCCGACCGGGGTCTCTTGGCCCATCACGAGGCCGATCTCAGCCTCGTAGTCGAGGAACCGCACGTGCCCGGGCCGGACGACGTCGTCATGGGGCCCGCTGATCGAGCCCGAGGACTTGCGGAAGAAGGTCAGTGGGATTTTCTTAGGATCCATGCCGGCGTCCCTCACGTGCGAGGCGAAGTTCGTCATCTGGGCCACCACGCGGCACGGCACTGTGACCGGCGAGATGAGGTCCAGGTTTTCCACCGGCACAGTTTCGCTGCCGCCGATCGCGGCATTGATGGCCGCCCGATCGGCGATCAGCTCGCCCGTGGTGGTCGCAAGAGTGGCGATACGGGCGGCGCCGGTGGGCGTGTGGACCCACCAATTGTCGGCGGTACGCAGGATGGAGACGGTCATGAGGTGGCTACTTTCATCAGGCCGCGCAGGCGCGTGAAATCGAACTCGTTGTCGTCGCGGAGGGCTGAGACCATCGAGGCCAGCTCGCGCAGCGACTCCCGGCCGGGGGTGATACCGAGGAAGTCCTTGCTCGCCGGAGGGCCCCACTGGGCGAGATTGGAGGCGGACATTTGTGCCCAACCGGGCTCGAGGGTGCAGTCGAACATGTCCCCATCGGTGAAGTGCTCGACCAGGAATCCGTTGGGATCGCGCCAGTAGTCGAAGATTTGGCTGCCCTGGATGTGGCGGCCGATCCCCCACGAACGGTGGTACCCAAGGTCGTGCAGAAGCTCACCGCCGGCGGCAAGGGCATCGAGGTCAGCGACCTGGTATGCCGAGTGCACGTAGCGGTTCGTCGGTCCCAGCGTCATCGCGATGGTGTGATGATCGGTTGGTGTCGAACCCCGGTCGCAGCGGATGAAGCTCATTGTCGGACCGCGCTCGCGCTGGCCAGGGTAGTAGAGGAAGTCGCTGACGATCAGGCCGAGGTGTTCCAGGTGCCAGTCGAGCGTTTCACGGTACTTTGTGCTCTGAAGCACGACGTGACCGAGGCGCTGAACCGTCGCTGGTTGACGCAGTGGCCGCTGGGTCTGGTTGGCCCGCGCCAGCTCGTGGCCGGAGTTGAACGTGAGCGGCGTCTGGGCCGGTAGTGCAGGGAGTTTGTGCGTGTCTGCGACGACGCGAATCGCCGCGCCGCTCGGATCCACGAGGTTAACCCCTATGCCGCCGATGGTCTCCGGTAGTTTTTTCGTGGTCGTGCCTGTCGCGTCAGCCAGGCGAAGGACGTCCGAGGCCTCGGCCGCAGTGAACGCGGCGCCCAGGTATTGCGATCTCGGTCCGCGCCGTACGATCACGCACGGCGCTCCGGTGTCGGTGCCTCGGAGGTGCAGCTCGTCAGGGGTGCGCAGGCTCGTGGCGAAGCCGAAGGCGTGCGCGAAGGTCTCGGCAGCGAGCAGGTCTGGCTTCTGGAACTCGAGCCAGGCGATGTCATGCACCTTGATGATCGGGTTCGCCGCCCGTCCGCGGTGCTCGCCTCGCAGCGCCCCTTGCTCACTATGCAGGTCAGTGTGCAGGTCGCTGTGGGTCCCAGGGTGGTCATGGTGGTCATTCATGGATAGCCTCACTTTCTGAATCTATATTCGGTTATGAAGATATCGTCAGTCAAGGGCAATTGAAGATTTCTTCACTATATTGATGGCGCGCTGGTAGG
>NZ_CAKKMF010000156.1 GCF_918697925.1 Arthrobacter sp. Bi26
GCGCTG
Source organism: Arthrobacter sp. Bi26 (assembly GCF_918697925.1). Taxonomy (GTDB): domain Bacteria; phylum Actinomycetota; class Actinomycetes; order Actinomycetales; family Micrococcaceae; genus Arthrobacter. The sequence goes on from NZ_CAKKMF010000156.1 coordinate 7, forward strand.
CCGGGCTCCAGCCACCAGAGCACCTGGACGTTGCAGTGGTAGACAATCGTGACATTGGCGACGGCGCCCGCGGGTGGCACCGAGTGAATCGACGTGGCGGCCGTCTGGGTGGTCCAGATGAAATTTTGGTCGGCCGTCATTCCTGCCGTGCCGTCAACCGTCACGTGCGCTATGCCGTACAGGCCGTGCTGCGGGCAGAAACTGCTGTCAAGGGAAAAGTTGACGATCTGGGTTGAGGTAGCTTGCGTCGTGTCTGCCACAGCAGGCGGGGCCGGCAGCATGGCGCCGCCAAGAGCCACGACCGCCGCTGGCCAAAACAACCACTTCATTGCACACCAGCTTTCGACGCCTGATGGTCACATCCAGGCGATCAGGGTTGCCCCCAGCCGGCAAAGTCTTCTCGATTGAGGATGCAGACGTTACCACCGGGTCCGAGTGGGCACCAGCGTAGGGAATACTTGCCCGTTGCTGCGAAAATACGCGTATTACTCAGGTATTTCCACATACGCCTGGTGCCGGATATCGGTGTGGGTGAGGGTTGCCTAGAGTCGCTTCCATGTCACGCCGGAACCCGGAAGCCGAATCCGCCACCGGAGTTAGGGTTGCCCGTGAACGCCTGGCGGCGACGCTCGGCGGTGCGGCGGATGCCGGAGACGCCGGGCATTCGCCGAAGGCCGGGAGTTCGGGGATGTCGTTGGACGCGCAACGGGCGGCGGAGCTGTCCTCGGGGCTGTTGGACGTGCCGGCGTCCGGCCTCCCCATCCCGTCCCTGGCCGCCGGGGTCGTCGGCGGTGCCGGCAGGCGCCGTGCCGGCGGTGACGGAACGCACTCCGAGGAGCTCCCCGGGCGCGGGCGCGTTGCAGGGGCGCCGCTGTCCACGGTGTTGCGGGCCAGGACCGGTCTGCGGGCGGCGGTTCTGCTGGGCGTCCTCGCCGCGGTGCTGGGCGGTTACTTCTGGTGGCAGGCTGGCACCGGCGGCGCGCAGGTGGTCGCGCTCAGCGAGCCCGCCCCGGCCGCGGAGGAGGCTGCCGATCCGGCAGCGGGCGAGACCGTCGCGCCGCCGGCAGAAGATGATGCCAGCACGGCGCCGAAAACCATCGAGGTCCATGTTGCCGGCGCGGTGCTCAGGCCGGGGGTGGTTCAGTTGCCCGCGGGGAGCCGGCTTTACGAAGCGATCCTGGCGGCAGGCGGGGCCACGGACACGGCGGATCAGGACCGGCTCAACCTGGCCGCCGTGTTGGAGGACGGCCAGAAGGTCCTGGTGCCCATCCGCGGCGAACCCGATCCGGCCGATGCGCCCACAGGCGGCTCGCCTGAGCCCGGTTCCGCCCCGGGTGGCACCACATCAGGCAGCGGTGGCGGAAAGATCAACATCAACACCGCCAGCCTCGAGGAACTGGGGACTCTCCCGCGCGTCGGTCCGGTCTTGGCGCAGCGCATCGTGGACTGGCGTCAGCAGCACGGGCGCTTCAAGAGCGCGCAGGAGCTCGACGCGGTTGACGGAATCGGTCCAAAGTTGCTCGAGGCCCTGCTCCCGTTGGTAGGCATCTGACATGGCGCGGGGGGACGCTGACGCGTCGCGGCATGCTGCGCAACATCGTGACGTGCCACAGCCTGACGTGCCACAGCGTGACGTGAGTCGGACCAGCCTGCGGGGTCTGGTGGCAGCAGCCCCGCGGAGCCGTTGGCAGCGCTACGTCGACGCGGCCGTCCATTCGCCGGCGCCCTCGGAACGCGATGCCCCGGTGGGCGGCGGCCGGGTTCGCGGGTCGGGCATGACCGCGCCCGCAGCCCACGGTCTACAGCCCGGTGGCAGCCCTTCTGCGAGCCAGAGGGCAAAGCGCCTCCCGGATTTCCCGGGGTGCCTTGGGCGCATTGGATGGCTCCCTCCCGGGCACCTCACCGGTCACATCACCGAAAGCCTGCTGTCCCGGGCCGCGCGCGACATTGCCTTGCCTCGACGCCTGACGGACCGGACACGGCGGACGGACCTTCGGCTGGTGCTGCCCACCCTCCTTGTTTGGGGGACCGCTGTGGCCGGAAACTCGTTGTCCCCTTCCGGACTGGCGGGACTCTGCACGGCACTGGCGGCGACCGCCGGAATCCTGCTCTTCTTGGCAGGACGCGGCAACCCCGGCCGCGCTGGGTTCGGCCGCGCTGGGTTCGGCCGTGCCCACGGCAGGAGCGCCAGGGTTCGGAGCGCCACGGATGTGCGCGAAGCCGCCCGGCACGGCCCCCGTCCCGGGCCGGTGGCTGCGCGCAGCCTTCGCGTCACTCTGGCTGTGGCGCTGGTGCTGTCCGTGGCGGCGGGCGCCCATGCCGCCGTCGAGGCGTCCCGGCGGCATGACGGCGCCATCGCCGAGGCCGTGGCCGCGCGCGCGGCTGTCGTCGCGGAACTGGAAATTGCGGGCGCCCCGCGGCGGCTTCGGGTTCCCGGGGCCGGCGGACTGGCGGACCGCTGGGCGGTCCCCGTCATGCTGAAGGCGATGACCTTCGGCGGCCAAAGGGTCGCCGGAGAAGCCCGGCTCGTCGTCATGGGTGGAACGGCGTGGGAACTCGCCGTTCCGGGCCAGCGCCTGCGCGCCACGGGCAGGCTCCGGCCGGCCGCGCCAGGGGAGCCGGACACAGGAATCCTTTCAGCCTCGTCCGCTCCAACGGTGTTGCGGGGACCCGGGCCCTGGCAGCAAGGTCCCGGTGAGCTGCGCCGTGCATTCACCGCCGCGGCGGCACGCTTCGGCGGCGATGCCGGCGGGCTGCTGCCCGGGATGGTCACCGGCGACACCAGCGCCCTGGACGCGGAATTGGAAGTCGCTATGAAGACGGTGGGCATGACGCACCTGACGGCCGTCAGCGGAGCGAACTGCAGCCTGATCCTGGGGACGTTGCTGCTCGCTGCCCGCACACTGCGCCTGCCGCGCACCGCAGCCGCCGCGGTCAGTCTCGCGGGGCTCGGGCTGTTTGTCCTCATGGTGGGACCGGATCCCAGTGTGCTGAGGGCCGCACTCATGGGCAGCATTGGTCTCGCGTCCGTGGCCTTTGGCCGGGCGGGGCGTGGACTCAGCCTGCTGTGCGTTGCCGTCATCGGCCTGCTGTTGGCACAGCCGGTCCTGGCCACCAGCTTCGGATTCCTGCTCTCGGTGCTGGCCACGCTTGGAATTGTGGTCACTGGACGTCGCATCATGGAGTGGCTGCCACCAGCGGTGCCGCGCTGGGCGGCAGCCGGGGTTGCCGTACCCCTGTCCGCCCAGCTGTTCTGCGCTCCGGCGATCGTGCTGTTGCAACCGCAGTTCGGCTTGTACGCCCTGCCCGCGAACGTGGCCGCTGCGGGACTCGTGGCGCCAGTGACACTCCTCGGCACGGCCGCTGCGGCGCTCCTGCCCGCAGTCCCTGCCGTTGCGCAGCTCCTGATGGCCGCTGCTGCCTTCTTCGCCGGCGCTGTGGCGGGTATCGCGCGGTGTTTCGCGGCCCTCCCGGGCGCTGCGCTGCCGTGGCCGGAAGGGGCCTTCGGCGCAGCCACCATGGGTGTCTTTTCCGCGACTGTGCTGGCAGCGGCGTGGCTGGCTCTGCACCCGGCGGTGGTTGTTCGGGCTGTCCTGGTGGCACATGCGAGGGTGGTTGCCGGGCTCGAAGGACGGTCGCCTTCGGAGGCACGGCCGCCCGCCGGGCAGGCCGTCCGGCGCGGCTTGGAGCACCGGTCCGGGCGTGGGACGCTTAGAGTCCGCAAATCAACTTCCGGGAGGAATCACGAGTGGCTGCTGCCCAGACCCAACGGCCCAGGACCTCGGCGTCGAACACCGCCACCTGGCGCGACGTGACACCGGCTGCCGTAGTCCTGGTCGGCGGCCCGGAAGACTACTTGGGCTCGCGTGCCATGGACCGTATCCGCGGGCAGGTTCGCGAGGCGGCGCCCGACGTCGAAATTACCCGGCTCAATGCCGGCAGCTACGTGGCGGGGTCGCTGGCTATGAACGTCAGCCCTTCACTGTTTGGCGAACAGAAGCTCATCGAGGTTGACGGGCTCGAGGCGATGAACGACGCCTTCCTGGCCGATGCCCTTAAATATGTGGCGCAGCCGGAACCGGACGCCGTCCTGGTGCTTCGCCACGGCGGGGGAGTCCGCGGCAAGAAGCTGCTGGACGCCATCAAGGCCGCGGGCTGGCCCGTCGTGGACTGCCAGCCGCTCAAAAAAGACGCCGAGAAGATCGCCTTCGTCACGGCCGAGTTCAAGACGGCTTCCCGTCGGATCGACCCCGACGCCGTGCACGCCCTCGTCAATGCGGTCGGCGCGCAGCTCGCGGAACTCGCCGCCGCCTGCAGCCAGCTAATCGCGGACGCCACCACCGGCGTGGACGCCGCCATGGTGGACAAATACTACGGCGGCCGGGTCGAGGCAACGGCCTTCAAGGTCGCCGACGCTGCGATGGCCGGCAACGGCCCTTTGGCCCTTTCCACGCTCCGCCACGCCCTGGCCACCGGCGCGGATCCCGTTCCGATCGTGGCGGCGCTGGCGTCCAAGCTGCGCTCCCTGGCCAAGGTGGCCGGCGCCCAGGGTTCGTCCTCGCAAATCGCAAAGCAACTCGGAATGCAACCCTGGCTCGTCGAACAGGCCCAGCGGGAAGTCCGGCGCTGGACACCCGACGGGCTGGTCCGCTCCATCCAGGTCACCGCCGAGGCCGACGCCCAGGTCAAGGGGCTCTCCCGGGATCCCGTCTATGCCGTGGAACATGCGGTAACGGTGATTGCCACCTCGGTCCGAAGTTCCTGACACCCGGGTTCTGACCCACCCGCACGGCGTCCGGTCAGACCCGGCCGCGGCCAGCCGGCGACGTGTCCGGATGAGAACGCAACGTGCGGCTTAACTGGATGTGGCCGGCACCCATGGGGTGCCGGCCACAATCATCAGTTCGAGTGAACTGGAAACCTTAGAGCGCGTTGACCTTCTTGGAGATGGCCGACTTGCGGTTTGCAGCGTTGTTCTTGTGGAGAACGCCCTTGCTGACAGCCTTGTCCAGCTTGCGGCTGGCAGAAAGCAGTGCAACAGCAGCAGCATCCTTGTCGGTGGACTCAACGGCGGTGTTGACGGCGCGGATGGCCGTCTTCAGCTCGGACTTGACTGCGTTGTTGCGCAGGCGAGCCTTTTCGTTGGTCAGGATGCGCTTCTTCTGGGACTTGATATTAGCCACGTGTGAACTCTCTTTTTCAATGCGGAAAATGGTCTAGAGGGCTTTCAGATTGGCCATTGACTGAGCGGCGTGGGGATACCTATGGCGACCAACCATCTGTGGCCGTCGACCTGCACGGACACACAGCTGTAAATAATAGCAGAGATGAACGTGCAGGCACGAGTACCCGTGGCAATCCGCCGCAGGACCCGGCGCCGGGCGGGTCAGTTCCAGCCGCGGCGCTCCCGCAGGGCCGCTGCGATGAGATTGAAGCGGCCTACGTCCAGGATCGCTCCTTCGCGCCGGATGTCATTGGCATTGATCTGCAGAATCCGGTCCAGCTTCGCTTCGCTGGGCCGCCACTGGCGGTCCCAGGGGCCCGTGCCGATGTCAACGTAGTCATCCGACCGGGGGGAATCGCCGTTGTGGTCCTTGCTCGTCAGCATCAGACCCAGCAGATACCGGCCGCTGGTGCCCACCAGCAGCACCGGACGGTCCTTGCCTCGGGAATAGTCCTCTTCATAGGGCACCCAGGTCCACACGATTTCGCCGGGCTCGGGCAGGCCGTTGGGTGCGGGGGCGTAGCGGACGGCCGCCCGGCCCCGGAAGTCGCCGGGATACGTCCCGGTCAGTCCGGCGGCCGGAGTGCCGCCCGTGCCGCCCGTGGCGCCCGGCCGTGTCTGACCCGGCCGCGCCTTCCCCGTCGGCTTGCCCGTCGGCTTCCCCGCAGGTTTTGACGCCGGGCCGCGGGTGGTGCCCGGCGCGGAGCCGCCGAGTTTGTCCAGGAAGCGGAGCGCGTCGCGGACCGCGTTGC
>NZ_CAKKMF010000157.1 GCF_918697925.1 Arthrobacter sp. Bi26
CTCCTTGAGCTGGCTGGACCCGGATGCTCTGCCGCGCCGGCCGCGCCACCGTCTTTCGCATTCGCATGGAGCCTCCTGGTTCCTCCGGGCCGGGCTCCGCACCCGCCTGGCCCTGCTGCTTGCCGGACTGGCAGTCCTTGCTGTCGTAGCAACGGTCGCCGTCACACTGTCCGTCCCGGCGGCCCCCGACGTCGTCCCCTACCCCACCGTTACGGGGCCACTCGGCGATCATCTGAAGAATCTGCAGAAGGGCGTGGAACCATGAGCCATTCGCGAACAGCCGGGCAGGACCACGACGGTCCCAGGTACCGGGTGCCGGCGGGTCTCCTCGCGGGACTGCTGGTGGCCGGGGCACTGGCCGGCTGCGGCTCCCCTGCGCCCGAGCTCGGCCGCGACGCGGCCAGGCAGCTGCAATCCCAGGTTCTGGCTGTCAGCGAGGCTGCGGCCGCCAATGATCCCGCCGGTTCCCTGAAGCACCTTGACGAGCTACTGGCCCGCCTGGATGCCGCAGCCGCGAGCGGCGAGGTGTCCTCCAGACGCCACCAGAGCATCAAGTCATCGATTGAGGCCGTCCGGGTGGATCTTGCCGCGCAGCAGGCGGCCGAGGCGGCCCGAAAGGCGGCGGAAGAAGCATCGGCTGAACAGGCTGCCGCGGCTCAGGCGGCAGCTGCTGCCCAGACTGCCCCTGCCGCCGTTGCCCCGGCGCCGGCTCCCGCTCCGGTCGCCAGCGATATCGCGAACAGTAACGGCAAATCGAAGGACAAGGGGAAGGGCAAGGGCTGAGGAGCCGCCTACCTGGTGCCGCACCAGATTCCGCGACGGTAAAAGGCCGCGACATCGGCCCTGGCCGCAGACCGACCGGGACGCCTCCGTCGTCACCATCGTCAGCCTGCTTACTATTTCGGAGGAAGTCCGCTAGCGTGGAGAAACGGCCTTGCGCCGGTCAACGACAAGAATCGCGGACTGCCGTCCGCCAATCGAAGGAGTGACGCCTGCATGGCAACTGTTCAGGAATCCATCGAAGTCAATGTTCCGCTGAACCAGGCCTACAACCAGTGGACACAGTTCGAGGAATTTCCGCTCTTCATGAGCGGCGTGGAATCCGTTAGTCAGCTGGACGACACCACTGTCCATTTCAAGACCAGCATCGGTGGAGTCCGGCGTGAGTACGACGCGCGGATCACCGCGCAGGAACCGGACCGGCGCGTGTCGTGGGAAAGCCTTGACGAACCACGGAATGCTGGCACCGTTTGGTTCGAGGACCTCGGCGACGCCGAAACGAAGGTGAACGTCGAGCTGACCTGGGAGCCGGACTCGGCCGCGGAAAAGGTCGGCGCGGCCATCGGCCTTGATTCCCGCCAGGTTGCTGCCGACCTGAAGAAATTCAAGCTGTTTATCGAAGAGCGCGGCGCCGAGACGGGCGGATGGCGCGGTCGCGTGGACGCAGTCGCGCCGGGCGCCACCACCGCCGTGCCGCTCCAGGAGGAGGTGGGCTACGGCGCGGAACCTGCCTTCCAGCGCGTGGACACCGATCCCGACCTTGCCCCCCAGCCGCCCTTCGGCCAGGACCAGCAGCGCTGACCTGGCGTTCGCACTGATCCGGCTGGGTTGCGCTGCCGGACTGGCGGCAAAACGCCCCGCCTCCCTTTCGGGAGACGGGGCGTTTTGCATGGCGACCTAGCGGGCGCCGTGGAGCGCTGCGGGAGCGCCGCGGCGGTGACTACTTGGTCAGCGTCGCCAGCACTTCGCTGAACTTCGCCGAGGGGCGCATGACCGCTGTGGCCTTGGCCTCGTCCGGCCGGTAGTACCCGCCGATGTCCACCGGGGAGCCCTGCACGGCCAGGAGTTCTCCGGTGATGGTGTCCTCATTGGAGTTCAGTGCCTCGGAAACGGCGGCGAAGGCCGCGGCGAGCTCGGCGTCGTCGCTCTGGCTGGCCAGTTCCTGGGCCCAGAACTTGGCCAGGTAGAAGTGGCTGCCGCGGTTGTCCAGCTCGCCGGCCTTGCGCTTCGGGGACTTGTCCTCGAGCAGGAACGTGCCGGTGGCGCGGTCCAGGGTGTCAGCCAGGACCTGGGCGCGGGCGTTGCCGGTGCTGGTGGCGAGGTGCTCGAAGCTGACGGCCAGCGCGAGGAACTCGCCCAGGCTGTCCCAGCGCAGGTGGTTTTCCTTGAGCAGCTGCTGGACGTGCTTCGGGGCGGATCCGCCGGCGCCGGTCTCGAACAGGCCGCCGCCGTTGATCAGCGGCACCACGGAGAGCATCTTGGCGCTGGTGCCCAGTTCCAGGATCGGGAAGAGGTCCGTGAGGTAGTCGCGGAGCACGTTGCCGGTCACCGAGATGGTGTCCTCGCCCTTGCGCAGGCGTTCCACCGTGAAGGCGGTGGCCTCGTCCGGGGACATGATGGCGATCTCCAGGCCCTCGGTGTCGTGGTCCTTGAGGTATTCCTCCACCTTGGCGATCATCCGGGCGTCGTGTGCACGGCCCTTGTCCAGCCAGAAGACGGCGGGTGTGGCGGAGGCGCGGGCACGGGTGACGGCGAGCTTGACCCAGTCACGGATCGGCAGATCCTTGGTCTGGCAGGCGCGCCAGATGTCGCCCGGGGCGACCTGGTGCTCGATCAGCACGGTGCCGGCGTCGTCGACGACCTGGACGGTGCCGGCGGACTGGATCTCGAACGTCTTGTCGTGGCTGCCGTATTCCTCGGCGGCCTGGGCCATGAGGCCGACGTTCGGGACGGTGCCCATGGTGGTGGGATCGAAGGCGCCGTGGGCGCGGCAGTCGTCGACGACAACCTGGTAGATACCGGCGTAGCTGCTGTCCGGGAGGACGGCGAGGGTGTCGGCCTCCTGGCCGTCACGGCCCCACATGTGGCCCGAGCTGCGGATCATGGCCGGCATCGAGGCGTCGACGATCACGTCGGAGGGCACGTGCAGGTTGGTGATGCCCTTGTCGGAGTCGACCATGGCGAGTTCGGGGCCGTCGTTGAGGCCCTTTTCGATGGCCGCCTGGACGTCGCCGCGGATCTCCTCGGGGAGGTCCCCGAGGCCGTTCAGGATGGAGGCCAGGCCGTTGTTGGGGCTCAGGCCGGCGGCGGCGATCTGCTCGCCGTAGGTGGCGAAGAGGTCAGCGAAGTAGGCCTTGACGACGTGGCCGAAGATGATGGGGTCCGACACCTTCATCATGGTGGCCTTCAGGTGGGCGGAGAACAGCACGCCCTCCTCCTTGGCCCGGGACACCTGGGCGGCGAGGAATGCATCCAGGGCCGCCGCGCGCATCACGGTGCCGTCGATGACCTCGCCGGCCAGGACCGGGAAGGCACGCTTAAGGACCTTGACAGTGCCGTCTTCCTTGACGAGCTGGATCTTGATCTTCGTGTCCGCATCGATGACCACGGACAACTCGTTCGAGCGGAAGTCATCGGCCTCCATGTGGGCCACGTTGGTCTTGGAGTCCGGAGTCCACGCGCCCATGCTGTGCGGGTTCTGGCGGGCGTAGTTCTTGACCGAGAGCGGAGCACGGCGGTCCGAGTTGCCTTCGCGCAGGACAGGGTTCACGGCGGAGCCCTTGATCTTGTCGAAGCGGGACCGGATGTCCGTTTCCTCATCGGAGGTGGGGTTGTCCGGGTAGTCCGGCAGCGCGTAGCCGTGGCCCTGGAGTTCGGCGATTGCGGCCTTCAACTGGGGCACGGAGGCGCTGACGTTGGGCAGCTTGATGATGTTGGCTTCGGGCGTCTTGGCAAGGGCACCAAGCTCGGCCAGGGCGTCGCTGACGCGCTGCTCTTCGGTGAGGTAGTCGCCGAACGCGGCGATGATGCGGCCGGCCAGCGAGATGTCGCGGGTCTCCACTTCCACACCGGCCGTCGAGGCGAACGCCTCAATGATCGGCAAGAACGAATAGGTGGCCAGCATCGGCGCTTCGTCGGTGTGGGTATAGATAATCTTTGCCATTGCTCGGGCGTCTCCCTGAAGGTCTGGGTATTTCCGGAATCTTGTGTTATCTCAACACCCCTAACTTACCCGAGGTGCCCCCGTTGGCGCCTACCGGCGTCGTGCGCGGACGGATAGGTGACACCCCAACACGGCATAACAAGAATTGACAAGCTACTTTACAGGTTAGTCAATTTGCCGTAGTTTCGTTCCATCCAGCGGCCGCCACCAGCGGCCGCCCCGCATTTCCACCGGTTAGGACACCCATGAGAACACCCAAGACTCTGGCCACCAGCCTGCTGACTCTGTCGGCCGCCGCTCTGCTGGCCCTGAGTGCCGCGGGGGCGGCCACCGCCTCCCCCGCCCCGGCCAAGGCACCGGTTTCCGCCTCCGATGTCGCAAGCCACACCGTCACCGAAACGGGGACGGCCGACTACTGGACCCCGGAACGCATGCGCAATGCCGTCCCCGGCGACGTCCTGGCCGACAGGGCCATGAAGCGCAGTGGCAAGGCCGCCTCGGCCCAGGGCCCAGCGGAAACGGGCGCGCCGAGCAAGGTAGAGGCCGCTGCTCCGAAGCTGCAAACCCAGGCGCTCCAGACCAAGGCCAATGCGAGCGAGACCCCCGTCCCGCACATCGGCAAGGTCTTCTTCACCCTCGGCGGCACCAACTACGTCTGCTCCGGCAACTCGGTCTCCTCCGCCAACAAGAGCACGGTCTCCACGGCCGGACACTGCGTGAATGAGGGTCCGGGCGCCTTCGCCACCAAGTTCACGTTCGTCCCGGCGTACCTGAACGGCGCGGCCCCCTACGGCATGTGGACGGCCAAGGCCCTTTACGCCCCCACCCAGTGGAGCTCCGCGGGCGACATGACCTACGACACCGGCTTCGCCGTAATGTCCACGCTCAACGGCCAGTACCTGAGCGACGTCGTCGGCGGCTCCGGACTGCAGTTCAACGCCGCCCGCGGCCTGAGCTACAAGTCATTCGGATACCCGGCCGCGGCGCCTTTCAACGGTGAATCCCTCAAGAGCTGCAGCGGCACCGCCACCAACGATCCCTACAACCCGCAGTTCAACACCCAGGGGATCCCCTGCAACATGACCGGCGGGTCCTCGGGCGGTCCGTGGTTCATCGGCACCAGCGCTTCCGGCTACCAGAACTCCATCAACAGCTATGGCTACGGCAGCAAATCCACCAAGATGTACGGCCCCTACTGGGGCACAGTCATCCAGCAGGCCTACACCACCGCGGCCGCTTCCTAGCCTGAGGGCACGGGCCCCGTTCACGCGGGGCCCGTGCACCCAGCCTTGTCACCCCAGGTGCGTGGACAGGGTGCGTGGATGCCCAGCCTTGTTACCCCGGGTGCGGACCGGGGTGGATGCCCAGCCGTGTTATCCCTAGCGCGGGCACCCCCGCTTTGATTCGCGGCCTGTTTGTTCAACCCTTGATTGCCCAGCCTCTTGTTTAGCCCAACCCTTGTTTCCTCCAGCCTTTGTTACCCCGACCTTATGCACCCCAGCGCGGGGTCACTTGCGGCCCCTCTTCAGCAGTGGGGAGGACGCGGTGGCCCCGCGTTGGCATCAGTCGGCGACGGCGGCTATCCGCTGGACATGCCCTCCCCACACGGCATGGCTTGGACATATACCCTCTATGTCCGGGCCTTGGCGCGAACAATGGGCATGTCCCCCGGGGCAGGTCCTCGACGGTCCGCAATCAATGAGCCTGTCCCCCGGGCTGGTCCCCGGCGCTCCGGCAAGATTGAGCATGTCCCCAGGTTGGCCCGGCCAGCGTCAGGGCTCACGGGACATGCCCTCCTCACACCCCGAGGCCTGGACATATACCCCTGTGTCCGGGCCTTGGCGCGAACAATGGGCATGTCCCCCGGCCGGTCCCCGGAGTCCGTAATGAATGAGCATGTTCCCAGGCAGGAATGAGCATGTCCCCAGGTTGGCCCTGCCAGCGTCAGAGCTCGTGGGACATGCCCTCCCCACACCC
>NZ_CAKKMF010000158.1 GCF_918697925.1 Arthrobacter sp. Bi26
CCTCAACGCCTGCCACGCCCGGCATCCTCACCGCTACCGAAACAAACCCACCGCACCACCCGCCCCGGCCCACGCCGGCATCAACCACAAAACCAACCAGCTGTCACAAACAGCTTGATTCATTCCGAAGTTGCGGCGACCTGGCCGCTGTCCGGCGAACTCGTGTTGGCGGACGCACCCGGGGGCGGCCTGTCGCCCGTAACCTGGGTCGGCGGCTGGCAGGGAGTTTGCGGACGCGCGCCCGGCATAGGAGAATGGGAGCTGTGACTGTTGTCACCCACGATTAATCACCCAACTGAATACGCCTTTGATCTGCGGCGGGAGAGTCCTGCAAGTAGGTACAAGCAGGCGCCGTAGGAGCAAACCCTCCCCAGGAATCTCTCAGGCCCATGTACCGCCGCGGCAAGGCATCTCTGGAAAGTAGCAGGCGTGTCCCGGACATGCTGTGCTCACCGACGGTGCAAGCGGAGCCCCTGAAACGCAGGCTTCGCGGAAACTCTCAGGTCCAATACAGAGCGGGGAGGAACCCGAATCAATGTGGCGTACCCTGCGCCGCCTGAGTTATGGAGTTCCTTGTGACTGTTACCCCAGCCTCCACGTCCTTCGTTGACCGGCACATCGGCGCCCGCCGCCAGGCCGACGTCGACGCCATGCTGAAGGCTGTCGGCTACGACACCGTCGACGCCCTGGTGGACACCGCCGTTCCGAAGGACATCCGTCAGGACTCCGATCTCGCGCTCGCCGCCGCCCTCAGCGAGGTGGAAGTCCTCGCCGAGCTGCGCAAGCTGGCAGCGAAGAACAAGACCGCCGTGCAGATGATCGGGCAGGGCTACTACGACACGCTCACCCCGCCGGTGATCCGCCGCAACATCCTCGAAGCCCCGGCCTGGTACACCGCGTACACGCCGTACCAGCCGGAAATCTCCCAGGGCCGGCTCGAGGCCCTGCTGAACTTCCAGACCATGGTCCAGGACCTCGTCGGCCTGCCGATCGCCAACGCCTCGCTCCTCGACGAGGCCACCGCGGTTGCCGAGGCCGTGCTGATGATGCGCCGCGCCAACAAGAACAAGACGGCGCACGACGGCAAGACCGTCCTCGACGCCGACTGCCTCCCGCAGACCATCGCGATCGTCAAGGGCCGCGCGGAAGCCCTGGGCTTCGAGGTCGAGGTCGCGGACCTCTCGAAGGGCCTGCCCGAGGGCGTCATCAACGGCGTCGTCCTGCAGCAGCCGGGCGTCTCCGGCCGTGTGTTGGACCACACCGCGGTGATCGCCGACGCCAAGGAACGCGGCGCGCTGGTCACTGTGGCCGCGGACCTCCTGGCCCTGACCCTGATCACCCCTCCGGGCGAGCAGGGTGCGGATATCGCCGTCGGCTCCGCCCAGCGCTTCGGCGTGCCGCTGTTCTTCGGCGGCCCGCACGCCGCCTACATGGCCGTGCAGAAGGGGCTCGAGCGCTCCATGCCCGGCCGCCTCGTGGGTGTCTCCAAAGACAACGCCGGCGTCCCGGCGTACCGCCTGGCCCTGCAGACCCGCGAGCAGCACATCCGCCGCGAGAAGGCCACGTCCAACATCTGCACCGCGCAGGCCCTGCTGGCCATCGTGTCCTCGTTCTACGCCGTCTACCATGGCCCAGACGGGCTGAAGGCCATCGCCCAGTCGGTCCACGTCCACGCCAAGACCATCGCCGCCTCCCTGAAGGCCGCCGGGCTGGACGTGCTGCACACGTCATTCTTCGACACCATCACCGTCTCCGTGCCGGGCCGGGCGGCAGAGATCATCGCGGCCGCCGACGCCAAGGGCGTCAACCTGCGGGCCATCGACGCCGACACTGTCGGCATCTCCGCCGATGAGGCCACGACGGTGGCTATCGTCGCCGACGTCATCGCCGCGTTTGGCGCGTCGGTGACCGACACATCTGAGGGCTTCGGCCTGGACTCCGCCGTGGAGCGCACCTCCGACTTCCTGCAGCACCCGGTCTTCAACACGCACCGTTCCGAAACCCAGTTGCTGCGCTACATCCGCCGCCTCTCGGACCGCGACCTCGCCCTGGACCGCACCATGATCCCGCTGGGTTCGTGCACCATGAAGCTGAACGCCACGGCCGAGATGGAAGCCATCTCCTGGCCGGAGTTCGCCTCCATCCACCCCTTCGCCCCGGACTCCCAGACCGAGGGCTGGCGCGAACTGATCGAGGACCTCGAAGCCCAGCTGACCGAGATCACGGGCTACGACCAGGTCTCCATCCAGCCCAACGCCGGATCCCAGGGCGAGCTCGCCGGCCTGCTGGCCATCCGCGGCTACCACCACTCCCGCGGAGACGAGCAGCGCAACGTCTGCCTCATCCCGGCCTCGGCCCACGGCACCAACGCCGCCTCCGCCGTGCTCGCCGGCATGAAGGTGGTCGTCGTGGCCACGGCTTCGGACGGCACGATCGACCACACGGACCTCGCCGCCAAGATCGAGGCCAACAAGGACGTCCTCTCGGCGATCATGATCACCTACCCGTCCACCCACGGGGTCTACGACGCCGATGTCCGCGAGGTCTGCGACTCCGTGCATGCGGCCGGTGGGCAGGTCTACATCGACGGCGCCAACCTCAACGCCCTCGTGGGGCTGGCCCAGCCGGGCATGTTCGGCGGCGACGTCTCGCACCTGAACCTGCACAAGACCTTCTGCATCCCGCACGGCGGCGGCGGACCCGGCGTCGGCCCGGTTGCTGCCAAGGCACACCTGGCACCGTTCATGCCCGGCGATGCCAACAACGCCGACCCGGCCGACGGCACCCCGATCTCCGCCTCCCGCTACGGCTCGGCCGGTGTGCTGCCGATCTCCTGGGCGTACGTGAAGCTGATGGGCGGCCGGGGCCTCACCGAGGCCACCAAGTCGGCCCTGCTCGCGGCGAACTACATCGCGGCCCGCCTGAACGACTCCTTCCCGGTGCTCTACACCGGCGAAGGCGGCCTCGTGGCCCACGAGTGCATCCTGGACCTGCGCGAACTCACGGCCAAGACCGGCGTGACCGCCGAGGACGTCGCCAAGCGCCTGATCGACTACGGCTTCCACGCTCCCACGCTCGCGTTCCCGGTTGCCGGCACCCTGATGGTGGAGCCCACCGAATCCGAGGACCTTGGCGAGATCGACCGGTTCATCACCGCCATGGTTGCCATCCGCGCAGAGATCGACCAGGTGGCCCACGGCGACTTCACCGTGGAGCACAGCCCGCTGCGCAACGCCCCGCACACCGCCGCAGCCGTCATCAGCACCGACTGGACCCGCGAGTACCCGCGTGAGCAGGCCGTCTTCCCGGTCCACACGCTCAAGCAGGACAAGTACTTCCCGCCGGTCGGCCGGATCGACGGCGCCGCGGGGGACCGCAACCTGATCTGCTCGTGCCCTCCCCTCGAAGCCTTCGAGGACCACTCCGACGACTCCGCCAACTAAGGACAGCCACCGATGACTGAGAATTACACGGCACTTTACGAAGAGCACAAGGAGCTCGGCGCCTCCTTCACGGACTTCGGCGGCTGGCAGATGCCGCTGAAGTACAGCTCCGAACTCGCCGAGCACCACGCCGTCCGCAAGTCTGCGGGCCTGTTCGACCTCTCCCACATGGGTGAAGTCTGGGTCACCGGCCCGGACGCCGCAGCCTTCCTGGACTACGCCCTCGTGGGCAAGATCTCCGCGATGGCCATTGGCAAGGCCAAGTACTCGCTGATCTGCAACGAGGACGGCGGCATCATTGACGACCTCATCACCTACCGCCGCGGCGACGAGAAGTTCCTGGTGGTCCCCAACGCCGGCAACGCCAAGGTCGTGGCCGAGGCCCTGGCCGAACGGGCTGTTTCCGGCAAGGAAGGCGGGTTCGACGTCACCGTCGAGGACGCCTCCGCCGTGACCTCGCTGATCGCCGTGCAGGGACCCAAGGCCCAGGAGATCCTGCTGCGCCTGGTTCCGGCCGCGCAGCACGAGCTCGTCACGGGCCTCAAGTACTACGCCGCCGTCGACGTTCCGTTCATGTTCGGCGGCGGCAGCCAGGACCTCCTGCTGGCCCGCACCGGCTACACCGGTGAGGACGGCTTCGAGATCTTCGTCGCGAACGACGCCGCCGCCGCCCTCTGGCAGGCGCTGGTCGCCATCGCCGAGGAAGGCGAGCTGACCCCCGCCGGGCTCGCGTCCCGCGATTCGCTCCGCCTCGAGGCCGGCATGCCGCTTTACGGCAACGAGCTCTCCCTCGAAGGCGATCCGTTCGCCGCCGGCCTGGGCCCCGTCGTCGCGCTGTCCAAGGAAGGCGACTTCATCGGCAAGGCCGCCCTGGCCGCCAAGAAGGAAGCCGGCGCGGGTGCCACGACGGGCCGCAAGCTCGTGGGGCTCAAGGGCCTCGGACGCCGGGCCGGCCGCGGCCACTACCCGGTCCTCAAGGACGGCAACGTGGTGGGCGAAGTCACCTCGGGCCAGCCCAGCCCGAGCCTCGGCTACCCGGTCGCGATGGCCTACGTCGATATCGAATTCACCGAGCCCGGCACCGCCCTGGACATCGATCTCCGCGGCAAGGCCGAGCCCTTCGAAGTGGTCGCACTGCCTTTCTACAAGCGCCAAAAGTAGCCCAACTGGGCCGGTTCCGGCCTGGGCGCCTCAGCGGTGCCCGGCTCCGGGCTTGCATTGGCCCGTCGGACCCAACATCCTCTGCGTGCTCGGGCGCTTTCGCGACCGAGCACGCGTGGGCCCACACCATCAGGGTTCCCTGGCCGAGCTTGCGAGGTTAGGGAGATGGCGGGGAGGATGGCGAGTCCCGCCGCGCAACCCGGCCACAATTTGATTTAGCACCAAGACCACTCCAAGACTTAGGAAAAACACATGGCAAAAGTTGCCCCCGAACTGCAGTACTCCGACGAGCACGAGTGGGTTGCGCGTGAGGCCGGGAACGTCGTGTCCATCGGTATCTCCGCCGTGGCCACGGACGCCCTGGGCGACATCGTCTACGTGGACCTGCCCGAGGTCGGCTCCGCAGTGACTGCCGGGGAGACCTGCGGCGAGGTTGAGTCGACCAAGTCCGTCTCGGACCTGTATTCCCCGGTCACCGGCGAAGTCACCGAAATCAACCCCGCCGTCGTCGATGATCCCGCGCTGATCAACAGCGACCCGTACGGTGCCGGCTGGCTCTTCAAGGTCGCCGCCGAATCGGACGGTCCGCTCCTGTCGGCTGAAGAGTACGCGTCCAAGAACGGCGGCGAACTGTGAGCGGCGCCGCTGCCGCCGGCACCGTGACCGTCGCGTTTGAGCAGGTCGTCTCCGCGTCGCTGGACGCGGACCTGTCCGCGCTGGATCCGGAGATCGCTGTAAGGATCGACGCCGAACTGACCCGCCAGCGGGACGGGCTGGAGATGATCGCCTCGGAGAACCACACCGCCAGGGCTGTGATGCAGGCGCAGGGTTCGGTGCTGACCAACAAGTACGCCGAGGGCTACCCGGGCAAGCGCTACTACGGCGGCTGCGAGCACGTCGACGTTGTGGAGCAGCTCGCGATCGACCGGGTCAAGGCCC
>NZ_CAKKMF010000159.1 GCF_918697925.1 Arthrobacter sp. Bi26
TACTGGCCTCCCCCCGGAAACATGCGGAATCCGGCCCGATCCGACCCACCTACGACGCAGTCCGAAGCCCAAAGTGTGTACTTTGTACACACTTTCTTTTTGCCACATTCCAGGCAACCCAAAGCGCTGAGTAGGAACCAGCGAAACGGCCAGCCAACAATGCTGAACTAAAGTTCGCGACTTCCATGAACCAACCGGCTGGTGTAGGCGCCGAAGCCGTCCACGAGACGATGGCTGTCCCGCCTCAAATATCGTGAAGCAGGCCGCACCGAAATCTTGGCGTTGCCACAATCTGGACGAGACCGGATGAGGCCTGTTCGCTCTTCCACAAGCCAAAGTCAGGAATCCGGCCACGCCTCTGCGGATCAGGTGCCTGCGACGGATTCTCCCTAGCCCTCGACAGCTGCCACGA
This sequence comes from Arthrobacter sp. Bi26, assembly GCF_918697925.1. Taxonomy (GTDB): domain Bacteria; phylum Actinomycetota; class Actinomycetes; order Actinomycetales; family Micrococcaceae; genus Arthrobacter. The sequence continues at coordinate 413 of NZ_CAKKMF010000159.1, forward strand.
CCGGTTTCGACGCCTTCGTCGATGAGGACGTTCCCATCCCGCAGGAACGCGACCCGTTCCGCCTCAATTACGAATAGGTCCGGGAAGGATGATTCGTTGCACCGCCCCGCCGCGTTTATAGACTGAACGGGGATTCACCTACTTCGGCTGGCAGGGGATGGGAATGAAAACGGCCACTTTCCGGGAACTCCACCACACTGTGGTGCCACTCCTGCTGCCCAATGCGTGGGACCTCGGATCCGCCTTGGCATTTGCGACAGCAGGATTCCCGGCCGTCGGCACCACCAGCTTTGGAATTGCGGCAAGTGCCGGCCTGCCCGACGGAGGCCGGTCCAGCAAGGCGGTCACCGCCGCACTGGCGGCGCAGCTGTGCCGCCTGCCTGTCCACGTCACGGCTGACATCGAGGACGGCTACTCCGATGACCCCGCCGAGGTTGCGGAACTTGTGGCCCAACTGGCTGCCCTGGGCGTGGCCGGGGTCAACCTGGAGGACAGCACCGCCGGGCACCTGGTCGATCCAGCAGCCTTTGCCGACAAAGTTGCCGCCGTCAACCGACGCAGCCCTACTATGTTCATCAACGCCCGCGTGGACAACATATGGTTCGGCGAACAACCCACTGTCGATGCCGTCCTGCTCCGTGCCTGTGCCTACGCCGACGCCGGAGCGGACGGCATCTTTGTCCCCGGACTTGTGGATCCGGAGGACATCCGGATCGTCACCGCTGGCATGGGGCTGCCGGTCAACGTGCTGGCACATCCCTCCCTGACCGTTGCCGAGCTGGGTGAGCTGGGGGTCCGGCGGGTGAGTTCCGGCTCCCTGCCGTACCGCGCAGCAATTGACGCGGCGGTGAACGTGGCCAACGCCCTACGTGACGGCAAACCAGTGCCGGCCGCCACTCCGTACTGGGAAATGCAATCGCGTCTCGTGTCATTCAGCCAGCCCCACACGGACTAACCGCCGTCAGTGCCACCCCGTCTACTCCCTACGACCGCAGATGCCACGGAGCTCAGTAACCCCACGGTCAGGTCCGGGATCGTGGCAGCAACAGATGAAATCCTGCGCCGCAATTACCCGTTCGTGGCCAGCCACCATACGCTGACCCGGGAGGGCGAATGGTGCCTGCGGGTTCGCGCGCGAGCCCGATGTGAAGGACAAAGACCCGGAAGATGACCTGGTTCACGGTGCGGGCCCGCACATCAGCAGACGTGCTGCGCCCCTGTGCACTTACAGGTCGCCGCGTCCTCCCCGGAGCACCTGCGCTGCCATGTAGCGGGCACGCTGCCGACGCGAATCCGAGCACAGCACAAGCGGTCTCAGCCGGTGCTGGTGCGGGATGGCCACAGAGCCCGCACCGTGGGGATCCGGCGTGACTCAGAAAGGAATAGGCAGCCGCCGCCCCTCCGGCGGGCGCTGCACTCAGGCGGCTAGGCCCCTGAGGCCGTGCCACAGCCCCATCTGCCGTGGACCGGTATTCGGGCCGGATTGTCCCGTCGCCGCCCATCACGCTGCCTTCAGCCAGGTCGCGACCTCTGATGCCCAGTAGGTAAGCACCATGTCCGCCCCAGCACGCTTAGTTCCAAGCAGCGACTCCAGGACCGCTCCGCGGCGGTCGATCCAGCCGTTCGCGGCCGCAGCTTCGATCATCGCGTACTCACCCGAGATCTGATAAGCCGCGACCGGCACGGGGCTGGTCTGGGCTACGTCGGCCAGGATGTCCAGATAACTCATCGCGGGTTTGACGATCACGATGTCGGCGCCTTCTTCGACGTCGAGTTTGACCTCGGTCAGCGCTTCACGGCGGTTCCCCGCGTCCATCTGGTAGGTTCTCCTGTCCCCCGTAAGCCGGGAATCGACAGCCTCCCTGAAGGGACCATAAAACGCTGACGCGTACTTCGCTGCGTACGCCATCACCGCAGTGTTCGTGTGGCCCGCGCTCTCCAGCGCCCGGCGGATGGCTCCGGTGCCGCCGTCCATCATCCCTGACGGCGCCACGATGTGGGCGCCGGCGTCGGCCTGGGCGATGGCCATCTGGCCATAGATTTCCAGGGTCTTGTCATTGTCCACGTATCCGTTGGCGTCGAGGACGCCGCAGTGCCCGTGATCGGTGAACTCGTCCAGACACAGGTCGCTCATCACGACAAGGTCGTCGCCCACTTCTGCCCGGACGTCGCGTATGGCTGCGTTCAGGACACCTTCAGGGTCCAGGGCGGCGGAGCCGGCATGGTCGCGGTGAGCGGGGATTCCGAAGAGCATAATGCCGCCCAGTTCCTGTTCGGCAGCCTGCGCGGCAGCCCGCTTCAGGGAGTCTGCGGTGTGTTGCACGACGCCGGGCATGGATCCGATCGGTGCCGGCTCGGTGAGGGCTTCGCGGATGAAGACCGGAAGGATGAGATCCGAGGTGGCCAGCCGATGCTCCGTTACGAGACGTCTGATGGCCACTGTGGTGCGGAGGCGACGGGGTCGTGTCTGGGGAAAGGTCATGTCTGTCCTTTTTCTCGTGGTGGGGGTCGTCCCCGTGAATCGCGGAAAACACCGGGCATAGACAAGCTGTCCCCACTGCTGTGGGGCGCGGTGAGGACAGCTTGGGGCAAGGCGGTGAAGGCCGACGGTGGCGGCTATGACTGTCCGATTGCTTCGACGAACCCGATAATTTGTGGGATGACAATCTCCGGAGCCTCCAGGATGTTGCTGTGGCCGATCCGGTCGAGCCGCACGAGTTTGGCATTGGGGAGCCCGTCGGCCATTTCGTCGCACCACACCGGGGGGCCGGTGCTGATCTTCCTCGCCCGAGACGATGAGCACAGGGATGCCTAATTCCGGGAGAAGGGGCAGCGAGTTGCGCCTTTCAATCACGCCTTTCATGGCCGGCAACAGGCTCTTGGGGAGCGAGGCAATCCGCTTACGCCACAGGTCAAGCATGTCAGCTTGTGGGGATCTGACTGTGTCGTTTTCCCCGACCATCGAGGAAGAGCGAGCGGAGGCACAGGATCGTCGGCAGGCTGGACTCGCCGGTATCTTCGACGTGCAGAGTCGTACCGTTTACGGCAATGCGTGAAGCTGTCACGTTATGGCCTCTCAAAAGTGATTCCTGTGATCGGCGAGTCCGATGGAGTCACGCGAACGGCGTTGATGCCGTCGGACTTCAGGAAGAGTGCCCGCCCGAAGAACGTGCCCTGGACCAGCCAAAGGGCAGAACCATCCGGCATCACGCCGTCGACGCTTCCGGCGGCTATCATTCATCCGGCGTCCTTTCCAGGCAGATGGACTGCCGAGTCAAGCGGCCGTTTTCACGGGCATGAGTGAGGCCGCTCCCAAGCGCAGCCGGGACGGCTTTTGCGGCTTCCGGCGAATGCAGAAACGTGGGCCTGCGGGCGAGTCTCACCTCGCCCGCAGGCCCGGCGCATGTGCCTATTTGTAGTCGTTCCTGTGCAGGAAGGAGCGAACGGCTTCGTTGTACTCGTAGGGATTCTCGATCATCGGGTAGTGCCCGGTGCCGGCGAGTACCGCGATTTCGCTGCCTTCGATGTGCGATTGTGTCGAGTTGACTTGATCGGGATAGACCAGCCAGTCAGCGTCCCCCGCCAGCAAGAGGACCGGAGCCGTGACCTTGTGCATCTGGTCCCGGACATCGAATCCCGCGTAACCTGTGAGGTCTGCAGCGGCGACTTTGGCGGTGTTGCGCTGGATCTGCCACACGACTTCCTCTGCCCGGTCTTCGGGGGTCCGGTCGCCGGTGAGGGACTGGGACCAGCATTCGAGGATCTGCTGCCCGTCGACCTTGAGCATGTCCAGGAAGAACTCGGACACTGTCGGAGTGTAGTCGGCGCCCTCGGACGAGATGATCGCGGAGTAGGCGTCAGGCCGGCGGGCGCCCAGTTCCAGAACCATATTTCCGGCCATGGAACAGCCGACGATAGCCGGCTTCTCCAGGCCCAAGGCGTCGATCAGCGCCTCGTTGAATTCCGCGTGGCGGGTCAGGCTTTCGAACGGGCCGTCTTCAGGAACGAGGGTTTTGCAGTGGCCGGGTGCGTCCACTGCAATGACGCGGTATTCGTCCGAGAGGCCCTCCAGCACATGGCGGTACATCAGGCTGTCCTGGCTTGCGGCATGGAAGCAGATGAGGGCGGGACCTTCGCCAGCCTCCTCATAGTAGGTGCGGATGCCGTTGACATCGATGTATCGTCCGATAATTTCCTTGCCGGACGGCCGTGGGGCCGGGGACGGTTCCGGGCGGGGGCTTGCTTCCTTGCCCACTCGCTTCATGGCCTCCAGCAGCAGCCACATGACCTTGATGTTCCTCATCGCGAGGACGGCGTCACCACCGAGAGTAATCTCGCCCAGCCCGGGCGATGTCCCGCGGTACCAGTCCGTTTCTCCACTGACTACTCGTTCCCATTCGGCACGTGGAGCGCTGATGATAATGTCGGCACCCCTGGCCGAGGACCCGTCTGTAACGCCGGCAACCTTGCCCCCGCGAATGTCCAACGAGGCAGAGCCCTCCTCGTAATGAAATTGGATCCGAGCCTCGAACCACTTGGCGGCTTCGGACCAGCGCACGTCGGCGTTCAACTCCTCGCCCAGCAGCTCCCACCATTTTCCAGAAAGTGTTTCAGTCATCATTTCTCCTTGATTCGGATAGGACTGGCCCGTTAGGGCCACCATCGGCCCGTCCCGAGTGTCAGTCCTGCTTTGTGTTGAGGCCCCAGGTCTCCGAACCTCGTCGCTGGGGTATCGAAGTGTCCTCAATGGCCCTCAGGCCTAAGCTGAGTGGTTCACATCACAAATTTTAGACTTTGGATACGATTCACGCAAGTCTTGGGGGCTGCTTCGCCATTTGACCGGATATCGCCTGCTGAATGTATCCAATCGCTGCTTAAGCCCTTAGTCGGCGGACCTACATAACCCCCGCCTCGATCCAGTGGCCAACGAAGCCTTGGTGCCGGCGTGGAGTCGCGGCATCCGCAATACCTTCCGGTGGCGAGGCTTGACCCGCGGATCGCGATGGCTGCACCCGAATGGGACTCCAGAAATGGGGGTCTCCTCTCTGGAGTAATCGCAATGGCTGCGCACTCTACTCACGGCCAGATGCGAGGATGCCCCCCACTGCCGGGCCCGCCGTGG
>NZ_CAKKMF010000160.1 GCF_918697925.1 Arthrobacter sp. Bi26
ACGGGTTTGTTGTTTGGGAACCACATAGTGGACGCAAGCAGTCTTGTTTCTTTGTACCCTTCCCGGGGTGTGAACGTCTTTTGAATCCGTTCACGGGATGGGTGTGTGGTGTAAGTTATCGGCCTATTAGTACCGGTCAGCTTCACGAGTCGTTAGTCCTCGCTTCCACATCCGGCCTATCAACCCAGTGGTCTGGCTGGGGGCCTCTCACACACAAGGTGTATGGAAATCTCATCTCGAAGCGAGCTTCCCGCTTAGATGCTTTCAGCGGTTATCCCATCCGAACGTAGCTAATCAGCGGTGCACTTGGCAGTACAACTGACACACCAGAGGTTCGTCCGTCCCGGTCCTCTCGTACTAAGGACAGCCCTTCTCAAATTTCCTGCGCGCGCAGCGGATAGGGACCGAACTGTCTCACGACGTTCTAAACCCAGCTCGCGTACCGCTTTAATGGGCGAACAGCCCAACCCTTGGGACCTACTCCAGCCCCAGGATGCGACGAGCCGACATCGAGGTGCCAAACCATGCCGTCGATATGGACTCTTGGGCAAGATCAGCCTGTTATCCCCGAGGTACCTTTTATCCGTTGAGCGACGGCCATTCCACAATGTACCGCCGGATCACTAGTCCCGACTTTCGTCCCTGCTCGAGATGTCTCTCTCACAGTCAAGCTCCCTTGTGCACTTACACTCGACACCTGATTGCCAACCAGGCTGAGGGAACCTTTGGGCGCCTCCGTTACTTTTTAGGAGGCAACCGCCCCAGTTAAACTACCCATCAGGCACTGTCCCTGACCCGGATTACGGGCCGAAGTTAGATGTCCAAAGTGACCAGAGTGGTATTTCAACGATGACTCCACCCGAACTGGCGTCCGGGCTTCAACGTCTCCCACCTATCCTACACAAGCCACTCCGAACACCAATACCAAACTATAGTAAAGGTCTCGGGGTCTTTCCGTCCTGCTGCGCGTAACGAGCATCTTTACTCGTACTGCAATTTCGCCGAGTTTATGGTTGAGACAGCGGGGAAGTCGTTACTCCATTCGTGCAGGTCGGAACTTACCCGACAAGGAATTTCGCTACCTTAGGATGGTTATAGTTACCACCGCCGTTTACTGGGGCTTAAATTCTCAGCTTCGCCTTGCGGCTAACCGGTCCTCTTAACCTTCCAGCACCGGGCAGGAGTCAGTCCGTATACATCGTCTTGCGACTTCGCACGGACCTGTGTTTTTAGTAAACAGTCGCTTCCCCCTGGTCTCTGCGGCCCCGATCCCCTCCCACCAGCAAGTGGTGTTCAAGGTTGGGGCCCCCCTTCTCCCGAAGTTACGGGGGCATTTTGCCGAGTTCCTTAACCATAATTCTCTCGATCGCCTTAGTATTCTCTACCTGATCACCTGTGTCGGTTTGGGGTACGGGCGGCTAAAACCTCGCGTCGATGCTTTTCTCGGCAGCATAGGATCACCGAATCCCCCCATACGGGGGTCCCGTCAGATCTCAGGCATCATGAACGGCGGATTTGCCTACCGTTCGCCCTACATCCTTAGACCGGGACAACCATCGCCCGGCTCGGCTACCTTCCTGCGTCACACCTGTTAATACGCTTGCCTCCCAGGATCAGGTCCCGCGCTCCACCAAAACCCTTCCACCCCGAAGGGTAGGCAGGCAGGTTTCGGGCGGTTAGTGTCCCCTGTTCAGCATGGGCGGTTTTTCGCCGGTACGGGAATATCAACCCGTTGTCCATCGACTACGCCTGTCGGCCTCGCCTTAGGTCCCGACTTACCCAGGGCAGATTAGCTTGACCCTGGAACCCTTGATCATCCGGCGGACGGGTTTCTCACCCGTCTTTCGCTACTCATGCCTGCATTCTCACTCGTGTAGGCTCCACCGCTGGTTTCCACCGCGACTTCACTGCCCACACGACGCTCCCCTACCACTCCAGACGCCTGAACCAACTCCACAAGGAAGCAGCTTGGCTATTGTCTGAAATCCACAACTTCGGCGGTGTACTTGAGCCCCGCTACATTGTCGGCGCGGAATCACTTGACCAGTGAGCTATTACGCACTCTTTTAAGGATGGCTGCTTCTAAGCCAACCTCCTGGTTGTCTTCGCAACTCCACATCCTTTCCCACTTAGCACACGCTTAGGGGCCTTAGTTGGTGGTCTGGGCTGTTTCCCTCTCGACTATGAAGCTTATCCCCCACAGTCTCACTGCTGCGCTCTCACTTACCGGCATTCGGAGTTTGGCTGACGTCAGTAACCTTGTAGGGCCCATTAGCCATCCAGTAGCTCTACCTCCGGTAAGAAACACGCAACGCTGCACCTAAATGCATTTCGGGGAGAACCAGCTATCACGAAGTTTGATTGGCCTTTCACCCCTACCCACAGCTCATCCCCTCCATTTTCAACTGAAGTGGGTTCGGTCCTCCACGACGTCTTACCGTCGCTTCAACCTGGCCATGGGTAGATCACTTCGCTTCGGGTCTAGATCACGCCACTGCAACGCCCTATTCAGACTCGCTTTCGCTACGGCTTCCCCACACGGGTTAACCTCGCGACGTAACACTAACTCGCAGGCTCATTCTTCAAAAGGCACGCCGTCACAACTACACAGCAAGCTGCGGTTGCTCCGACGGATTGTAAGCACACGGTTTCAGGTACTGTTTCACTCCCCTCCCGGGGTACTTTTCACCTTTCCCTCACGGTACTGGTCCGCTATCGGTCATTAGGGAGTATTTAGGCTTATCAGGTGGTCCTGACAGATTCGCACGGGATTTCTCGGGCCCCGTGCTACTTGGGATACTTCACCAGGCGGTGCACAACATTTCGGTTACGGGGCTCACACCCTCTACGGCCGGCCTTTCAAGACCGTTCACCTATGCCTGCACTCTCACCCCACTGTCCCGGCAGAGACAGAATGGGAAGTCCCACAACCCCGACCATGCAACGCCCGCCGGCTATCACACATGGAACGGTTTAGCCTGATCCGCGTTCGCTCGCCACTACTGACGGAATCACTATTGTTTTCTCTTCCTGCGGGTACTGAGATGTTTCACTTCCCCGCGTTCCCTCCACGCACCCTATGTGTTCAGATGCGGGTCACCAGGCAGCTCGCGCCCCTGGCGGGGTTTCCCCATTCGGACACCCTGGGATCACAGTCCGGTTATCGACTCCCCCAGGCTTATCGCAGATTCCTACGTCCTTCTTCGGCTCCTAATGCCAAGGCATCCACCGTGTGCTCTTAAAAACTTGACCACAAAAGATCAAGGAGTAATTTTCGAGAGAACCATGAAAACCACACCGCACACCAGCCACACCCCAAGGGGCACAACCAGAGCAACGGCACAGATCCAGGTTCATATTCTTGGAAATTGCTTCTTATAAAAGATGCTCGCGTCCACTATGTAGTTCTCAAACAACAACCCCGTACCACACACCCCACACACGCCCCGCCCCAAAGGACAGGAACAACCGTATGATCGGTGCAGCCAGGAAACCAGAAACACAAGTCCCACACCACAACCACGCACCCTCCCAAAGGAAGAGCAACGCGGCCGCGCCATGGTCCTGTTGCCTCAGGACCCAACAGTGTGCCAAACACTACCCGGCAGTTCATTCCGGCGAGCGTTCCAGGACACTCTCAAGAGAGCATCCGTACTTGCTGCCGGCCTGTGCCGCCAGGCACCTATTTGCTGATATTCCACCCGTGAGCACCCGCCGCAGAACAATCGTCTGCGCAACGGGCGTTACTCCTGACAACCCCTCCACACCCGCATACACGGGGCAAGGTGACTGTAGGTGCTCCTTAGAAAGGAGGTGATCCAGCCGCACCTTCCGGTACGGCTACCTTGTTACGACTTAGTCCCAATCGCCAGTCCCACCTTCGACAGCTCCCTCCCACAAGGGGTTAGGCCACCGGCTTCGGGTGTTACCAACTTTCGTGACTTGACGGGCGGTGTGTACAAGGCCCGGGAACGTATTCACCGCAGCGTTGCTGATCTGCGATTACTAGCGACTCCGACTTCATGGGGTCGAGTTGCAGACCCCAATCCGAACTGAGACCGGCTTTTTGGGATTAGCTCCACCTCACAGTATCGCAACCCTTTGTACCGGCCATTGTAGCATGCGTGAAGCCCAAGACATAAGGGGCATGATGATTTGACGTCGTCCCCACCTTCCTCCGAGTTGACCCCGGCAGTCTCCCATGAGTCCCCGCCATTACGCGCTGGCAACATGGAACGAGGGTTGCGCTCGTTGCGGGACTTAACCCAACATCTCACGACACGAGCTGACGACAACCATGCACCACCTGTGAACCGGCCCCAAAGGGGAAGGACTGTTTCCAGCCCGGTCCGGCCCATGTCAAGCCTTGGTAAGGTTCTTCGCGTTGCATCGAATTAATCCGCATGCTCCGCCGCTTGTGCGGGCCCCCGTCAATTCCTTTGAGTTTTAGCCTTGCGGCCGTACTCCCCAGGCGGGGCACTTAATGCGTTAGCTACGGCGCGGAAAACGTGGAATGTCCCCCACACCTAGTGCCCAACGTTTACGGCATGGACTACCAGGGTATCTAATCCTGTTCGCTCCCCATGCTTTCGCTCCTCAGCGTCAGTTAATGCCCAGAGACCTGCCTTCGCCATCGGTGTTCCTCCTGATATCTGCGCATTTCACCGCTACACCAGGAATTCCAGTCTCCCCTACATCACTCTAGTCTGCCCGTACCCACCGCAGATCCGGAGTTGAGCCCCGGACTTTCACGGCAGACGCGACAAACCGCCTACGAGCTCTTTACGCCCAATAATTCCGGATAACGCTTGCGCCCTACGTATTACCGCGGCTGCTGGCACGTAGTTAGCCGGCGCTTCTTCTGCAGGTACCGTCACTTTCGCTTCTTCCCTACTGAAAGAGGTTTACAACCCGAAGGCCGTCATCCCTCACGCGGCGTCGCTGCATCAGGCTTGCGCCCATTGTGCAATATTCCCCACTGCTGCCTCCCGTAGGAGTCTGGGCCGTGTCTCAGTCCCAGTGTGGCCGGTCACCCTCTCAGGCCGGCTACCCGTCGTCGCCTTGGTGAGCCATTACCTCACCAACAAGCTGATAGGCCGCGAGTCCATCCAAAACCACAATAAAGCTTTCCACCCCCCACCATGCGATGAGGAGTCATATCCGGTATTAGACCCAGTTTCCCAGGCTTATCCCAGAGTTAAGGGCAGGTTACTCACGTGTTACTCACCCGTTCGCCACTAATCACCGGTGCAAGCACCGGGTCATCGTTCGACTTGCATGTGTTAAGCACGCCGCCAGCGTTCATCCTGAGCCAGGATCAAACTCTCCGTTGAAGTAAAACAGACACAAC
>NZ_CAKKMF010000161.1 GCF_918697925.1 Arthrobacter sp. Bi26
CCTACGGGGTGAAACGTCCCCCGTTCCCGTTCGCTCCAACTGGGGAACGCAGTATTGCCCGCGCCTATGCGAAGGCCTTCGCCCGCGCCCGGTCGCTGATCTACATCGAGGACCAGTACCTGTGGTCAACAGAGGTCGCGGGCGGAATCGCTGACGCCCTCGAACGGAATCCCAAATTGAGGGTGATTGCCGTTGTGCCCCGTTACCCCGACTCTGATGGGCCTCTCGCAGGACCGACGAGCCGGATCGGGCAACTGCGTGCCCTCAGAATGCTGCACCGCGTCGCGCCCGACAGGGTCGGCGTGTTTGACCTGGAGAACCGCTCTGGAACTCCGATCTACGTCCACGCCAAGATCTGCATCATCGACGACACCTGGTTTACCTGCGGCTCAGACAACTTCAACCGCCGATCCTGGACTACCGACAGCGAGCTCACCTGCGCCGTATTCGACACGACTGCCGACAACCGGGACGCGCCCGCCACGGACAATAGCCACGACACTTCCCGGCCGTTGGCCCACGTGCTCCGGCTCCAACTCTGGGCCGAACACCTGGGCCTAGACCAGAACAATCCCCAGCTCCACGACCCGGCGGCCGGGCTCGAGCTTTGGAACTCCACCGCAGATGCTCTCGACCGCTGGCATGAAACTGGCCGCCGCTCCCCCCGACCCGCCGGACACGTGCGCCGCCACACTCCCCAGCCAGTGTCACCCCGCCAACGTCTCTGGGCAGATCCGTTGAGCCGCCTTGTCATGGACCCGGACGGTCGCCCCCACCGGCTGCGCGGCACTACCCGGTTCTAGGCAAGCAAGTCTGGTGCAAGGGCTGCGCGGACCTCCGACTGCCAAACACGGCCACTCGTGAGTTTCCAGCGTCGTCCGGGCGATGACTGTGGATGGTCTTTCAACCCGGCACCACTGAACCTAGTGCTCCCCCCGCGCACTGAACGGAAACCGGGGCAAAGTCATTGCAATCGATGGGAGCTTCTTCCTGCCCGCGAGAGGCCGATTTCGCGGTTCCGGAGGCTTTGCTTTCCGTGCCGGTGGCGATACCGCCGATAGCCTGGAACAGGCTGGGTCGTGCTCCGACCTTGGCCTCGACGGAATGAAGGTGCAGGGCGAAAATGAAGCGGAGTGCAACTCCTCGATGCTCTGCAGGTTCTCCTCATAGCCCTAGTCTGACGGCTGGTGTTACGCCAAGCTGCCGCGACCCCGACGGCGTCGGACAGTTCCGACACAGCCTCTTCGACAATCTCTATGCTGCGGTGACGGGCCCCCCGAACGGCCTCGGCATAATGAGGGTCGCTGCCTGCCGGATCCGCGGCGGGTGGTTGACGGACCCCGCGGCCCGGTGCAAGGTAATTGGCGGGAACACTTGGCCACAGGAAGCTTTCGTCGGACACTGACTAGTGACAAGACGTCGGCGTAAAGGCAGTGAGCGAAATGTCGGACCAGGACGATCAAGGTGTTGCCATCACAGGTAATCTGAATCAGAAATCCGATCCCGCACAGAAATCGGTACCAGTAACCAAAATGGTCTGGCTGGTTCTAGCCGGAATCGCTGCAGTCGTGATCCCAATCTTTGCCTTCGGCCGGGAGTTGATCGCAGACTGGAATACCACGGAGAGCAGCGTCGGCTCACTAAGCGCCACTGCAGGTAAAAACTTGAATTCTCTTGGCAGCTACGCGGTGCCAGTCGATGCGCCGTTCGACAGCTTTCCAACCCGTCTGGTTCCTTCCCCGGACGGGCGGTATTTCGTTTGCAGCGAAGAACAGCACACGTGGTTGTCACGCTATGGCAGGCTGTTCGTGGACAGTGTCATCGTTGACCTCAGTAACACCGCTCAAGTGGGCGCCCCTATCACGGTGCGAGACTTCACCATGCACGGGAAAACTGCAGCAGCTCAAGTGCCCCTTTTCCCTGTAATCTGTATCACTCCTACAGGTGGGGCCATCGATGCAGACACCGGCACACTTCAAGCTGACGGAACGTCAACAGCCACATTCTCTGACGCCAGAGCAGACTCTCAGGACCGGAATATCGTGCCTAAGTCCCCTGCAGCATACAATCTTCCGCCGGGCGAATCCGCCATCCTTTTTCTGAGGTTGCAGGTACCCCGGGACTTCGAGGGAAGCTTGGCAGCGACCGTGAGTAGCGGTGGCAAGGACAAGACGATCACTATCCCGGTGGACGGAAGTAGCGATCCCATCCTCGTTCCTGATTTCAGCAGGGTGAGCGGCTTTAAGCTACTGGTGGGTCAGGCTTGGGGAGACGAAGAAGCGAAAGCAGGGGTACTCGCCTGCTTTCAAGGAGAGGAGAGCCATCCGTGCTCGAGAGAATTCGTGGTAGAGCGTCTGAAGGACTTCAAACGCTGATTGGCCCACGAGATCCGAGTCCTCGGGAGCCCGCCGGCGCCTTCAATCCAAGGCACATGCCCACGACTTATGGGGCGGAGTTCCGCCGGGATGTTATTGATGTGGCCCGCAAGGGCGAGGCGCCGCTGGCGCAGATTGCGAAGGATTTCGGGCTTTGGGTCACGACGCTGAAGCGCTGGATCGCCATCGCCGAGCGTTAGGATTCCGGGGGCCGGCCCGGCAGCGGCGGAGTCGGCCGCCCCCCGAGCAGGGCACTACGGCGGGCGAGAACAGGGGCCAGCGCTTGTGCAGGGACTACGGCATCTGGTCGGTGTTCTCAAGGAAACGGGGTCTGAACCGGAAGCAGGCATCACGGTTCCGAACATAGCCGCCGTAACGGGCGTGACCGAAAGCACACCAGCCTCCTTGGGGTACACGCTTCTTAGAACGCGCGACATCAAAAAGTCTGTTGATCAGTACCTGACTTCCTTACGGGATTGGGGCTGGATCCGGGTGGCATCCGCGCCGTCGGCGTTGATCGCGGCCCGGAGACCTCTCTGGGCCGGTTCGAATTCGAACTAGTAATATCCCGACCGCCGTCCGAGACTGGAGTCGGAAGCGAGGGCAAGAAATGACGAGCCGGTATGACGTGGCCGTGGTGGGTGCGGGCAGTGCAGGCTGCGTGTTGGCTTCGCGGCTCAGCGAGGACGCCGACCGCGAGGTGGTGCTGTTCGAAGCGGGGCCGGACTACCCGTCGCCGAGGCTTCCGGCTGACCTCGCGGACGGCATCCATGGCACCAGCACGGCTTCGCACGACTGGGGGCTTCATGGGACGGGTGTCGCCGACGGACCTCCGTTGGACCTTCCACAAGGGCGGGTGACCGGGGGCTCGTCGGCCGTCAACGCCACCTTCGCCCTGCGCGGGCATCCGGCCGATTACGACGGCTGGGCATTGCCGGGATGGACGTTCGCCGACGTGCTGCCGTCTTTCCGACGCCTTGAGCATGACCTGGACTTCGGTTCGTCGCCCTATCACGGGACGGACGGGCCGGTACCGATCCGCCGCTATCGGGGGGACGAACGGTCCGAGCTCACGCTCGCCATGGAGGACGCCATCGCGGACGTGGGGATCCCGCGAATTCCAGACCACAACGCCCCGGGGGCCGTCGGCCTGTCAGCGATACCAGTCAACTGTGTGCGAGGCCTTCGGGTCAGCACCGCTCGAGCCTATCTGGATCCCATCCGCTCCCGGCCCAACCTGACGATCCGCGCGACCTGTCCGATCGCCGAGGTCGTGTTACGTCGCGGGCGTGCAATAGGTGTCCGGTCCTCCGACGGCGAGATCGTCGCGGCCGATGAGGTGATTGTCTGCGCTGGCGCCTACCACTCGCCCGCGCTGCTCATCCGGTCTGGCATCGGCCCCGCCGCGGACGTAGCCGCATTGGGCAGTCCCGTCACGATGGACCTGCCCGGTGTGGGGACGAATCTCGCCGACCACCCCTGGGTGGCAATCGACCTGCCGTGTCTCCAACCGCTGGGAGACCCTCCGCTCTTCCAGGTGATGGCGACAGCCCGGAGCAGCCGGAGATCCGCTTCGGATCCCCCGGATCTCCAGCTCATGGTGTGCGGACCGTACCGGCTCGGGGACGGGTACCGCTGCTTGCTCGCCGCAGCCTTGCTGAAGCCGGCGTCGCGCGGTGAGGTGCGGCTGCTCACACTCGACCCGAACACCGCACCGGCCATCGACCTCGGGTACTTCCGCAATCCGGTGGACATCGACCGATTGGTGGAGGGCCTGCAGCTCGCGGACGCTGCCGTGGCTCACCCTCACCTGACCCAGATCACTCGCGGTTCCCGGCTCGCTCCCCAGCCGGAACTGGTCGCTGACGCCGTCGCCGTTCGCGCCTGGATCAAGGCCACGGCCACGACTTACCACCACCCCGTGGGCACCTGTGCGATGGGAACGGACCCTCGGGCCGGCGCCGTGGTCGACACCTCGGGACGGGTGTACGGAGTGCCGGGCCTCTCGGTAGTCGACGCCTCGATCCTCCCTGAACCGCCGTCGGCTAACACCAACATCCCCACGATCATGGTCGCCGAGCACATCGCGACCCGGCGTCGCGGGGTCGGGGCGGGACTCTGAGGCAGCTAGGAGGTATGCCACGTTGGTCGGCATGGTCTCGGCCCGCCGTCGGGAAAGCGACCGAAAGCAGGCCGCCACGGCTTCGACCATTTCTGTTGGACGGAGGACGGATAGTCAATGCCGGGATTGATCCGCGTCGCGTCTCGAAATTGGCGTTCCCCAACGGGGAATTGATGGGATCGCCGGATTCTTTGGTGTGTCCTGCGGCCTCTTCCTATGTTGCGATCGGGTGGGGCCCGACCGCGGTCGCCACCCCAAGCTGCTATTTGGCACGCCTGTTGTCGGCTATTTCGAGTCCGGTGTAGCGGGGCTCTTATCCCTCGCTGCCACAGACCTGACGCGTATCCCGTCGCCAGACCCTGTGCAGTGGGATGATGTTGAGCCCTGCCACGAAGTTAGGCGGCATCTCCCCGTGGCCGCCCGACAGCAGAGGGGCCCTGCACGTTTAGTTTCGACGTTCAGGGCCCCAAACTGACAGCCGAAGGACTCGTCCCGACTGTGAGACCCAAGGGCACTTGGCGAAAAGCGCCAGATGCGGACCACCGTGATTCCGCGGTTTTGGTGGACTACTGCCAATGTCGGCTGACTGACCTAGTTGGCGAAATTGTCCGCGGTGGACATCGCCGGTCCCGGCTTAGGCAATGTAAGTATCACCGGGCATCAAAGCTGTGGCCGGCGCCGCACACCAGGGTG
>NZ_CAKKMF010000162.1 GCF_918697925.1 Arthrobacter sp. Bi26
AGGGCGATGTCTTTCCAGGTTTTGGCGTCAGCCACTCCGGCCGGCCCGGCTCCGGCTCCTCCACTTTTGGATCCGTCGCCGCCGCGCTCTTGGCCATCGCGTCCAAGAGCGCGGAAGCTTTTCCCAGAATGTCCACGGCAGCCTCGGACCGCGCCAGCTTGGCCTGGACCTTCCCCCGCTCTGAGCACCGGCTCCAGCAACAGAAAACCTGTCACACAACAGCCTGACACACAGGGACCTTCCGGCGAGCTCGCGGGTTTCCAGCGAACTCGACGGTCGGCCGTGGGTCCGGCGAGCTCGGCCGTAGGCCGTGCGCGTAGTGCCGCGGCGGCGGCCATGCCGGCTTAGGGCACGAGCACGATCTTCCCTTTCGCCGCGGTGCTCCCCAGCAGTTCATGGGCGCGACGAACCTCGGAAAGCGGCAGACGCTCGGCCACCACCGGGTGAATCTCGCCGCGGCGGAGCATCTCGAGCAGCGCGAGGAAGTCCGCCTGGAACCAGTCCTGGTGGTGGATGCGCAACTTCTGAATGCGGTAGGACAGCACCTTTCGGCGGGGTGAGAGCACGCCCCAGACCGCGACGCTCCCGGTTGCCGCATACCAGGCGATCACCCCGGGCCAGTTCTTGCGCCCCCGCGTGATGGTGGCGTAGCGGCCGAACACGACCAGCCGTCCGCCGGGCCGCAGTGCGCGGAAGGAGCGCAGCGACAACGGTCCGCCGAGCCCGTCGAGGGCAACGTCCACGCCGTCGCCGGTGAGCCCGCGCACCCGGGCCAGGAAGTCCTCGTTGTGATAGTCGATCGCCACCGCGCCCAGCCGCTCCACCGCCTCACAGTCCGGGCCGGAAGCGGTCCCGTAGAGACGAAGGCCTGCCAGCGCTCCGAGCTCGAGGGCCGCGGTGCCTACCCTGCCGGCCGCGCCGTGAACCAGAACGCTCTCCCCGGACTTCGCCTTGGCCGTGCGGTGAAGCAGCTGGTATGCGGTCATATAGGGGAAGACGAGGCTCACCACCTCGGCCGGGTCGAGGTCCTCGGGCACCGCGACGGCGTACACCTCCGGCACGCAGACGCGCTCGGCGTTGGCTCCCCACACCGTCAGCGCGCCGATTCGGTCTCCTACTTGTACCCGCGAGCAGCCGGGCCCGAGCTCATCAACGATGCCGACGAGCTCGTAGCCGGGCGTGAACGGCGGCTTCGGCCCGCCGAGATACGTGCCGGCCCGCAGCTGGGTGTCGGTGAACGAGACACCCGATGCCAGGACTTTGACGCGGACTTCGCCCGGACCTGGCCGGGGATCGTCGACCTCCATTACCTTTAGGACCTCGGGTCCGCCGAAGCGGTCGATCACCACACGCTTCATGGGCTCACTCTACGCTCGCCGCACAGCCGGCACATCGGCTCAATGCCGCGCAGCGTCAGGGCCATTCGGGACAGTTCCGCCGCCCATTGACACGCCCGAGCGTCCCGACTATTCTACAACCAAATGGTTGTAGATCAGCTCCAGGCCCAGTTCAGCGACGAAGAACTTGACCGCCTGTTCCAAGCGTTCGCCGATACGACCCGCCGGGACATCGTGCGGCGCGTGACAATGGGCGCGTACTCGGTCTCCGGGCTCGCTGCCCTCTACGCCATGAGTTTCGCAGCCGTCCAGAAACACGTGGCGGTGCTGGAACGCGCTTCCCTTGTCTCCAAGGAGAAGCGGGGAAGGGAGCAGATTGTGCGGGCCAACCACGACGGACTGCAGCGGGCCCGCCGCCTGCTGGACGAGTATGAGGTCATCTGGCGGCAGCGCGCCGACCGGATCGCAGACCTTCTCGCCGAAACAGCCACAGCAGAACCTGGCAGGACACAGACAGGCACCAGGCAAACCAGGAACACGCAAAGCAACAAAACTGAAGGAAAAACTGAAGGATAGGAAAGGTTCGTCATGACGGTTATCAGTTCAGTCAAGAATCTTGAGGCGCTGAGCCTCACCATAGTCGCCGAGTTCGACGCCGGAGTTGGGCGCGTCTGGCAAATCTGGGAAGACCCGCGCCTGCTCGAGCGCTGGTGGGGGCCTCCCACATGGCCGGCAACCTTCGAGAAGCACGAGTTTGTCCCGGGCGGTGCAGCCAGCTACTTCATGACGGGACCCGAGGGGGAGAAGGCCCGCGGCTGGTGGCGGTTCGTGACGATCGAGGCCCCGCACCGCCTGGAGTTCGACGACGGTTTCGCGGACGACAACGGCGACCCCGTGGCGGACATGGGGACCATCCACGGTGTTGTGACGCTGGAGCCAATCGGCGACCGCACCCGAATGACCATCCTGTCCACGTTCGAGGCGGAGGAGCAGATGGAGAAGATTGTTGCCATGGGCATGGAAGAGGGCATGGGGGAGGCCCTGGGCCAGGTCGACGCGATCCTTGCCGAGTCCGTCAACGCCTGACCTGCAACGCAAGCGGACGACGGCGGGAATCTCCCGCCGTCGTTCGCCAAGCCCCTGTTCAGCCCGGTACGTGCGGCGGTAATATGCCCTGTGGCATTCACGCACGGTTACGCGGCGAACGGCGACCTCCGCATGTACTACGAGGTCCACGGCCACCCGCGTGCCGGAGAGCCCCCGCTGCTGCTGATTCCCGGTGGAGGCTCGAGCATCGAGACCAACTTCGCCGGCCTCATCCCGGCGCTGCTGGCCGAAAGCCTGCAGGTGATCGCCGTCGATGAGGAAGGCCACGGGCGGACCGCGGCGACCGGCCGGCCGCTCACCGCCGAAAACTCGGCCGACGACGTCAAAGCCGTGATGGACGAACTCAACGTCGACACCGTGGACGTGCTCGGCTTCAGCGCCGGAGGCCACACCGCGCTGGCGCTGGCCATGCGGCATCCGGCCTCTGTGCGGTGCCTGATTGCCGCCTCCACCTTCGTTAGCCGGGACGCCGTCAGCGACGAGTTCTGGGACGGCATGGCGAAGGCCACCCTCGATGAGATGCCGGAGGTATACAAGGACGCGGACCGCCGGCTCAATCCGGAGCCCGGACACCTTGAGCGGATGTTCGAGCTGGACCGCCAGCGGATCCTGACTTTCGTCGGCTGGCCGGACGCTGACCTGCAGCGCATCACGGCCCGCACCCTGGTGCTGAGCGCCGACCGCGACGTCATCAGCGCAGAGCATTCCGTGCGCATGGCCCGCATCATTCCGGGGGCACGCCTCATGATCGTGCCCGGCAGCCACGGCGATTATCTTGGCGAGCTGGCCGCGAGCGGCGGGGACCTGCGGGCGATGCGGACCGCTGTCCCCTACCTGCTGCGGTTCCTGGAGGAGTAGGCGGCAGCTAGGGCGGTGCCGGCGTCGACGCCTATTCCGGCGTCGACGTCCTTGCTGAAGCGGACGTCCAGCGCTGCCGGTGGAGCCGCTCAAAGCCGTCCAGGAGCAGGTCGAGGGCGAACTCGAACTCGAACTGGTCATCGCATCCCTGTCCCACCGCGGAGTCCGTGTGCGCGGAGGCTGTGGCGACCTTCAGGATGTTCGGATAACGCTCGGCCATCTCCCGGAACATGGCGGCCTGCGCCTCCGGCGGTACGGCGGGCGGCGCCTCCGCGCTTCCGGCGGCGGAGTCGTCGAACAGCTCCTGGGTGAACCCCCACATGCGGCTGCCGAGGGCATGCATGACGTGATGGGTCAGGTCCACGGAGAAGCCTCCCGCCAGGAACATGCCGATGAACGAGTCCATGTAGCCAAGCACCGCCGGCGTCTTGTTGGTGCGCGACTCCAGGACCTGCCGGCCCCACGGGTGCATCAGGAGTGCCCGCCGCGCCGAGAGCACCCGCAGGCGCACGGCGTCCTTCCAGCCGGCATCGCGGACGGGAGGATCGATCTCGCTGACGAGGGCGTCCACCATGCCATCGAGGAGTTCCTCCTTGTTGGCCACGTGCTTGTAGAGCGCCATCGGCACGACGCCGAGTTCCTGCGCCAGCCGGCGCATGCTCAGCGCCTCGATCCCTACCTCATCGGCCAGCGCGACGGCGGCAGCCAGGACGCGGTCACGGCTCAACGGTATCCGGCGCGTGCGCTCCGCTTGCTGGGTCATCCGGCCACCTTTCCCTAACGGTTCCCTGTTGACAAGTGTACGGCGTACACCTAGCGTGGCCGCATCAGGTGTACGCCGTACACCCCGCTCACGTACTACCGCCGCCAGCCATCCCAGCCAAGGACTACGCCGTGACAACACATGCCAGCAGCGCCCCCGTTCCCCGCGTCCGCCGCCGCCCCCAGTGGCCCGTGCCTGCCGGATTGATCCTTCTCAGCCTCATTCCGGTGATCGCGGGTGCGGCGCGGCTGACGGAACTGACGGGCGGAGCCGTCGTCACGGCCCAGAACGCCAGGTTCTTCGCCTCGCCCGTGCCCGTGGTGACGCACATTCTCAGCGTCACCACCTACAGCCTGCTCGGGGCGTTCCAGTTCCTCCCCGCACTGCGGGGCCGCCGCGGCTGGCACCGGGTGGCCGGCCGCGTCCTGGCACCCGCGGGCCTGCTGGCCGCCCTGTCCGGTTTGTGGATGACCCTCTTTTATCCGCTGCCGCCCGGCGACGGGCCCGCACTTTTCGTCCTGCGAATCGTCTTCGGCTCGGCCATGGCGGCGAGCATCGCCCTCGGAATCGCCGCGGTTGTGCGCCGGGACTTCGTGCGGCACGGCGCGTGGATGACCCGGGGCTACGCGATCGGCGTCGCCGCCGGAACGCAGGCGCTGACGGGCCTGCCGTGGATCCTGCTGGTGGGCCCGCCCGACGAGCCGACACGGGCAGTGCTCCTGGGGTCGGCTTGGGTGATCAACGTTGTGGTGGCCGAGTACGTCATCCGCCGGCGCGCCAGGCGGTTCGTGCGGGTGCCGCGGCCTTCCGGGCGGCCGGCCGTGGCGGGTGCTGTTACGCCGGGCTAGACTGCCGCCGTCGAAGTCGCCGGAAGCGTCCCGGCTCGCCGTACTTTCGGAATGAATCAAGCTGTTTGTGACAGCTGGTTGGTTTTGTGGTTGATGCCGGCGTGGGCCGGGGCGGGTGGTGCGGTGGGTTTGTTTCGGTAGCGGTGAGGATGCCGGGCGTGGCAGGCGTTGAGG
>NZ_CAKKMF010000163.1 GCF_918697925.1 Arthrobacter sp. Bi26
GAAGTTGGGTCGTGTCCGTCCCGCCCCGCAGTCAGGCCGCGTACGCGGACCAAGGGGCCGGGACGGACACGACCCAACTTCCTCGGCGGCCTCGGCGGCTGGCTCTGGCTGGCCATCATCATCGTCCCCGTCTACTACGTGGTGGTGACGAGCCTGAAAAACCAGGCGGGGTTCTTCACTTCCAACCCGATGATGCCGCCCGCAGAGCCCACCCTGGACAACTACAAACTGGTGGTCGAGAACGACTTCGCCAGATACTTTGCCAACAGCCTCATCGTCACAGTGGGCAGCGTTGTGCCGGCACTGCTGGTTTCCTTCATGGCTGCCTACGCGATCGTCCGCGGCAAGAGCAGGTTCCTCAACTGGACCAACAACCTGTTCCTGCTGGGCCTGGCCATCCCTCTGCACGCCACCATCATCCCCATCTACTGGATGATCACGCGCGCCCATATGTACGACACCCTGCTGGCGCTGATCCTGCCTTCCATCGCCTTCGCCATCCCGATCTCCGTGCTGATCCTGTCCAATTTCATGCGGGACGTGCCCAACGAACTCTTCGAATCCATGCGGCTGGACGGCTGCTCCGACTGGGCCATGATGTGGCGCCTGGCGCTGCCCATGACCAAACCGGCCGTCATCACGGTGGGAATCTACAACGCCCTGCACGTCTGGAACGGCTTCCTGTTCCCGCTGATCCTGACCCAAAGCCCGGCCACCCGGGTGCTGCCGCTGTCCCTGTGGACGTTCCAAGGGGAATTCAGCGTCAACATCCCGGCCGTGCTCGCCGCCGTCGTGCTCGCCACGCTGCCACTGCTGGTGGTCTACATCATCGCCCGGCGCCAGCTGCTCAGCGGCCTCACCGCAGGCTTCAGCAAATAGCGTGCGGGGCCCTTTTCCTGGGGCGCCGCCACCGATCTCCACCCGTCTTTCGAAAGGATTACCGATGACTGACCCGACGAGCCTGCGTGTGGGGATGGTGGGCTATGCGTTTATGGGGGCCGCCCATTCGCACGCGTGGCGGAGCGCGCCGCGGTTCTTTGACCTGCCGCTGCATCCGGAACTGACCGCGGTCGCGGGCCGGAACCCCGACGGGGTGCGGGCCGCGGCGGCGAAGCTGGGCTGGGAATCCTATGAGACGGACTGGCGGGCGTTGATCGAGCGGGAGGACATCGACCTGATCGATATCTGCACCCCGGGCAACACGCACGCCGAGATCGCGATCGCGGCGCTCGAGGCCGGCAAGCATGTCCTGTGCGAGAAGCCGCTGGCGAACTCCGTGGCCGAGGCCGAACGGATGGCCGCGGCCGCGGAGGCCGCGGCGGCCCGGGGCGTGTACTCGATGTGCGGGTTCAGCTACCGGCGTACCCCGGCCCTGGCCCTGGCCCGGCGGATGGTCGCCGAGGGCCGGCTCGGGCAGATCCGGCACGTGCGGGCCCAGTACCTGCAGGACTGGCTCACCGATCCGGACGCGCCGCTGACCTGGCGGCTGGACAAATCCAAGTCCGGCTCCGGCGCGCTCGGGGATATCGGGGCGCACAGCATCGATGCCGCCCAGTGGATCACCGGACTCAACATCACCGGGGTCTCGGCGCTGCTGGAAACCTTCGTCAAGGACCGGCCCCTGGCCGGGGACCTCGTGGGCCTGGGCGGGCACGGCGCCACCGGCGCCGAGCGCGGGCCGGTCACCGTGGACGACGCCGCCATCTTCACCGCCCGCTTCGCCGCCGCCAACGGCGGGGAAACAGCCGCCAACGGCGGCGGAAGCGGCGGTTCATCTGCCGGGACCGCCGCCGGGCCGGTCGGGGTGTTCGAGGCCACCCGGTTCGCGCTGGGCCGGAAGAACGCCATGCGCCTGGAACTGAACGGCACCGCCGGGTCGCTGGCCTTCGACTTCGAGGACATGAACGCCCTGTCCGTCTACGACGCCGCCGACGGCCCCGACGCCGGGTTCCGCAAAATCCTGGTCACCGAACCCGAACACCCCTACACCGGGAACTGGTGGCCCACCGGACACGGACTGGGCTACGAACACCTCTTCACCCACCAGGCGGTCGACCTCATCCACGCCATCAACGCCGGCCGGCCCCCGGCACCGTCCTTCGCCGACGCCCTCCAGGTCCAAAAAGTCCTCGCCGCCATCGAAACCAGCGCCAACAACGACAGCCACTGGCACCACGTCTGAGAGGAAACACCATGACACGACCCATCACCCTCTTCACCGGCCAGTGGGCCGACCTGCCCTTCGAAGAGGTGGCGCGGCTCGCCGGCGAGTGGGGCTTTGACGGCCTGGAGATCGCCTGCTGGGGTGACCACCTGGACCCGCAGCGGGCCGTCGAGGACGACGCATATCTCCAAGGCCGGCTGGACATCCTGGACAAGCACCAGCTCAAGGTCCATGCGATTGCCAATCACCTCACCGGACAGGCCGTCTGCGACGACCCGATCGACGAGCGTCACGAGGGTATTCTTCCTGCCCACGTGTGGGGCGACGGCGACGCCGAAGGGGTCCGCACCCGCGCCGCCGAGGCCATGAAGACCACGGCCCGCGCGGCAGCCAGGCTTGGCGTGCAGACCGTCACCGGGTTCACCGGATCCTCGATCTGGAAATGCGTTGCCATGTTCCCGCCCGCCTCGGACGCCATGATCGAACGCGGCTACCAGGACTTCGCAGACCGCTGGAATCCGATCCTCGACGTCTTCGACGAGGAAGGGCTCCGTTTCGCCCTCGAGGTACACCCGTCCGAAATCGCCTACGACTACTGGACCGCCAAGCGCACCTTGGAAGCCGTCGGCCATCGGGAGAGCTTCGGCTTGAACTTCGACCCGTCCCACTTCCTCTGGCAGGACCTGGACCCTGTCATGTTCCTGCAGGACTTCGCCGACAAGATCTTCCACGTCCATGTCAAGGAATCCGTCCGGCAGCTCAACGGCCGCAACGGACGGCTCGGCTCCCACCTGCCCTGGGCCGACCCGCGCCGCGGGTGGGACTTCGTTACGGCCGGCCACGGCGACGTCAATTGGGAGCCGATATTCCGGACCCTGAACGCCATTGGATATCGGGGACCCACCAGCGTCGAGTGGGAGGACGCCGGCATGGACCGCCTGGTCGGCGCACCGCAGGCCCTAGCTCTGGTCAAGGAACTTGCCACGATCACACCGCCCGCGGCCGCGTTCGATGCGGCCTTCGCCGCCCGCTGAGCCAGCCGCGACCACAACAAACCAACAACAGAGGAACCCCATGACAATCGACCAAAAAACCGCCCTCGTGGTGCGCGGCGGCTGGGACGGGCACCAGCCCGTTGCGGCCACCGAGGAATTCATCCCGTACCTGCAAGCCAACGGCTACGAGGTCCGGGTGGAGGAATCGCCCAAGATCTACGCCGACGCCGACTTCATGGCGGGCGTGGACCTGATCCTGCAGTGCGTGACCATGTCCACCATCGAAAAGGACGAGTTCGAGGGGCTCCGGGCCGCCGTCGAAAACGGCACAGGCCTGGCCGGCTGGCACGGCGGCATCGCGGATTCTTACCGAGACACGTCCGACTACCTGCACCTGATCGGCGGCCAGTTTGCCTGCCACCCGGGCAAGCACCCGGACGAGCGCACGGGCGGGCAGCCCGACAACTACGTCCCGTACACAGTCAACATGCTCCCGGCAGCCGCCGAGCATCCAATCACTGCCGGTCTCGACGATTTCGATCTCGTCACCGAACAGTACTGGGTCCTCGCCGACGACTACATCGACGTCCTGGCCACCACCACCCAGAAAGTCCGCGAATGGGACCCTTGGCACCGCGAGGTCACCTCGCCCGCTATCTGGACCCGGCAATGGGGAAAGGGCAGGATTTTCGTCTGCACCCCGGGACACCGCGTCGAAATCCTCCAGGACAGCAATGTCCGCACCATCATCGAAAGGGGCCTGCTGTGGGCAAGCCGGTAAACGTTGGAATCATCGGCTGTGGAGCCATCATCGTCCAGTACCTGGTGAACTTCCGCCGGCTCGAGGACATCAACCTCGTCGCCGTCGCGGACCTGAATCCTGCCCGGGCGCAGGCTGTGGCCGACTCCTACGACGGCGTCCGGGCGCTCACAGTGGACGCGCTCCTGGCGGCCGACGACGTCGAACTCGTCCTGAACCTGACCATCCCGGCAGCCCACGCCGAGGTCGCACTGCGGGCGATTGCCGCCGGCAAATCCGTCTACGGCGAGAAGCCCCTCGCGGCCACAACCGCGGAGGCCCGGCAGGTCCTGGATGCTGCCCGGACGGCCGGCGTCGCGGTCGGCTGCGCCCCTGACACCGTGCTCGGCACCGGGATCCAGACCGCCCGGAAAGCCATCGACGACGGGCTGATCGGCAGGCCCATCTCCGCGACCGCCACGATGGTCACGCCCGGGCATGAGCGCTGGCACCCGAACCCGGACTTCTATTACCAGCCCGGTGGCGGCCCGCTACTGGACATGGGACCGTACTACGTCTCGGCCCTGGTCACGTTGCTCGGACCCGTGGTCTCGGTGATCGGCGCCGCCAGCCACACCCGCGGTGAACGGACCATTGGATCGGGCCCGCGCGCAGGCCAGAGCGTGCCGGTGGCGATCGATACCCACGTCACCGGCGTCCTGGTCCACGCCTCGGGGGCCTTGTCCACGCTGGTGATGAGCTTCGACGCCGTGAAGACCAGGAGCCCCAACATCGAAATCCATGGGGAACGCGGGTCCCTCGTGGTCCCGGATCCCAACCACTTCGACGGCGACGTCCAGCTCTTCGCCCTAGGCGCGGAGGACTGGCAGGCCCTTCCGGTTTCTGCCGGCTATGAGGACTCGGGGCGCGGCTTCGGCGTCGCGGACTTCATCCGCACCCCGGCCGGCCAGGAGCCACGGGCAGGCGGAGTCCTGGCATTCCACGCCCTGGAAGTGATGGAGTCCGTGCTCGAGTCGGCGCACACGGGAACGCCTGTCCGGATCGCCAGCACAGCAGTCCGGCCCGCTCCGGTCGAACTGGCTGCCATCGCGGAGTCTCCCGTGGCGGTCACCTCGTAGC
>NZ_CAKKMF010000164.1 GCF_918697925.1 Arthrobacter sp. Bi26
TCGGACACCAGTGCCTGGAGGGGGTGGGACTGGATGGGGAGCCGGAACCCTGCCATTTCTGCCAGGACCGAGCTGTGCCCGGCGGCGCACAGGCCCACTTTTTCGGTGTTGATGGTGCCGCGGTTGGTTTTGACGCCCACCACGCGGTTGCCGTCCTTGACGAAGCCGGTGACTTCGCAGTTCTGGATGATGTCCACGCCCAGCTCGTCGCACTTGCGGGCGAACGCCCAGGCGACGTGGTCGTGCTTGGCGATGCCGGCGCGCGGCTGGTAGGTGGCGCCCATGACCGGGTAGCGGATGTTGTCGTTGATGTTCAGGATGGGGCAGAGTTCCTTGACCTGCTGCGGGTCCAGCCACTCGGCGTCCACGCCGTTGAGCTTGTTGGCGCCGACGCGGCGGACGCTCTCGCGGACGTCGCCCAGGGTGTGGGCCAGGTTCATGACCCCGCGCTGGCTGAACAGGAAGTCGTATTCGAGTTCTTCCGGCAGGATCTCCCAGAGCTTCAACGCGTGCTCGTAGATCGCCGCGCTCTCGTCCCAGAGGTAGTTGGAACGGATGATAGTGGTATTCCGGGCCATGTTGCCGCCGGCGAGCCAGCCCTTTTCCAGGATGGCGATGTTGGTCATCCCGTGGTTCTTGGCCAGGTAGTACGCCGTCGCCAGCCCGTGTCCGCCGCCGCCAACAATGACCGCGTCGTAGGAGGGCTTGGGGTCCGGGTTGTGCCAGAGGAAGTCCGGGTGCTCCGGCAGGTGTTCGGTGGTCATTGTGCTGCTCCAATCAGTTCTGCCTCAAGCCCGGTTGCCGCTGTGCCGGCGCCAAGGTGCGGGTAGAGGGGGAATTGTGCGGCCAGGGCGCTGACACGTCCGCGCAGTTCGGCGGCTGTGTCAGCGCTGAGTTCGTTCCCGGGCGCCTGTGCGGTGAGGGCGGAGGCGATGATGTCTGCCACCTCCGTGAACTCCGCGGCACCGAAGCCGCGGGTGGCCAGGGCCGGGGTGCCGATCCGCAGACCGGAGGAGACCATGGGCGGGCGGGGGTCGAACGGGACGGCGTTGCGGTTGACGGTGATGCCGATCCGGTGCAGCCGGTCTTCGGCCTGCTGCCCGTCCAGTTCCGAGTTCCGCAGGTCCACCAGTACCAGGTGCACGTCGGTGCCGCCGTTGACCACGGAGATCCCGGCTGCTGCGACGTCGTCCTTCAGGAGCCGGGACGCGAGGATCTTGGCGCCTTCGAGGGTGCGTTCCTGGCGTGCCTTGAACTCGGGGGAGGCGGCGATCTTGAAGGCCACTGCCTTGGCCGCGACCACGTGTTCCAGCGGGCCGCCCTGCTGGCCGGGGAACACGGCGCTGTTGATCTTGCGCGCGTACTCCTCCTTGCCCAGGATCACCCCGCCGCGCGGGCCTCCGAGGGTCTTGTGCGTGGTGGTCGTGACGACATCGGCGTAAGGGACCGGGTTCGGATGCAGTCCGGCGGCCACGAGGCCGGCGAAGTGCGCCATGTCCACCATGAGGTAGGCGCCCACGAGGTCGGCGATGCGCCGGAACTCGGCGAAGTCCAGCTGCCGGGAGTAGGCGGACCATCCGGCCACGATCATCTTGGGCCGGTGCTCGAGGGCCAGGGCCTCCACCTCGGCCATATCCACCAGGTGGTTGTGCTCGCTCACGTGGTACGGGACCACGTTGTAGAGCTTGCCGGAGAAGTTGATCTTCATCCCGTGGGTGAGGTGGCCGCCGTGGGCCAGGGCCAGTCCCATGATGGTGTCGCCCGGTTCCAGGAGAGCGAACATGGTGGCGGCGTTGGCCTGGGCGCCCGAATGGGGCTGCACGTTGGCGTACTCGGCGCCGAACAAGGCCTTGACCCGGTCGATGGCGAGCTGTTCGATCACATCGACGTGCTCGCAGCCGCCGTAGTAGCGCTTGCCCGGGTAGCCCTCGGCGTACTTGTTGGTGAGCACCGAACCCTGCGCCTCCATGACCCCCGCAGGGGCGAAATTCTCGGACGCAATCATCTCAAGGGTGGACTGCTGGCGCGTCAGTTCCCTCGCCACGGCCTGTTCGACCTCGGGATCGACTACGGAAAGTCGCTCGTTCAACTGCTCAACCACGGTTGCTCCTTTGAAATACCACTGTTGTTATGACTGATATATCAGTGTGAGGTCAATGCTATGATTGGAATCACACCGGAGTCAATAGCCGGAAGCCAAGTGGAACCGGGCTTCCGTTTGGAAACCAGGAACGGAGCCGAGCTGTGAATGCACTGACTGTCTTGCCGCCCGCAGAAGACGAAGTCCTGTCCCAGGCCGAGGCCGCGTACCGGCAGTTGCGCGACAGGCTGATCATGCTCGACATCCGCCCGGGCGAACCCATCAACGACGGGCAGTTGGCCGCCGAGCTCGGCTTCGGGCGCACTCCCGTGCGCGAGGCGATCAAGCGGCTGGAAGTGGACCACCTGGTGGTTTCCTATCCGCGCCGGGGTACCTTTGCCACCACCGTGGACTTCACGGAACTGGCCGACGTCTCGGAAATCCGGGAACTGCTGGAACCGCTGGCGGCGCGCCGGGCGGCAACGCGGGCCAACGCCGCCATGCGCCGCGAACTGTTGGACGTCGCCAAGACCATTGCGGAACTGGCCCCGAGCCCCGCAGAGTCACGGGAGCTGATGCGCTACGACCTGACAGTGCACCGTCTGATCTACCGGGCCGCTGCCAACCCGCACCTGGAAGACACACTGATCCGCTACGACAACCTGGCCACCCGCATCTGGTGCCTGGTCCTGGATAAGGTCCCCTCGGTCAGCGGGCACGTCAACGAGCACGTGGAGCTGCTCAAGGCGGTGGCCGAAGGCGACGCGGACAGGGCGGCCGAGCTCGCCCTGCACCACGTCACCAGCTTCGAGGAGACCATCCGGAAGGTGCTCTAGGAGTCCCCCTCCGGGCGCTCCAGAGCCTGATAGCCCAGCCTGGCCGAGACGGCGGCGGCGGCGGCCATCACGTTGGCTGCCAGCACGTCGATCACAGATTCCGGAACCCGGGACTTTGGTGCTGAAACCGTAATGCAGCCGACCGCGGCGCCTTTGTAATCGCGCACCAACGCCGAGACGCCAAACTCCTCGGGCGTGGTGAGTCCGTCATTGACGGCGTAGCCGGCTTCCCGGTTGGCGTTCAACTGTTCCGCAAAATCCGGAGCCGGGTCACTGCCTGGTTTGAGTGTAACCACCCCCTGCTCGAGCAGGCTGGCTGCCTTCGGCTCTGGCAGGTCGGCCAGAAACATGCGCACCGAAGAACTTTCAAACTTGCTGTACCGGGTACCGATGGCAGCCGTGTGTTTGACCAGGTGCGGACTGGGAATCTGCTCCACCACCACGGCCTCGGATCCGTTCCATACGGCCAGCGCACTGGTCTCGAGCGTGGCCTCGGTGAGCCGCTCCAGTTCCGGATAGGCCACCCGGCGCACGTCAAGCTGTGCCAGCAAGGGCCCCGAAAGGGCAATGAGCCCGAGGCCCAGGCGAAAACGTCCGGTCTCATCATCGCGCTGCACATAGCGGGCTTTCTCCAGTCCCGCCAGAATCCGGGAGACCGTGCTCTTGTGCAGGCCGACACGCTGGGCAATTTCCGTAACACCGAGGACGGGTTTTTCGATCGAAAACGCTTCGAGGACCCCCAGCCCATTCAGCAATGACGCCGCGGCGCCCTGAGGGGCTTCGTCACTCTGACGTGGCCTGCCTGCCATGTTCCATCCCGTTTCTAAGTCTGTCGTATCTGTCTGCGGCCCGCATTGGAGGGCCCAATTTAGCAATCATAGGTCCGACGGCGGGCCTTGCCTCAAACGGCGGACCGCCGTCATATCCGCTAGAACCCTTGTGGAGTTGCTGAACGAGCAACTATATTGATCATGCAGCAACAAAATGTGAACCAGGTCACTTCCATCGGCGGCCGGGCCCGCAGTCCCCGGACTCAGGCTCCGCACGAAATGCAAATTAAACATTGCTGACATCTCAGTTGCGCATACAGCAACTAATTTGATTCGAAAGCAACTCACTAGTCGTGATGGATCGCCGTCAATCAATCCAAGGAGAAACCCATGAGCCAGGACCTCAACACCCAGCTGAACGAACTGCTCGAGAAGGCCTTTGCCGCCGGCACCGAGCAGTACCACGAACTCGGCTTCAAGCGCCGCGTCGGCTACGGCAGCCGGCCGGCCATCATCCACATCGACATGGCCAACGCCTGGACCCGCGAGGGCCACGCCTTCACCTGCGAAAACATGGACACGATCATCCCGGCCTGCCAGGCGCTGAACGACGCCGCCCGGGAAAAGGGCATCCCGGTCATCTACACCACCACCGCGTACGACATCACCGACCGCTCCAAGGCCTCCGACATGGGCCTGTGGTCCTCCAAGATCCCGGTCGAGCTGCTCGCCGAGGGACTGGACGCCGTCAAGATCGATGACCGCATCGCCCCCGAGCCCGGCGAACTCGTCATCACGAAAAAGCGCGCCAGCGCGTTCCCCGGCACCAACCTTCAGCAGTTCCTGACCGTCAACCGCATCGACACCGTGATCATCACCGGCGTCACCGCCGCCGGCTGCGTCCGCCACACCGTCGAGGACGCCATCGCCGAAGGCTTCCGCCCCATCGTGGTCCGCGAAGCCGTCGGGGACCGCGTCGCCGGGACCGTCGCCTGGAACCTCTTCGACATCGACTCCAAATTCGGCGACGTCGAACCCCTCAGCAACGTCCTCGACTACCTCAACAACCTCCCCAAGTTCAGCGAAACCACCACCCCCTAACCC
>NZ_CAKKMF010000165.1 GCF_918697925.1 Arthrobacter sp. Bi26
CTGGTGTCCGAGCTCCACGAGCCCGTCCACCCCACCGTGGTCATGTCCAACCACGTCCACGTCTATGTCTCCCAGGCGCACAAGGGCGAACTGGTGATGGGCGCCGGTGTGGACTCGTACAACGGCTACGGCCAGCGCGGCTCCTTCCACGTGATCGAGCACCAGATGGCCGCCGCCGTCGAACTCTTCCCGATCTTCGCCAGGGCCCACGTGCTCCGGACGTGGGGCGGAATCGTGGACACCACCCTGGATGCCTCCCCGATCGTGGGCACCACCCCGGTGGAGAACATGTTCGTCAACTGTGGCTGGGGAACCGGCGGATTCAAGGGCACACCGGCTGCCGGCCTGACGTTCGCGCACACGATCGCCACCGGAACACCGCACAAACTCAACCAGCCCTTTGCGCTCGAGCGTTTCGAAACCGGCGCCCTGATCGATGAACACGGCGCCGCCGCCGTGGCCCACTAGAAAGGTACGGACATGCTCCTTATCTCCTGCCCCAACTGCGGTCCCCGCGACGAGACCGAGTTCCACTACGGCGGCCAGGCCCACGTGGCCTACCCCGAAAACCCGGCGGAACTCACCGACCGCGAATGGGCCGAGTACTTGTTCTACCGCGACAACACCAAGGGCGCCTTCGCCGAACGCTGGCTGCACAGCACGGGCTGCCGGCAATGGTTCAACATGCTCCGCGACACGCTCACGTACGACATCCAGGCCATCTACCCGATGGGCCAGCTCCGGCCCGCCACGGGACCCACAGCCCCCACCATCACCAGCCCCGTTTCCCCGGAAGGATCCTCCAAATGAGCGCTCAGCCGCAGCCCGCGCGTCTTAGCACCGGCGGACGCATCGACCGCAGCGTCACTTGGCGCTTCACCGTGGACGGCCGGGAGTACACGGGCCACCCCGGCGACACCCTCGCCTCCGCCCTGCTGGCGAACGGCCGGCTGGAGGCGGGCAACTCCCTCTACGAGGACCGGCCGCGCGGCATCATGTCCGCCGGGGTCGAGGAATCCAACGCCCTGGTCAAGATCGCCGCCCGGTTCCCGGGCCACGTGGCCGAGTCCATGCTCCCCGCCACCACCGTGTCCCTCGTGGACGGCCTCAGCGCCGAATTCCTCAACGGGCTGGGAAAACTGGACCCAGACGAGGACCGCGCCGAGTACGACAAGAAATACGTCCACACCGACGTCCTCGTGATCGGCGGCGGCCCCGCGGGCCTGGCCGCCGCGCGGCAGGCCGTCCGCGCCGGCGCCCGGGTCATCCTCATTGACGACCAGCCCGAGCTCGGCGGCTCGCTGTTGTCCGGATCCACCGATCCGGCCCTCGCGGAGAGCATCGAAGGCCAGCCCGCGCTGGACTGGGTGGCCAACGTTGAAGCCGAACTGATCTCCGCGGCCGACTGCACGGTGCTGAACCGCACCAGCGCCTTCGGCGCCTACGACTCGAACTACGTCATTGCGGCCCAGAACCGGACCGACCACCTCCTGACCCCGGCCGCGCCCGGCGTTTCCCGCCAGCGGATCTGGCACATCCGGGCCGCCCAAGTCGTCCTGGCCCCGGGCGCCCACGAACGCCCGCTGGTCTTCGAAAACAACGACCGCCCCGGCATCATGCTCGCCTCCGCGGTCCGCACCTATCTCAACCGCTACGCCGTCGCCGCGGGTTCCCGCGTGGTCATCAGCACCACGAACGACAGCGCCTACGCCCTGGCCGCCGACCTCCGCGCGGCCGGAATCGGTGTAGAGGCCGTCGTGGACGCCCGGCCGCAGCTGAGCGAAACCGCCGCGGCAGCCGCGGCCGCGGGAACGCGCGTGCTGATCGGCAGCGCCGTCGCCAACACCACCGCTGCTGTGTCCGGCGACGGCCGGCTCCTCGGCGTCACCGTCCGGAGCATCAACGACGCCGGCGAGCTCACCTCGGGCATCGAACACCTCGCCTGCGACCTGCTGGCCGTCTCCGGCGGTTGGTCACCGGTGGTGCACCTGCACTCCCAGCGCCAAGGCAGGCTGCGCTGGGACGAAGACCTCGCCGCCTTCGTCCCCCACAGCGTGGTTCCCAACCAGCAGGTGGCCGGATCCGGACGCGGCAGTTACGCCCTGGACGACTGCGTGGCCGAAGGCATCTCCGCCGGGGCCGCTGCGGTCATCGCCGCGGGCTTCGAGTCCGACGCGGAACCGTCTGCGCCGACGCCGCCGCGCGCCGCCGCCCCCACCCGCCAGCTCTGGCTGGTCCCCGGACAGGAAGGCGGCCCGGAAGACTGGCACCACCACTTCGTCGACTTCCAGCGCGACCAGACCGTGGCCGACGTGCTGCGCTCCACCGGGGCCGGCATGCGCTCCGTGGAACACGTCAAGCGCTACACCTCGATCAGCACCGCCAACGATCAGGGCAAGACGTCCGGCGTGAACGCGATCGGCGTGATCGCAGCAGCCCTCAAGCACGGCGGCGGGGAAACGGTTGGGGTAGGCGAAATCGGGACCACCGCGTACCGCGCGCCCTTCACTCCGGTGGCATTCGCTGCCCTGGCCGGACGCCAGCGCGGCGAACTCTTCGACCCTGCCCGCCTGACCTCCATCCACCCCTGGCATGTCGCCCAGGGCGCCCTGTTCGAAGACGTCGGCCAGTGGAAGCGGCCCTGGTACTACCCGCAGGGCAGCGAGGACATGGACACCGCGGTCCTGCGCGAATGCGCTGCCGTCCGGGAATCCGTGGGCTTCATGGACGCCACCACCCTGGGCAAGATCGAGATCCGGGGCAAGGACGCGGGCGAGTTCCTGAACCGCATCTACACCAACGCCTTCAAGAAGCTGGCACCGGGTTCGGCCCGCTACGGCGTTATGTGCACCCCGGACGGGATGATCTTCGACGACGGCGTCACCTTGCGCCTGGACGAGGACCGGTTCTTCATGACCACCACCACCGGCGGCGCGGCCAAGGTCCTGGACTGGCTGGAGGAATGGCTGCAGACCGAATGGCCGGAACTGGACGTGCACTGCACCTCCGTTACGGAGCAGTGGTCCACCATCGCCGTCGTCGGACCGAAATCCCGGGCCGTCCTCGCCAAAATGGCTCCGGAACTGGCAGCCGACGGCGGCCTCGACGCCGAGGCTTTCCCGTTCATGACATTCCGCGAGACCACCCTGGCTTCCGGCGTCCAGGCCCGGGTCTGCCGGATCTCGTTCTCCGGCGAACTGGCCTACGAAATCAACGTCCCGTCCTGGTACGGGCTGAGCACCTGGGAAGCCGTGGAGGCGGCCGGCGCGGAGTTCAACATCACCCCGTACGGCACCGAAACCATGCACGTGCTGCGTGCGGAGAAGGGGTACCCGATCGTCGGTCAGGACACCGACGGAACGGTCACCCCGCAGGATGCCGGCATGGAATGGGTGGTGTCCAAGGTCAAGGACTTCATCGGCAAACGCTCGTACTCCCGCAAGGACGCCGCCCGCACCGACCGCAGGCACCTGGTCAGCGTCCTCCCTGTGGACGGCACCATCCGGCTCCCCGAAGGCACCCAGCTGGTGGAGCAGGGCATCACCGTCAACCCCGCCTACGGCCCCGTGCCCATGCAGGGATTCGTCACCTCGAGCTACCACAGCGCCGCGCTGGGCAGGTCGTTTGCGCTGGCCCTGATCAAGAACGGGCGCAACCGCATCGGCGAAACCCTCGTGGCGGCCGCCGGTGACCAGCTGGTGGACGTCGTCGTCGCAGAAACCGTACTTTTTGACTCTGAAGGGGCCCGTAAAGATGGCTGACACAGCAGCACTCGAAAATTCCAAGAAGATCCAGACCCTCCGGAAGAGCCCGGCGTCGGGCCTATGGGCAGCTTTTGAAGCGGGCTCCGTTGCGGGCACGGTGGAGCTGCGCGAGGTGCCGTTCCTGACCATGGCCGGGATCCGGGTCGATCCCGACGGCGATGCCGGGGAGCGGCTGGGCAAACGCACGGGAGGCCTTCCCACCGCTTCCGGGGAGGTCCGCAGCAGCGGTGACACCGCGGCGCTGTGGCTGGGCCCGGCAGAATTCCTGCTGGTGGCACCGGCGGAATCCCATGAAAGCCTGGGCGGTGAGCTCCCCCGGACGCTCACCGACGCACTCGGCGACGCCGAGGGCCAGGTGGTGGACCTCTCCGCCAACCGCACCACGCTCGAACTCTCCGGGCCCCGGGCCCGGGACGTTCTGGAGAAGGGCTGCGCCCTGGACCTGCACCCCCGCGTCTTCACGGCCGGCACGGCGCTGTCCACGGAAATCGGCGGCATCCCCGCCATCTTGTGGAAGACCGCGGAAGAGACCTACCGAATCTTTCCGCGGGCATCCTTTGCGGAGTTCCTGGGCCGCTGGCTCCTCGATGCCATGCGCGAATTTGCGTCCACCGAGGTCCCCTGATGGCACTTAGCGTCCTGGACCTGTTCTCTGTTGGCATCGGGCCGTCCTCCTCCCACACGGTCGGCCCGATGCGGGCGGCCAAGCTCTTCGCCGACGGGCTCAAGAGTGACGGGACACTGAGCTCGACTACCAGAGTGCAGGCCGAGCTGTTCGGTTCCCTGGGTGCGACCGGACGGGGACATGGATCGGACAAGGCTGTGGTCCTCGGTCTTCAGGGACAGGACCCCGAGACCGTGGACACGGGCACGGCGGATGACCAGGTGGCGGCTGCGGCCCTGGACGCGGAGCTGCAGCTCGCCGGCCACCACCGGGTGGACTTCAACTGGGACGAAGACGTGGTCCTGCAC
>NZ_CAKKMF010000166.1 GCF_918697925.1 Arthrobacter sp. Bi26
GGGACCCCGAGACAATCCAGTTCTTCGATGACCAGGGCACCCACATCACGTCCTACCCCCGTCCACAGGCCGGGACCAAAACAGTCGGAAACGGCAAGCCCCCCGGATTCACGGCGAAACAACCCCCAACCGTCACCGATGTCCTGATACACGAAATGTCACCGATGTCCTGATCCAGAACCGTCACCCATGTCCCGAGACATCACACGACCCAGTCCGACGGCCAAAGTGTGCACATTGTGCACACCACTTTCTTCACGGACACGAATGTCCCGCTATGGCAAATGCGCCCCGTCCGACCAACCGGGCAACCGTCTCAGTCGTCCTGTCCGTCCCCTTGCGACATCCAGTAATCATTGATCGCCTGAATGGCCTGCTCTTTCGTCATCCCGGCAACATCTCGTTCATCTATTCCAACAGTGTGGGTGAGTTGCCAGACCAGCGCTAGGGGAATAGCCGAAGTGCGAGGGGCTGCCATTCCGCGGCCAGGCAGTACTCCGTCATCGACACATGCCCAAAACTCATCCTCACTGACCTCAAGCTGGTCTTGGAGAATATGGTTCCAGATCGAATTCGAATACATTGTTCGATCCACCGGGCGGGATATCCGGGTCCGCAGGATCCGACCATCTTGCAGAATCAACCGGTAGGTCGCGTGATGACGCACTGGTTTCCCGCGGGCATTCGTCACCAACTCCCAGCGCTCGGTTAGACAGAACTTCTCATGGTCGTCCCGTCCGCCTACGCGTCGGACGCTCATGCCACCGAGCCGGTGAGCCAGGCGGTCAATTGCTCATCGGTGGACAGGTCAATGAGCTGAACCAAGGCCCAGTTCTCGCGGTGATTGGGCGCCGCGTGCAAATGGTCCTCCCAATCCTCCGCGTAGTCTCGCAAAGCATCGACAAAGTCCGCCAGGGCTTCACTCAGCTCCGTGGCCTCAGCGGCAAAAGGCTGCCCTGGCATGAAGACAGCCCATGCTCCGTCTTCACTCACGACCTGGACATTGGCGACGACCGTCAATTCCAGATATCGGCGCAGGCTCTCGCCATTGACGACGGCGGCCGTGGCCCGGTCGGGCCGCCGTATTGTGGACAGTCCTCCCCGCTCGCTGAAATCCAGGATCATCTTCAACGAATCCCGCGCTTGGGTAAACCCGTAGACATGTCCACCGACCGTGTCGTGTGTGGGGGTGCTCATACATCAATCATCCGTACGTACACCAGGTACGTCAAGTACGCAGTCCTTCTCTTCCGACCCATAGTCGTCGAGGAGGACCATTTGGCGGCTTGTGCCGTCGCAAGGTCACCGAAGACTGTTCCTGCGGGGATGACGGCCTCACGTGCTTGATAGTTTCCGCGGATCAGTGAACCCGAGCGAGACGTACCCCGGCGCCCGCTTGTTCAGTGAAGCTGCCAGCACCGGAGTGGACTCGTCATGGTAGTCGTGAACGGTCGCGATCGTTTTTCCTGGGTATGGTCGGATAACTCGGCCAGCGTATTGGACCAGCCTGCCCTTGAAGGAAATGGGTGCCGCAAGGAACAAGGTATCCAGCTTCGGACAATCAAAGCCCTCGCCAATATACGAGCCGGTTCCCAGTACCAGCAGCGGCTGTGCGTCATCGGAGTTGGAAAGATGGTCGACGGCGGCATGCCGTTCCTTTGCGTTCATTGCGCCGGTGAAGGCCACCGGCTTCAGACCAGATGCCTCGAACCGGGACCTGAAGGAATCAAGATGGGCTTTCCAGGTCGTCAGTAAGAGGATTCGCGAGTTGTGTTCGTAAGCCGCCATGACGTCGTCGTAGATTTGCTGCAGGCGATCCTCGTTGGCGATCAAGTCCTTGTAAATGGCGGACATCCCGCCAGGCCCGCTGGGGTCAGCGCCGCCATTGTAAGCGTAGGACGTCCGATGCAACTTCAAAGCCAGCGTCGGCTCGGCAATCTCCTGCGAGTGGCGTGGCAGCTGCTGCGGAGCAGGGGGCGAAATGGTGTGCGTGATCTTGCCGAGCTGGTGGTAGATCAGCGAGTCCAGTTTGTCCCGCCGGTACGGTGTAGCCGTCAGCCCCAACCAGTACCGCGCAGGGATCTCGTTCATGACGTGGCTGAACGCCGCGGCGGGGACATGGTGGCACTCATCCACGATGACAAAACCGTACCCGGCGGTCAGCTCGGCAACGTTGTTGCGCCGCGCAAGCGTTGGCAAAAGCGCGACGTCGATGAGTCCCGTTGTCCTTGCACGCCCGCCACCTATTTGGCCGCACTTTTCGTCCATGAACTCGTGTATGCGGCTACGCCATTGGTCAGCCAGGGCCTTGCGGTCAACCAGGACCAGTGTGGATACGCCACGACGCGCAATGGCCGCACAGGCGATGACCGTTTTGCCGGTACCTGGCGGAGCCACCAAAATGCCTTGCTCCGTGGCAGTAGCGGCATCCATTGCGCCTAGTTGCTCCCCGCGGAGACGGGCCGTGAACTCGAAACTGTGAGCAGTGCCGACCGCGCGTTGATCATCAATTCGCAGTGTGCTGCCACTCGATTCGACCAGTTGATGCAATAGGGACAGCAACCCGCGAGGCAATATAAGGTCGCCATCAAGGGTTTCGTCGTAGTTGCGTAGAAAGCGCGGAATGTTCCAGGTCGACCGGCGCTGGCGTTGACGTTCGTAAAACTCTGGGTTCGGCATCGATGCGGCATGCTTGACTGCCGAAATCATGGCTGGCCCCAGGTCCGCGGCTTTGATGGTCAGGCGTGAGGCGAAGACTGTGCGGACGATGAGCGCAGGGCGAGGAACGATCTTGGACGATCGGGGCAGTTCGAGCCGGCGAACCTCGTGACCCAGCTTAACGGCAGGCAGCCTTCGGATGTGTGTGGTGACTTCCCGGTCCGAGAGCCGGTCCAGGCTGGACAGGTACGCCCATTGGTCCTCATACGGTTCCAGGGTCGTAGTATCCAGGAACAATGTGGTGCCGTGCTGGCGGCGTCTTCCGTTCAGCGGTGCAGCAATCAGGTTGCCCAGGCCTTTGCCCGAGTGGATGTCCTGGGATGGAAAAAGCCTGTCGTAACTGGCCAGGCTCATGCTGCCGCGCAATCCCATGGCCTCGTGGATCAGACCAGTGCCCAGCTGGCGTGCGGTTGACGCCGGGATGGCCGTGCTGAAAAAGATCCAGGCATGGGCGCCGCGCCCAGATTGGGACACTTCCAGCGCCGCCGGAATACCGCGGAAGCGTGCAGCCTTGACGTACGCCAAAGCATCCAGCATTGCTGCGCCGCCATCAAAATCCGCCGCTACCCACCAACAGGTGTCCTGTTCAGTCAGGGGATACAGGCCAATGTGCTGCAGCCCGCGCAGATGATCAGCAACGACCCCCGGAGTGAGGGCCAGATAGCTGGCACCGGCCATGTTCGCACCCTTACGCCAGCCACCGGCGACCGCGGGAACCCAACCGGAACGGCCATCTCGCGGGTTTTCCCACCGGAGCGCGTAGACATCGCTGCGTGCCCGGAACAAGTCCTGGAAGAAGCGGACTTTTTCCACCGGAGACGAATCCATACTCACCGGGCCACGGTGCATAACGGCGGGAATGACCGGCTGGTCCCGATGCGGAGCTCTTGACTCGGACTCGGTGAGTTCCAACAGTTTCCGCAGCCTGTCATTGTCGCGACGCAGCTCCTCGAGGTCACGCCTCAGGGCGTTGTCTGCCGCATCAGAGAGGCCCGGCAATGCAGTTTGCCCAGCACCTGCAGGGATGTCTTCACTCACAATTTCCATTGTGGGCGGAGGAACCCAGAAGTCCGAAACTTACTGTGAAATGCGTGCGGCCGTAGGCGTCTCCGGCGGCGAACGGCTCGAGCGGGACCAGGCACCTGGGTGGACGAACTAATGCCTGGAATCGATCAGACCGCCGGGTAAGAACCCACTCATGCAATCATGTCGAAAACCGGGCATGCAGTGATGGACAGGTATGACTGATCACCCAGACCGGCACGGCCACGGAGAAAGGACCCACGTGCCGCACACCCTTCATGCTGCGGACGGGCCCGACGCAATCCGCGGCTCCACGACCCGGGTCCTGCCCGCGCCCACAGATAGCCGTCTCAGCCATGAAGCGCCAGGACTAAAGCCAGTCATGTTATGTCGCGGACGTGGCTGCATGAACTCGTGTCAGCAAAAGTAGGCACGGAGGGAGTCACCGATGAGCCACGGCATCATCTGGACACGGGTGTGGACATGTTACACACCCCCTTTGGCCGGACAAACATGCGCCAGCCTCTCCCCCCAAGCCCTAAGAATCAGCGAATCGAGGCCAAGCATCTGGAAAATATTTGGCGCAGGTCATGTCATCACCACAATCTCACGGCGTGAATAGGTACAAGACCAACCACGCCAACCAGAGGTGGTCAGAAAGGAGACACCATTTGACCCCACACCCCAGCAAGGGGACGGCCTACCGGCCAGGGGCCCTGACCCCGCCACCACGCAACCGAACAGGCCACCGCGGCGGCCAGGCAACAGCCCGCACCAAGCGTCAGAGGGACTGGGCCGCCTCGGAGTTCTCGGACAGTGGACCCCCTTAAAATCGGGGGACTACTGAAATGAGGAATGTGCAGAATGCCTGCATCACGTCGCCGGTTCAGCCAGGAGTTCAAGGACCAGCTGTGCGAGGAAGTCGTCT
>NZ_CAKKMF010000167.1 GCF_918697925.1 Arthrobacter sp. Bi26
GGACGGGGCGGCATCCCGGGCTGCCAGCGGTTCGATGGCGGACTGGACTTCAACGGCTGGATCTTCAGCTACGGCTTTAGGCACGAATCTAATGCTAATCGAAAACTTCTTCGAAAAACTATTCTGCGCACCAGGGGCAGCGCCGGATGTGCTACTGGCGGTCGTAAGCGGCGGCGAGCAACTGCACGGCCTCGGCGAAACTCGCGCCCTGGGCCTTGGCGGCCGCGGCGAACTCGGCGGCGGCGGCGGACAGCGAGCTCCAGGCGGCATCGCGGGCACAGACAACGGTGCCGTTCCGGCCCCGCGTCACCACGACGCCGGCAGCCTCGAGTTCCTTGTACGCCCGCGCCACAGTGTGGGGTGCCACACCCAGTTCGCCGGCGAGGCTCCGCACGGCCGGAAGCCTCGTGCCCGGTGCGAGCGTGCCGTTGTCTGCGCGTTCAATGACGTACAGCCGGAGCTGTTCGAAGAGCGGCACGGAGCTGGCAGGGTTGGTCCGCCACGAACCGGGGAAACGCTCCCCCGCGGTGTCCGTGGAGCTCACTGTTCCGCCTCCCGGACGGCCGGGACCTGTTCGCGACCGGCGAACTGTGCCTCGTACAAATCCTTGTAGAGCCCGCGCCTGGCCATCAGCTGCTGATGCGTCCCGTGTTCAACGATTCGTCCGTGGTCCATGACGAGAATTAGATCAGCGTCCCGGACCGTGGACAAACGGTGCGCGATCACGAAGCTCGTGTGACCTTGCCGCAGCCGCTCCATGGCATGCCGGATCTGCACCTCGGTACGGCTGTCAACCGAACTCGTCGCCTCGTCCAGCACCAGGATGCTGCGCCCCGCGACCTGCGCCCGCGCGATCGAGACTAGCTGGCGCTGGCCGCGGCTCAGGGAGTCGCCGTCGTTGCCGAGCATCGTGGCGTAGCCGCCCGGAAGGGACCTGACGAACTGGTCCACGTGGCTGGCGCGGGCAGCGGCCACGATGTCGGCGTCGGTGGCACCGGGCCGGCCGTATTCGATGTTCTCCCGGATGCTGCCCGTGAACAGCCACGCATCCTGCAGAACGGTGCCGAAGGCGCTTCGCAGCTCGTCGCGCGGGATGGTGGCGATGTCGGTCGAGTCCACCAGGATCCGCCCGGAGTCGAGTTCATAGAAGCGCATCAGGAGGTTTACCACGGTGGTCTTGCCGGCCCCGGTGTGTCCCACGATTGCCACGGTCTGTCCCGGCTCCACCGTGAAGGAGAGGTCCTTCACCACTGGGGTGCCGGGGCTGTAACTGAAGCTGACGTCCTCGAACGTCACCCGGCCCGCCACCGCGCCCCAATTCAGTGGGGCCTGGGACGTGCCCGGGGCGCGGGACTTGCGTCCGTTGGAGGCTTTGCGCGGGACGTGGAGTTTTCGCGGGGAGCCGCCGCGATGAAGCTTGCCGGCGCCATTGGCCGAAACGGCAGGCACCGCGCTGTCCGGCGGGATCTCCGGAGCGTCCAGCAGCTCAAACACGCGCTCCGCCGAGGCCAGGCAGGACTGCATGAGAGTCAGCATTCCGCCGATCTGGCCCACGGGCTGGCTGAAGAGGCGGGAGAACTGGAAGAAAGCCTGGATGCCGCCGATGGTCATCGCCCCCGCGGTAACCTGGAGCGCCCCCACAACAGCCACCGCAATGTAGTTGAGGTTGGCGACAAACATTAACAGCGGCTGCACGATGCCGGACAAGTACTGGGCACGGGTGCTCGATCGTGTGAGCTTGTCGTTGTACTCCCGGAAGCTCACCGCCGATGCCTCCTGCCGGCCGAAGGCCTTGACCACTTCGTGGCCGGTGAAGAACTCTTCGAGTTGGGCGTGCAGTGCCCCAGTACTGCTCCACTGCTCCTTGAAATGCGCCTGGGAGTGCCGGGCCACGAGCACCGTGATGGCCGTGGACACCGGCACCGACAGGACAGCGATCAGTGCCAGCAGCGGCGAGAGCCACAGCATCATGGCGAGTGCGGCGGAGAGCATGAGGAGGGACATGATCAGCTGGTTCAGGAGCTGGTTGAGGGCCTGGGAGATATTGTCGACGTCGTTCGTGGCGCGGCTGAGCACGTCGCCGCGGCGCTGCTCCTCGAAATGGCTGGACGGCAGCACGTGGAGTTTTTGTTCCACGGAACCGCGGAGCCCGTAGCTGAGGCGCTGCACAGCTGTGGCGGCCAGACTGCCCTGGATCCAGCTGAACAGCGAAGCCCCAACATACATGGCGGAAACCGCCAGCAGCCGCTCGGCCAACTCTTGCTCGTCGAGGGAGCCGCCCATGAAGCCCGCGACGACGACGTCGGTGGCGTCGCCCAGGACCTTCGGAGCCGCCACATTGAGTGTCACGAACGCACAGGTGGCGGCGATGACACCGGCCATCCGCCATTTCAGCGGCAGGAGCAGGCCAAGCAGCCGGCCGGCGATCTGCCATTTGATGCGCTCCGGGACGCCGGGCCCCGCAGTGGTCCCGGCGCGATGTGCCCGCCCGCGGCTCACGGGGTTTCCTCCAGCACCAGCTGGGAATCGGCAATTTCCTGGTAGCTGGGCGAGGACTCCATGAGTTCGCTGTGCGTACCCTGCGCGACGACGCGGCCGTCCTCCAGCACGAGGATCAGTCCGGCGTCCACGATTGTTGACACCCGTTCGGCCACGATCAGCACGGTTGCCGAGCGCAGCAGGGGCTCGATGGCCGCGCGGAGCCTGACGTCGGTCCCGTAGTCCAGGGCCGAGAAGCTGTCGTCGAACAAATAGACGGGGGCATTCTTGAGCAGTGCCCGCGCGATGCACAGGCGCTGCCGTTCGCCGCCGGAGAAGTTGGTGCCGCCCTGGCTCACGGGCGCTTCGAGTCCTAGCGGCAGGGCCCGGACAAAGTCGGCGGCCTGGGCGG
Source organism: Arthrobacter sp. Bi26 (assembly GCF_918697925.1). Classification (GTDB taxonomy): domain Bacteria; phylum Actinomycetota; class Actinomycetes; order Actinomycetales; family Micrococcaceae; genus Arthrobacter. Next base: position 2,891 of record NZ_CAKKMF010000167.1, read on the forward strand.
CCTCGAGCGCCTGCCACAATTCGGGCTCGTCCGCGGCGGCTGAGCCGAACCGGAGGTTTTCCGCGACCGTGCCCGTGAAGAGATAGGACTGCTGCGGGACCATTGCGATGAGGTCCCGCAGGACGTCCAGCGGCATGGCCCGCACGTTATGCCCGCCAATGCTGATCCCGCCGGCGGTCGTGTCGAGGAAGCGGGGAAGCAGGTTCAGGAGCGTCGTCTTGCCGCTGCCGGTCGCGCCGATGATCGCCGTCGTGGTCCCGGTCCGGGCGGTGAACGAGACGCCGTCCAGCACAGGCGCTTCGGCGCCGGGATAGGCGAAGGACACGTTCCGGAATTCGACGGTGCTGCCGGTGTGCGCCGTCTTGCCGGCAAGGACGGTGCCGGCAATGGCGGTCCCGGTGGGGGACGTCTTGCCGGGAGGGGCGGTGCCGGCGGAAGTGGCCGGATCCGCGATGGCCGGTTCCGTGTCCAGGACTTCGCGGATCCGCTCCGCGCACGCCGCCGCCCTGGGGGCGGTCATGAACACGTACATTGCCATCATGATGGCAATCAGGATCTGCAGGATGTAGGCGATGAACGCCGTTAGCGCCCCCAGCCGCATTTCGCCGGAGTCGATCCGGTGGCCGCCAAACCACACCACGAACACGGAAGACAGGTTGACCACGAACATGATCATCGGCATCATCGCGGCGACCAGGAGGGCGGACTGCAGGTTGTTCCGGGTGAGGTCCTTGTTGGCTTCATCGAAGCGGCGGATTTCGTGGTCCTGCCGGACGAAGCCGCGGATGACATTCGCGCCGATGATCTGCTCACGCAGCACCCGGCCGATCCGGTCCAGGAGCCCCTGGCCCTGGCGGTACAGGGGAATCAGGCGGCGCACGATCACGGTCATGATCACCGTGAGGACCGGGATCACCACGACCACGATCCAGGACAGCACAACGTCCTGGTGCACGGCCAGCACGATGCCGCCGATAAAGATCGCGGGGGCCGCAATCAGCATGATGAAAATCAAGATGGCGAGGTTTTGGATCTGGGCGACGTCGTTGGTGGCCCGGGTGACGAGGCTGGGCGCACCGAACGCGCTGACCTCCTGGGAGGAGAAGGACTGCACTTTCGCGAAGAGTTCCTGACGCAGCTGCCGGCCAATCTCCATGGCGACGACGGCGCCCAGATACCCGGCCGCGATGGCCGTGACCACCTGAACGGCGGCGATTCCGGCCATCCAGCTGCCGAGATAGAGGATTTCCCCTTTGTCCCCGCCGATGATGCCGTCGTCGATAATCGCGGCGTTCAGGGTGGGCAGGAGCAGGTTGGCAGTGGCTTGCACGAGCTGCAGCACAACGATGGCCAGCACGCTCCCCTTATGCGCGGACAGCAGCCGCGACATCAGGCCTATAAGCACCGAACCTCCATTACTAGCCCAGGGCCCGGTATGGAATCAGCCTAACGGCCGCCCCCATACCGCCACGTCATTGTAAGCCCCATTCCGGAGTGCTTCGTGTCATCCGGCAGACACGCCCGCTCACCCGGTTTTTTGCGCCACCGCAAAGGTGCGGCGGAACGGGAAAACGGTCCCGTGCCGGCCCGCGGGATACGCGTCGTCCAGCCGCGCCGAATATTCGGCCTCGAACTCCCTGGCCTCGTCCTCGGGGAGGGCCGCGAGGACCGGCCTGAGTCCAGTGCCGCGGACCCACTCCAAAACAGGGTGGGCGCCCGGGAGCAGCTGAAGATAGG
>NZ_CAKKMF010000168.1 GCF_918697925.1 Arthrobacter sp. Bi26
GTGCCGCACGAGAATAGCTGTCGCCATCCACCCAGCCTAACCACCCGCTCGATGGCGGTGTGAACCGTACCGGGTCGCGCGTCGGACAGGCAGATAAGGCACTGGCGGAACCCTTCAAGCACGCCGATGCGCTCAAAGCCGCCCAGACGGACTCGGCACGCATTGACCAGCTCATGGCCGACGCAGCAAAACCGGAAGAACCGGCACAGCCAGACCCCCGGCCGATGTCGACCCCGCATGGAGGACAGGCGGTCGAGTTTGGTCACGACCAGGGTGTCCCCGTTTCGGCAGGCGGCCAGCGCTTCCCGGCCGTGCCCGGTTGGCGCCGGTGAGGCCCTGGTCCGTGAATGTCTTGTCCGGTGCCACTCCCAGAGCGAGAAGGGCGTTCTTCTGGGCGGTTAGGTCTTGGTCGTTGGTGGATACGCGGGCTTATCCGGTCAGCAGCCCGGTCTTGGTGTTGAATGTACCGTTTATCCCCCCCGTCACCGGGCATTTTTACGGGCGGGTCTTACGGGAATCGGCCGGCCGCGGAAAGACGGCGATCGTGATCTGGAAATCTTGGCTGGCGCTGGCGCCGGTGGGGGACCGTCTAACGGGCGGTCGCAACCTGGGGCCGGCCCACCGATGTCATTTTCCGAAGTCGTCTGCACGGAACGTCAGGAGTCCTCTGCACTACAGGAACAGCTCATCTGGGGCGGGGCGGGTCGAGCAAGGATCCAGCGGGCCCGCGTGATTGGTGGTGCGGTTTGGCTAATTCGTTGGTGAGGCGTGCATGCCACAATGAGGCCCATGACTCGAATCCTCATGATCGGCATCCACGCGCGAGCCCTCGACTATAGCAAGCTGCCTCCTGGCCTCGACGAGGCCACGATGACCGAACGGATCGAAGCGGGGTTCGGGGCCACTACGGCCGCCGGCTTCGACGCCGTCAACTGCCTGATCGGCACCTCCCCGGACGAGGCCGAAGCAGAGATTCGCTCGGCGTTCGGTCGTGATCGTTTCGGCCTCGTGATGATCGGGGGCGGCATCAGGATGATCCCGGAGTACACCGAGCTCTTCGAACGGATCATCAACGTGTGCAATGCGGAATCGCCCGGAATCACCTTCTGCTTCAACACATCGCCCGAGACGACTCTGGACGCGTTGGAGCGTCACGCCCAGCCGTGAACGTCTGCGACGCGATCCGGTGCGTCGACTAGCCTCGGCGTTTCGTGTCGGCGGTCATGAGATGCGCCTCTGCTCACGTGCGGCTGCGATGTATTGGGAATAGGTGCTCGCCTTACGGGCACTGTTGCGACACGGAGCGACAAAAAAACGCCGCCACAGAGCGACCAACTCCACACGTGCAGTGTTTCGTGCAAAGGTCAGCGTCGGCGTTCCGCGAATTGGCGCGGCGTCAGGAGCCGCGGACGATGCGGTGTGGCCAGCGCACGAATACGACCGTTACTGGTCACGCTCACTCGCGGCGGCGCCCGGTAAAGGATCCCTCAGCGTGCGCCACCGGACTCCGCACTGTGGGCTCATCCATCGTGGCGTGAGTTCTTCTTGAGTTTTTCTTATGCCGGTTTTTGTCCATCGGGACGGCGGAAGCTTGATTGGGTCAGTGGCGGTGTCGGCTGCGTTGGCGGGCATCTGGTACTGGCCCTCGCGAAGGGATCGACGCAAGGGCATCAGGCGCACAGGGGTTCCGGACATTACGGTCCGTTCAGTACCTGCCTTCGCTCCCAGGACTTGAGCCAGGCGCAGGCGAAGCTAGAACCGCCGCCGGAAGACTACTCCGATGCCGGGTACCCGTCAGCGCATCGTCAAGCGCATGAATTCACCGCCGTTTTCACTCGCCTCAAGCCGTGTGATGAAGCCAAACTTGCGGTAGAGCAACACGGCCGAGGCCCCGTCCTGGTCATCCTTCTTCTGTAGGAAGCGGAGCATTTTTGCGACATCCGAACGCTTTACTTCTGGAACTTTGAAGTATGCGTAGGCGGATGCGGGCGAGGAACCAGTAGTTAGAACTCGGATGTTGAACCTTTGATCCGGTAGCTCATGCCGAAGTAGCGCGCTAATGTCCGGCACATGCGTCAGTAAGGAGCGAAACGACCGCGCGGCTTCCTGTCGGGCGTCTTCCCCCTCACCCATAGTCCTAACACCCAGCTCAACGTCGAAGGAAGGCTTATAAGGGTCCAGGATTCGTTCCTCGATGTGTCTCTTCAGCTGCCGCCATTTGTCACGGACGTTTGCCACTCGCGCCAACACGACCGACGCCGCCCCTGCCAGGAACTCCCAATGTTCCTGGATCCAGAGCAGGGTCTCGAAAAATGCCGGAGCGCCCGCGGCGGCACCAATGCCGGCGTGCCAGCACCGTCGGGAGGAGAGCCCTTTTTCCTTCAGGAAATCATCGAGAAGGTTCAAAACACGGTTGGTCACTTCTTCACTGTCATAGACTGCTGGTCCTCGGAAGTAGGCCGCATAATCGATGCCTTCAAAATCGCTGGCCCTGCTGCCGTCTACCGGGATCATGATCATGAATCGAATATATAGGGCAGATCTGTTCCCTGCCGCCCGCGCGGGACCTTTGGTTGACGCGGAGCCGGGGACGGCACTTCGGTGACTGTATAGAGCTTTGGTTCTCAAAACTCGTCGTGAGGAATTGGGGCGACCGTATCTTGTCAGAACTATTTGTGAGAATGGCAGGAGTCAGCTTTTTCCGGGATCTGAGAAGACACCGACTCTCGATTGTTCCCCTTCTCGGAATCCTTCGTTATCGAGAACTGCCAAGGTGCACTACTAACTTGTGAATCGCAGCGGCAGTTGGCGTTGGTCTGTCAGCCGGGCCAACGGCCCACCGATCTCTTCAAATCTGTCCCGTAGAGGGTCAAGAGTGAACCGGATTTCCATGGGCGTCCAGAGTGGTTGTCTCCGCACCAAAGAGCAGAGCGCGATAGCGGGCGGCATCACAAAGTGCTGTGAAAGTCAGAACGGCCAACCGGGCGAGGCCCGCCAGCATCAGCATGGTGGCGAACATAAGAACGTGGGCAAGGGAAATCAGGAAACCGATGCCGAGGGTCATGAGAAAGGTCATGTTTGATTGTGTCTACCTGACATGTCGCCCACCGTCGGCCAGCCAGATCTACCGGCTGGCTGCGGAGAAACCGAAGAGGCTAAATCTGCAGGTGCTCGTGGCCTTGATGGATACCCTTGATTGCACCGCCGATGGCTTGATCGGGAAGGTGACCTGCCTTCGGCGAAGGGCCCTGCCCCGGGGCCTGACGGAGGAGCTACGGCGTCGGGGGGCAGAACACCGGCCTGGCTGGGGAGTTCGGCAACAGCCGCGAAACCCTCTACCAGTACCTCAGGTCAGGGAGCTGACGCACGTCGCCGTGTATCGGCAATGCGTGCCGTGATCAGGCGCCCGGTAATGCAGAGGCGTGTTCTTGGACTTTGAGGGTGACCGGTGGCTCCACGATCCGCAGCCGGCAGGAAGTCGCCGAGGAGTCGATGCCAGAGGAAAGACTGGACTGGCGGGCGTGCTCCCGGAGTTCATCGAAGGCCGCGGCCGTCACCCCGGCATGCGCGAGATTAACCACCACCTCATACCCGGAAACTTGGTGACGACCCGGCGGCAGACGACGTAGAGGGCCCGGAGGTTGGTGTGCGTCAGGACGCCTCGAATGTCGACTTTGGCGGTCTCTTCGACGGCGTCTAGTCGGACGACTACGTTGAGACGCAGGTCCCTGTGGGACGGGTGGGCAAAGTACGAGCTGGAATGGTGGTGTTGGGAATGGTTCACTGAGCAACAGAGCTCCAGTGCAGCCCAGGAGCCGACTGAGCCCTGCGAGGCTCCTTGTGGATTAACATTGGGCGTTGTCTCCTGCTCTTTCCTGCGAGGCTGGATACCGCAAATTGCCATTTCCTTCCGGTAGCTGCCCATGGTTCGCTTTTTGGATGGCCCCTACGGCGTCCGGTTGCCCTCGCTGGCACATATTGCGGCCAGATTTGGAGGACTCACGCCAGGTGGATGACGGCGGCGGTCGAGTCGCCGGTCCCGCGTCACCGGCTGCGGCTGCAATTCGGAGAATGGCGGCCGCCTCCATGTCCACGAGCTTGCGTGTTCCGGTCCTTGAGCAAATGATCCAAAACATCTCCACCGACGGCAGGGGGTAGCTCACCCTTCCTCGGTGCAGGAGCTTGCCGAGGCGCCAGGCTTCGATTTCGTCGCCATAGGAAAGTTCCGAGCATGAGCGGACAGGTGAAGGCAGAGCTGCAGTCATGATTGTCTCCTTTCGGTGCGGTCGCCGCTTCGGGGACGACACCTCCCGGTTTTCTATTGCCGAGGCCGTACTGGGTGTTTTCGTGTCAATTCAGTGAGCTCGGCGAGCTCGGCTAGCCTGTGCGCCCGGGCGGATTCGGCCGGTGTGAAGGGCGCCCGGGGGCGGGAGAAGCCGAGGGGTCCATGCCGGGGGGATGGTATTTTCAGGACGGTGCCATCACAT
>NZ_CAKKMF010000169.1 GCF_918697925.1 Arthrobacter sp. Bi26
GTTCCACCCCCCGCCGTTCCGGTTGCCGCTGCGAGCAAGGGATTGAAGGCCGGATCGATCGGTATCGGCCCGACGGTGGCATTGGGTCTTGCCGCTGTGGCCCCGGCGTACAGCCTCGCGGTGACCCTGGGTTTCGTTGTCCTGGCGGTCGGGTCGAGCACACCCGCGGCGTTCCTTCTGGGATTCGTGCCGATCCTGTTCACGGCCTTCGCCTTCCGGGATCTCAACCGGGAAATGCCTGATTGTGGCGGGGTATTCGTGTGGATCTCGCGTGTCTTCGGCCCGGGGACGGGCTGGTTTTTCGGTGGCTGGGTCCCCCAGATTGCCACCTTCATCTCCAGCGCGGCCCTGGCGCAGGTTGCCACGACGTATCTTCTGACCTTCCTGGGGCTCGGCTGGGCAGCTTCCCAACCGGTCATCATCGCCGCCATCGCGTGCGGGCTGATCGCGCTGAGCGGCGTTGTGGCGGCCCGGGGAATTGAACTCTCCGCGTGGCTCCAATACGCGCTGATTGCCTTGCAGCTGATTGCCCTGGGCGGCTTCTGCATCGGGGCCTTTACTGCCATGGCCGCCGGCACCGCGGCGGAAGGTGCGGAGCAGCCAAGGCTGGACTGGTTCAATCCCTTTGCCTCCGGCGATCTCTCCGGCCTGGTCCACGGCGTCATCCTGTGTCTGTTCATCTACTGGGGCTGGGACGCGCTGATCGCGGTCAATGAGGAAACGACCGACCGCAAAGGAACACCCGGGCGGGCCGTGGTCATCACCACCGTGATACTTCTGTTCTTCTACGTCGTGACCGCGACGGCCGCCGTCGGCTTTGCCGGGATCGCAGGCATCACGGACCCCGCAACCGTCTCGGACGTCCTGTCTGTGCTCGGCCCCCAAGCCACCGGCGGCTTCTTCGGGCAGATCATCATCCTCGCCGTCGGCATCTCGGCCTTGGCGGCCCTAATGACGGTCGCGGTTAGCAACCCCCGGTCCTGGCTCAGCATGGGAACTTACGGCGCACTGCCCGCGGCCACCACGAAGATGCATACGTCCAGGGGGACACCCACCACGTCAATCCTCTGGTGGGCGCTCCTGAGCATTGCCGTGACATTGCTTCTGACAGCGATCAGCGCCGACTTCATCGGCCTGGCCATACTTTCAGTCGGCCTGATGATCGCCGCCTACTACGCCGCGACGGCCTTGGCCTGCGTCGTGTATTTTGCTCCCCAGATGCGCACGTCCGCCTCAGCCCTTGTCCTGAAGGGCATCCTTCCGGGTCTGGGCGCCCTTCTGATGACAGGAGCGTTTGCGTACAGCGCCGTCGACATGATGTCCCCCGAATACGCCGGGCTCTCCTGGCTTGGCATCGGAACCGTGTTCTGGATCGGAATCGGCGCCCTGGCGCTAGGTGTTCTGGTCATTGCCATCATCCGCCCCAGACTCCGGCCCTACTTTTACGGGCAAACGATCCCCCGGGGAACTTTCTCCACCCGCAACGAACTGCAATCCATCCTGAGCAGCGAAACCGAGGCATAAATGCGCGTCCTATCCATTGCAGCAATCCAAACGAAACCCGTTCCCTACGACGTCGAAGCAACCTGGGAACGCTTCGCCGCCCAGGCCGAAACCGCCAAAGAGCTCGGACCTGACGTCGACATCATCGTCGCACCCGAACTTCTGCTCGCAGCACCCGGGGAATTCCTGATCCCGGACCCTGAGGGCGAAACCCGCTCGGCCGGCCCCATCCCCAGCGCGCTCACCGACCGGATCGCGGAGCTGGCCCGCCGCCTGGGGGTCTGGCTCGTGCCCGGATCCCTGCTGGAAACCGACGGCGGAAACACCTACAACACGGCAATCGCTGTCTCCCCCGAAGGCGAGATCGTGGCCCGGTACCGGAAGCTCTTTCCCTGGCGCCCGTTCGAAACAACGACGCCGGGCGGTTCGTTCGTGACCTTCGACATCCCGGACCGGGGACGCGTAGGCCTCGCCATCTGCTTCGATGGAAGCTTTCCCGAGGTCGCCCGGCAACTGGCATGGCTCGGAGCGGAAGTCATCATCCAGCCCACCCTGACCACGACCCGGGACAGGGAAATGGAAATCGTGATGTCACGTGCCAATGCCTTCGCAAACCAGGTCTACGTCGTCAACGTCAACGGCGCTGACCCATCAGCAGTCGGGGAAAGCGTCATCGTGGACCCGGAAGGCACCATCATGCAGCACGCCAGAGGAGGCGAGGAAATCCTCTACGGAGTCCTTGATCTCGACCGGGTCACACAGGTCCGCCGCTACGGAACCCACGGCATCAACCGGCCCTGGGCACAGCTCCACGACCAGCAGGGGATCCTGTCATACCCGATGTACGGCGGAGCGCATTTCCAACCCCCGGCCTGGAGCACTTCGGACCCCGACGCTTCACGCGCGAAACAATTCAGCGCCTCGAGGTTCTGACACCCGCATAAGGCAGCGCCCCTACAACGCCCGGTGCGTACCTCCGGCCCCCTCCGGAGGTACGCACCCCTGATCCCGTCAACAGTCGTCGGCAAACACGCTCAATACTCAAAATCATGGGAAGTCTGATGCCATCTAACCTCAGAACCGCGGACACTGTCATCGTCAATGCCAAGGTGCACACACTCGATCCAAGGCAGCCATCTGCCAGCACAATCGTCATCGCGAACGGCAGGATCCTCGCCGCTGGTGGCAAACACCTTCTTGGCGAACATCGCGGTCCACGCACCCAAGTGCACGATGCGAACGGCCAGACAATCACGCCGGGGCTCATTGACGGGCACATCCATCCCATCCAAGGGTCGGAAATCACGGTCGGCGTCGATCTCGGCTCAGTGTCTACTTTCGACGGTTTCCTCGCCGCCCTGCGCACCGAAGCAGCCAGAGTGCTTTCGGAGAACTCAGCGGGGTGGGTCCGGGGATGGAACCTTGACTACGGCGTCTTTGCAGGAAGGCGAATATCCGCTGACCTGATTGAGGAATCGGTCTACGGCCTGCCGACGTACATTCTCCTGTTTGATCTTCATACCGCGCTGGCGAGCAAAGAAGCTCTGAGATTGAGTGGCATCACGGGTGGGCGCCGGTTTTGCGACATGTCAGAGATTGTTGTTGACGAGGCAGGCAACCCAACCGGAGAGTTGCGGGAATCCACTGCCTACGAATTGGTGGGATCCACCGCGCCGGCTCTTTCTGCAGTGCAGGCCGTTGAGAGGGCACGGGAGCTGATCTCTTGCCTGTCGAGAACCGGCATCACCTCGGGAACGATCATGGATGGCGATACTGCTTCGCTCGATTTCATCGACAAGATCGATAGCACCGGACCGGGTCTGCCGGTCAGGCTGGTTTGCGCACTCGAGCACAGCCCTGGCCTGGCTGCCGAGGAAGCGCGGTCATACCTTTTGTCGAAGGATCGACAGGGTCGCCGCTGGCGCGGTGGGCTCGTCAAACTCTTGCTTGATGGTGTTATCGATACGGGAACCGGTTGGCTCTATGAACCGGACACGTTGGGCGGCGGACTGAAATCATTCTGGCCCGACCCGGCGGACTATGCTGCAACCGTCAAACAATATGGCGATGCAGGATTTCAAGTCGCGACGCACGCTATCGGTGATCGAGCCATCGGTGCTGCGATCGACGCCTATGTCTCGGCCGGCGTGCGGTCCCGCCGAGGAGCTCCGCACCGCATTGAGCACCTGGAATGCCTTGCGGATAGGGATCTTGCACGTCTTTCCGCGGCGGGCATCACAGCATCAATGCAGCCCCTGCACATGCAGTGGCGAAAGGCGGACGGATCCGATTCATGGTCCAGTCGTTTGGGGGTCGAGCGATCGAAACGGGCCTGGAGGATCCGCGACGTCATAGATTCAGGCGCTCCGGTTGCGCTGGGCTCGGATTGGCCAGTGGCTCAGTACGACGCGCGCATCGGCATGGCATGGGCCCGCCTGCGTCGGATCCCGGGCCGGACCGATGCGCCCGTCTTTGAACCTTCACAGAGGTTGACAGCGCTCGAAGCGCTCAAGGGCTTCTCGGTCTGGGCCGCCGAGGCCCAAGGAGACCATGACCAAGGAACCATCCGGCCCGGCAACAAGGCCGACCTCGCGGTATGGGCCGACGATCCACTCTTGGTTTCCGCCGACGACATCATCGGGCTCCCGATCGAGTCGACCTGGGTGGATGGAGAAATTGTCTTTAGCCGGCAAGACTAAGCGGACGTCGCGGCCCAAGGCGTGCCAA
>NZ_CAKKMF010000170.1 GCF_918697925.1 Arthrobacter sp. Bi26
GGTGTGTAGTGGTGACGGGGTCATGACTGGTCCTTTCCGCCGCCGGCGGCGGCCTGAGGCACCGCCTGGCCGCTGTTGGTCTGGCCGGTGTTGGTCTCGGCCAGGAGGTTCAGGATGCGCCGGGCCAGGGCGTCGTTTTCGCGGAACGGCGCGGCGTTGGTGCCGGGCCGGGCGAAGGCGCCGGCGCCCCAGCCCGAGGTACCGGGCCCGACGCCGAACAGCCGCTCGCGCCGCTCCCCCACCGGACTGATCAGCTCGTTGTGGGCGGACACCAGGAGCCGCCCCGTCGCGTGCGTCCCGTCCGCGGTGAGGAGCTGCTGTTCGGTGCCGAGCCCGGAGCTGTGCAGCTGGCGCAGCAGCGGGTTCGCGGAGCGGGCCACCGACGGCGCCGGGAGCCGGGCCTCGATCAGCGCCGCCGCTGACACGGTGATCCCGGCCTGGGCCGAGCGGGCGACGAACCGGCCCGAGTACTCCGCGGCCTCGATCTCCAGCCCCGGGCCAATGAACTGCAGCAGCCCGGACCGGTGGATGGCCAGCATCTCCCGCAGCCTGCGCGGCGGCGGCCCGGAATCGACGAAGCTAAAGAAGCCGTGCCACCAGCCCTGGACATCGCGCTGTGAGCGCGCGTTGAGCCGCTCGGACGGCACCAGCCGGCCCAGGTCCATATAGGACTTGAGCAGCGAGATGAACAGGGCCAGGGTCTCCGAATGGTCCGGCCCGGTGCGCAGCTCAAGGTCGCGGCCGATGTACGCCGCCACCGCGGCCTGGGCGTCCGCGTGGCCGGCGAAAACCCGGCCCGCGAAGGGATGGTCCAGCCGTTCGAGGTCCAGGTGGAGCTCTGCGTCTGGGACGGACTCAGTGACCAGCCGCTGGCGCTCCTGGCTGTACCACTGGGCGGCGGAGAACCGCTCGGCGAATTCCTGCCAGCCAATCCGGACCCGGCCCGGGTAGCCGGTGAACAGCTCGCGGTAGTACGCGTAGCCTGCATCCTTGGCAATCAGGGGCCAAAGCTGGGCGCGGAAGTCCAGCTCGCCGGGCCCGTCCAGCAGCGCCGCGACGGCGTCTGCGGTAAAGAACGCCGGTTCCCCCGCTGCGTCACCGCGCAGGGTGGACGTGATCTTGGAGTGGTAGGGCACGCCGCGGCGGGAGCCGGCCCACAGCCGCGGCTCAGCACCGGAGGGCCGGTAGCGCAGGCCGCCGTCGGGCAGCTCCTCGAACCTGCCGCCGCGGCCCTCCATGAGCAGCACCAGCAGGTCCACGAAGGCCAGGCCCATGCCGGAGACAATCACGTCCTGGCCGGCGGCGAGCGGTGAGTAGTCGACGTCGGTCGTGTAGCTCGGCGCCGCGTGGAATGCGCCGTGCCGGGCGGCAAAACCGGCCCACGCGGCAGACTCCGGTTCGGGCAGCGAATCGGTGTGCCCCAGGGAGGCGATCACGACGTCGGCGCGCAGCATCGCGCCGCCGGCCAGCCGGACGCGGTAGCTTTCGGCGCCGGGTTCCGGTTCGCCCTCTTCGAGTTCGACGGCGGACGCGGTGTCCCGGTGCACCGTGACGGTGACGTCCGGTCCGAGCGCGGCGACGGAGCGGCGGAAGAACCATTCCAGGTAGACACTCTGCAGCTGCCGGGTGGGAAAAGTGGAGCCGGTGAGGGCAGCCAGCTGGCGCCGGAGTTCCTGCGGCAGCTCCGGAACATCCACGATGGAGCCGTCCAGGACCCCGGCGGCCCAGTCCGCCAGGCCGGGGCCTTCGATGGCCGGTCCCTCGCATTGGACGGTGGCATCGGTGAACATCGTGACATCCGCCGCGGCGGAGTTGAGCATCAGCCCGGGATGCTGTTCGTAGCGCCAGATCCTGCCCGCACCCGGAGTGTGCGGCTCCACGACGTGGACCTGGAGCGTACCGGCGAACAGTTCCGGCCGGTTTGCGGCGAGGCGTTCCAGCAACCCGGCCGTGCGCGGGCCGCCGCCGATGAGGACCACGGATGGGGCATTCACTTGCATGACGGTCTCCTGGCTCTGGTGCGGAGCCCTCATGCTAGGCACCCGAAACGGGGCCGGTCGAGGCGCCGGTCACAGCCGTTCACCCCCCGTAATGCGGCGTAAATCGAGGCAAGAAAACGTCGTGTGACGCCGTGCGAACCTGCGTGAACGTATGCAACTTGCCGCCTTGCCGCGCGTTTTCGCACGCCCTTAGATTGGCAGCCAACCGTACCCCCACAGCAACTGGAAGAAGCGAGGTGGCGCATGAGTTCAACAGCAACCCCGGTGGCACAGTCCGCCCCGGAGCCGGCGTCCGCCAGCATCGAATCCGCACCCGACACTGCACCGGCCGGAGCTGCCGGCTCCGGTTCAGCGGGCCGCAAGGCCGCCACCGACTATGCCGACTACCGGCTGGTCCCGGCCCGCCACCCGTGGCGCTGGGTGGGCACCGCCGTCGTCGCCCTGGGCGTGGCCGGCATTGCCTGGTCCCTGGCCACCAACCCGCGCTGGGAATGGGGCGTGGTGGCGCAATGGTTCACCGCCCAGTCAATTGTGAATGGCCTGCTGGAGACGCTCAAGCTGACGGCCATCTCCGGGGCGCTCGGGTTCATCCTGGGGTTCATCCTGGCACTGATGCGGCTCTCCGCGTCCCCGCTGCTGGTCTCGGTCTCCTGGACCTTCTCCTGGATCTTCCGCTCCACGCCGCTGCTGGTGCAGATGCTGCTCTGGTACAACCTGGGCTACCTCTACGAGAAAATCAGCTTAGGGCTCCCGTTCACGGACGTGCGCTTCTTCGAGGCGCAGACCACCACCCTGATCAGCCAGTTCGCCGCGGCCGTCCTCGGCCTGACCTTGAATCAGGCCGCCTACTCCGCCGAGATCATCCGCGGCGGCATCCTCTCCGTGGACCAGGGCCAGCTCGAGGCCGCAACCGCCCTGGGCATCCCGGCATGGCGGCGCTCCACCCGGATCGTCCTGCCCCAGGCCATGCGGGCCATCCTGCCCACCGCCTTCAACGAGGTGATCGGCCTGGTCAAAGGCACCTCGATTGTCTACGTCCTGGCCTATTCCGAGCTGTTCTACACCGTCCAGGTCATCTACAACCGGACCCAGCAGGTCCTGCCGCTGCTGCTCGTGGCCACCCTCTGGTACGTCGTGATCACCTCGGTGCTGAGCGTCTTCCAGTACTACATCGAGCGGCACTACTCCAAGGGCGCCGTCCGCACGCTGCCCCTGACCCCGCTGCAAAAGGCCCGCAAATTCCTCGCCACGCATGCGCCCGCTACCGGGGAAACCACCCAGGAAAGAGGCACCCGATGAGCGCTCTTGCCACTAACACCCCCGCGGCGCCCGCCGCCACGGACGCCGAAACCACCCGCGGACTCGTCGAGATCACCAAGGTCCGCAAGTCCTTCGGGGCCACGGAGGTTCTCAAGGGCATCACGCTGACTGTCGAGCCAGGCGGCGTCGCCGTGATTGTCGGCCCATCCGGGTCCGGCAAATCCACCCTCCTGCGCACCATCAACCACCTGGAAAAGGTCGACGCCGGGTTCATCGCGATCGACGGCACGCTGGTGGGCTACGAGGTCCGGGGCCGCCGGCTCCACGAACTGCGCGAAAAGGAAATCCTGAAGCAACGCACCGAGATCGGCATGGTGTTCCAGAACTTCAACCTCTTCCCGCACCTGACCGCGCTGGAAAACGTCACCGAGGCGCCCGTCGTCGCGCCGCGGGCAGGAAGACCCCGCTCTTCGCAGGCCGAGGCCCGCGCACGCGGGCTGGAGCTGCTGGACCGGGTGGGCCTTAAGGACCGCGCCGGCGCCTACCCGCGCCAGCTCTCCGGCGGCCAGCAGCAGCGCGTCGCGATTGCCCGGGCCCTGGCCCTGGACCCCAAGATCCTGCTCTTCGACGAACCCACCTCGGCCCTGGACCCGGAACTGGTCAACGAGGTCCTGGACGTCATCCGCGAGCTCGCCAAGTCCGGCACGACACTGATCATCGTCACGCATGAGATGGGATTCGCCCGCGACGTCGCCGACACGGTCGTGTTCATGGACCAGGGCCAGATCGTCGAGCAAGGCACACCCCAGGAGATTTTCACCAACCCGCGCGAAGAACGCACCCGGAGCTTTTTCTCCAAAGTGATCGAACCCGCCTTCAACATCTAAGGAACACCCCCATGGCAAGCAGCCCCACCC
>NZ_CAKKMF010000171.1 GCF_918697925.1 Arthrobacter sp. Bi26
ATCCCCCACCGCGACGGCGGCCCCACCGCCCTGGCCAACGGCGCCGGACTCTGCGAAGCCTGCAACCACACCAAAGAAACCCCCGGCTGGACCGCCCGCCCCGCAAACGGAGAACAGGCAGACCCCGTGCCCGGACACGAACCCGCGGCCGCGCACAGCGGCGACAGGCACACATTCGAACTCACCACCCCCACGAGCCACACCTACCACTCCACCGCGCCACCCCTGCCGGGCACGCCGCTCCGCCGATCAGCCACGGATCAGCCGGGCTCCCGCGACCGGCGCCAGCTCCGTCACCAGGCCAAAACGCTGAAGCGCGGGAGGTTCAATGTGGTTGTTGCAGCCTAGGGACCAGTCAGCTGGCTGCCGTGCGGGACCCGGCTGACGCTGGCCGGGCCACCGGAGGTCGGGCGACGGGCCGCTACTCGAAGAACTCGATTCGCGGCTCGCCTTGGACTCCGCCACGCTTCATGGCGTCCAGCAGTTCTGGGTTGGCAAAGAAAAACCGCGCCTTGTCGACGGAATCGAAGTAGTGAAGCACGAGGACGGCGTTGGGTCGCCTGCCAACTGGTGGACGGACTGCTGGGTAACGCCGCTGCTGGACTGCAGTTCGGCCACGGAATCGTAGACTTTGCGCCATTCGTCGTAGTCGGCAACCTTATGAAAAACCACGGAAAGTGCCATGGCGATGCTCCTTGCTGGGACGGGGAGCTGCCCGCGACGGGGGCTCCACGTTCGGTTGGAAAGCGACCGGTCCCAGCCTCTGGCCGCGCTGACAAATTTGACCCGGCGACGGCGACGGCGACGGCGACGGCGACAAAGAAAAACGCCCTCCCACCCCGGGTGGCGGGCTGACGTCAGGCCTGCAGGTACCTTCGCGATCTCGCTATGAGACGGCTCGGACACTTCCATGTCCCGAACAACCCGGCGTCATCAGTTGGTTACCTGCAGGCGCTTTAAGCCTACGCCCGCCTCAACTCCATCACCAGAGGCCGAAAGCCACCGGCCCCACCACGAAGACCATCGTGACAACCCCACTATGGAGGCCCGGCCACAAAGGCCCCGGCCGAAACACCCCCCGCCGCAAAAGCGTAGAGTGGAGGAAGCCGCCTGATTCTGGACGCCAAGTGCTGAGGGAGAAATCGTGACGATTGACTGGGACGAAAAAAAGACCCTGCTGCAGGAGCCGAACATCGCCGCCGTGACGCAACTGTGCGACGAACTCATGGAGAAGAAGCCTGGATCGGTGGTCCCGTACATCGACCCCATCCATGATGAGGACGAATGCCGGATCGTCAGCCTGCATATCAGCCCCGGCAAGGGCACAGAATCGGGCTTTGTTTCGCACTTCAACGACGATGAAGCCGCACGCCGCGCCACCTCCATCTACGAGGCCGCAGAGCTCCATCCCCGCTATGTGATGCCGTGGAACGCGTACCCGTGGATCCGCGATCCGGACGCTTCCTCGGCCCTGAACGTCCAGGAGAAGACGGACGGCCTTCGGCCCTTCCGCCAGTTCCTCAAGATCAACAAGCGCGTCTCGGCCGTTATTGCCCATGGCGCGGACGCCCACTCCTTCCTGACGCTCTTCGAGAAGACCTACCATTCCTCGCTGAAGAACCATGGCGTCAAGATCTACAAGGCCACCGCGCTCGGCGGCCGCGCCTTCGCAGTCTCTCCGGCCAAGCAGGAAGAGCTGCTCGCCAAGAACGTTGAAGTCTACAAAGACGCCATGCAGCGGGCCGGCATCCAGCACCTCTGAGGCTTCACGCAGCAGCATCCGACGCTGGCAACAACCGACGCCGGCGGCCTCAGCCCGCCAGCAGCCTGCGCCGGTGCTTGAGTTCCTTGACCCAGTCGCGGGTGACTAGCGCCGAAAACGGCGAGGCGCCGTCGTCGGTCATGGAGCGGAACGCCGTGCCCGCCTGAAGGTCCGCCAGCAGCGGCTCCGACGCCCTCAGCGCGAGTTCCAGCACCTGGACAGCCGCACGCTCGGTCAGCCCCATCCCCGCGGCCCAGCCCAGGAAGTGCTTCCGGGAGATCCCCGTCCGTTTGCCGTCCAGGGTCAGGGCCAGTGTCTTGTCCCCGTAGACCACAGTGGAGGGGATGTCGTACACCGGCGCAATGGACCACTCGCCGGCCGGTTGCTGCACCATGGAAACGTTTTTTGCGTGCAGGTCACCGTTGCCCGTAAGCCACGCAAATGCCGCCTGGAGGGCCAAATTCCGCAGCGCGGGCAGCGGCGCCGCGCAATACGCCGCAAGCGCATGGCACACCTGCCCGTATCCCACGTTGTACTTGTCCGCAGGGTAAAGCCCCAGCACCTGTGCCCCGTCCTCGACGGCGAGCCGCTGCACCGCCCCGGCCGCCGCCTTGGGCGCACCGGATACAGGCACCCGGTCGAAGCGCTCCACGAGCAACCCCGGCCGGCCAGCGACGTCGCGGATCAGCTGGACCCGGCTCAAGGGGATCCGCAGCCGGGCCGCGTAGCGGAACATCACAAATTCGTTTTCGACGACGTGCGGGAACTCGGGCGCATTGAGTTTGAGGATGTACCGTCGGCCGGCGCTGGCCACCGGCATGGAGATCATGCCTGCGGACAGCTTGTCCTGCACGCCGGCCAACGCCACCGGGTCGATCAGCCCGGAATCCCCCAGAAGGGCCTCGAAATCCAGGGGCGTCCCGGGGTCAAGCTCGACGGCGTGCTCGTCCGGGTCCAGCTTCTCGCCATGGCCAACGATTTGCACGTCACCCACCGGGTTGGCACCGGCCGCGATGAGCAGGGACAGCTCATCGTCCACGCTGGTCTTGATGGAGCGGCGCAGTGCATTCAGCCGCCGGCCCTCCGGCAGGAGCCCGGTGAAATACGGCGGGGCTGCCCCCGCCGCGGACAGCACCGGGTCCGGAGCCAGCGGCAGGGAACTCGCGACAGCTGGTCCCCCGGAAGCCAGATAGGCCGGCAAGTAGCTGAACCTGGTGCCGCCGTCGTGCCGTTCCAGCCGTGCCGCCAGCACGCCGGCCTTGTAGATGTCTGCGATGCGGTGCCTCATGGCCGGACTTCCGGGCCGTTCCGCAGTTCGCTGTGGGCCCGAAGTTCGTCGTTGTCCCGAGGGCCGGCGAGGCTCCGGGCGGCGGCGCTGGTGCGGGTCTGGACCCGGAGCTCCAGCCCCAACGTGTCAATGAGCGCCAGCAGGGAATCCAACTGCACCGTGCGTTTGCCCTGTTCGACAAACCGGACGAAGCGCTCTGAGACCCCGGCCAGTTCGGCCAATTCGCGCTGGCTCAACCGGAGCGACCCGCGCCGGGCCCGGACGTCGGCTGCGAGCTCGTCCGGAAACGAGTTCTCCATGGCCGCCTCCCCGTTGATCAAAATACGCCCGAGCCACCCTGCCCCCATAGGTACGAACGTGCCGTTTTGCGTGCATTTTCAGTATAGAGCGAACAAATGCGCCTGCACAGTGCTATTCCGGCACGTTCGTACCGGCGCGGGTGCAAATGGCAGGGACAGCCTGCTGGGGATGCAGGCCTGGGATTCATGGCGCCCGCAGTCACAGAACGGACGGCTCTGCCGGGTGGGGGCGTAGCGGTGCACAATGACCCTTAGGATTTAAGGGGCCCAAGAAAACCAGCCCGCCCAGGGAATCCGGAAAGGACTGCTCAGCATGACGCACGCTTCCTTCCGGCTATTCCGCACCGGGCTGATCGGATCCATCATCGTGGCACTGGCGGCCGGCGGCCACCTGGCCGGCGGGGGGCGGCTGCCCGAGCCGGTGATCGTGACGGCGCTGTGTGCCGTGGCAATCGTCCCGGTGGCCATCCTGACCCGCTTCCGACTGTCCTTTCCTGCCCTTGCCGGGCTGCTGGGAGTGGGCCAATTGTGGCTGCACTGGTCGTTCGGCGCTCTGTCCGCAGGGGCGCCCGCGGCCGGCCGGGCGCGGATGGTCGAGGGCCATCCGGGCCATGCGGCGGCTGCCATTTCCCCGGAGATGCTCGACCCGTCCATGGCGGTGTCCGCGGCCGATATGGGCGGAGCCATGTTCGCCGCCCACGCGGTGGCTACCCTCGGCACGGCGCTGCTGCTCGCCCGCGGTGAGCGGGCACTGTCCGCACTGGCCTCCTGGCTGCGCCCACTCGTGCAGCTGCCCCGCCCC
>NZ_CAKKMF010000172.1 GCF_918697925.1 Arthrobacter sp. Bi26
TCGCCCCGCCGGCCGACCCCGCCACGCCGCTGATCCTCATCGGCCCCGGCACCGGCATCGCGCCACTGCGCGGCTTCCTGGAGGAACGCGCATCGCAGCACGAGAGCGGCACGAAGGTGGGTCTGTCGCAGGTCTTCGTCGGCTGCCGCCACCCGGAGCACGACTACTTCTACCGGCAGGAGATGCAGGACTGGGAGCAGGCCGGGATCGCCCAGGTGCACACCGCCTACTCCGCGGTGACCGGCCACCCGGCCCGGTTCGTCCAGAACGCCATCGCCAACGCCGCCGACACAGTATGGCAAGCCATCGAAGACGGCGCGCACATCTACGTCTGCGGTGACGGCCGCCGCATGGCGCCCGCCGTGCGCGAGGCCCTCGCGGCGATTCACCGCGAGCGGACCGGCAGCGACGACGAGGCCGCCCAGCAGTGGCTCGCCCAGCTCGAAGCCGATGCGCGCTACCAGCAGGACGTCTTCGCCTGATCCCCCAGACGCCGGGAGGGTGCGGCGGTCCCGACACCCCGCCCCCTCCCGGCCACCACTGAGCAAGTCAACAAAAGGAGTCATCATGGCGACGGAAACCCAGGCCACTGCCGCCCCTCACGGAGGCATCCTGGCAGCCACCGGCAAAACCGATGCAACCACATTACCGCCACCGCAACTTCCGCCTGCTCACCTTGAGCACCGGCGGGCTTGCGAGCTGACCCATACGCCATGGGCCGGCTGGTACTGCGAGACCGCAGCTGACTGAAAACCGCGGCGGTGTCCACACATTCGCCTGATCCCCCAGACTCCGGGAGGGTGCGGCGGACCCGACACCGCCCCCCTTCCCGGCCACCACCCGATTGCGAACCACCACAAACCACACGGCAGCCATCGGCCCGAACCGCCAGGAAATGCCGCTCAGAGAAAGCAGATCACCATGAATACCATGCTCGCCGGACGCTTCCACCTGGACAGCAAGAAGTTCGCCGTGGAGGAGGTCCCCATCCCCGTTCCGGGCCCGGGTGAAATCCTGATCGAGGTGAAGGCCGCAGGTGTCTGCCTGTCGGACGTCCACCTGCTCGACGGTTCCCTCGTCCCACTGTTCGCCACCTCCGACGCGGTCACCGTCGGCCACGAGGTCGCCGGTGTGATCCACACCCTCGGCCCTGACCTTAAGCGCGGACTGACCGTCGGCACCCGCGTTACCCTTGAGGCCGGCAAGACCTGCGGCCAGTGCGGCGGCTGCGTGCGCCGCCGCCCCTGTACCCAGATGCGCACCGCCGGCATCGACTACGACGGCGGCTGGGCCCAGTACACCCTCGCCCGCGAGGACACGCTCATCCCCATTCCCGACAACCTCCCCTTCGATCAGGCAGCGATCATCCCCGACGCGGTTTCCACCCCCTACGCCGCCGTCGTTGCCACCGCCGGGGTGCGCCCCGCACAGTCCGTCGGCATCTGGGGCGTCGGCGGAGTCGGCGCCCACAACGTCCGGGTCGCCCGCATGGCCGGCGCCGCGCCGGTCATCGCCGTCGACCCGCTGCCCAGCGCCCGCGAGCGTGCCCTGGCCTTCGGTGCGGACTTCGCCCTGGACCCTGCCGCCGACGACTTCGCCGACCACATCCGCATGGCTACGGGCGGACGAGGCCTGGACTTCGCCTTCGACTGCGCCGGCGTGCCCGCCGTCCGAGAGCAGGCCGCCTCCGTACTCGGCCTCAACGGCGCCCTCATCCTGGTCGGCATCAGCCCCAGGCCCCTCACCATCACCGAGGGCCTGACCTTCAACTACCTCGGCAAGCAGGTGCGCGGCCACTACGGCGGCACCCCCGAGTCCGTCAGCGAGCTGGTCCGGCTGGCCGAGGTCGGACGTCTAGACCTCGCCCCCTCGATCACCGACCACTTCCCGCTCGCCGAGGCGGCCGACGCGGTGAACCGGCTGGCGAACAAGATCGGCGACCCGATCCGCCTCATCCTGGTGCCCTGACAGCTGAACAGCAGTTCATCAAGACCAGCTCGGCAGGAGCGGGTGGGCGCCGGTGCTTGAGGGAGCACCGGCGCCGGCCTCTCGTGAACTGTCGGTTTCGTCCCGGGTCTTCAGACCCACATAAGCGACAACGAGGCAGCAACGAACCTTGTTCAGCGCACATATTCACCCCCGTGACCTACCCAACAATCGAGACAATCGAGGATGCCATGTCTAGGAAACGTCACGAGTCCCCGACGGCTGCTTCGAAGGAAAAAGTCAGCCTATGGGGGCTGGTCCTACTCGGGTTTCTCGCCTCCCTAGCCTTGGTCGCGGCGCTATCTTACGTCTTCGCCGCCTACACCACGCAGAGTCTGACACCCTTGGGAAATCAGCAGACGCTGACGACTGATCAACAGTCCGGCGTTCTTCGGAACGCCGTGACAGCAGGGGCTGCGCTCGGTGTTGGTGTGACGCTGCTCCTCACCTACCGGCGTCAAAGAGCGACAGAGGAAAATCTCTCGATCACCAACAGCCTTTTGGAACTACAGCAACGGCAGCATGATACCCAGGTGGTCTCCGCCCTTAGGGACCGATACTCACTTGCAGCAGAGCAGCTGGGGAGCAAAAAGCTCCCCCTTGCCATTGCTGGCGTCCATTCAATCGAGTCCCTGACCGATGAATGGTTTGCGGAGCGCAACGAAGTTGAGCGGCAAAACTGTGTAAGTCTTTTGACTGAATTTTTAAGACTGGCCAAGAAGGACAAAGATAATCTTTCGGATGTAGGCTCTCTCATTACCGCGACCATCCTCCGCCGCTTAAAGGCAGGGCTCGAGGAGGGACGGTACTGGGGGCTGCGCATCAACATGGCATATCATGCCCCGTCCAACATTTCCGACCTATACGTCAATGGCGCACAGCTGGACCTCCGAGGCGTTCGTGCCGAGGACCGTGGAGACCATGACCTCGGCTACATGGCCAGGTGGTACGTGGCCGCCGGCAGCGTCGACCTGACCGATCTGCAGTTGGACATGGGCAATCTTCTCTTCCAGGACTCCGTGTTTCATGGCGGCAGCGTCAGATACAGTATCGACGAAAACGGCAGTGGTCGCGGTCGAATCGAATTCAACCGATGCACTTTCAGCGGAACAAAATTTGAAAATGTCGAACAAAGCCGCGATGCCCTGTCCCTAACGTTCAAAGATTGCCGATTTGAAGACGGTAGCTTCAACTTCGCCACGTATCAGCGGCCCAAATCCTTGTCCTTCATCAACTGCACCTTCGACAAGAACATATTTACAGGCAGTAAAGAAATGAGCGGGTTTGACTTCACCGAACTCTTGATTCACAACTGCGAATTTGCGGACGGCCTCCAAAAACTCGAAACCCGGAAAGCGCCAGAGGTTCCAGAGCGCGATTAGCATGGTGACGGTCGTTCCCCGCCGGCATCCCGAGGTCGGGCAATTCAGCGGGCAGCGTCTCCGTTCGCTGCCACCTCGTCGACGGCACCGCGCAGCCCGGCCGTTTGGAGTTCGGGGAGTGGACTGCTACATATTGCACGCGCTTCGTTGGCAGAGACACCCAACATTCGCAGCAGCGCCTCGGTCGCCCGATCCGTCGTCTCGGCGTCGTCGCGGTCCGGTTCGGCATGGATGAGCTGTCCGAGGAAGGTTGCCGCACCGACGGCGCACACCACGGCTACGTCGACGTCTGTCATTGTGAACCGACCGGAATCGACGCCGGCCTGAATGTCACGCCGGACACGCGGCGCCAGTCCTGTCTGCGCGCCGAGGATGTCGAGAGTTGCGTGCAGGATCACCTTGCTGAGCTGAGGTTCACGGCGGTGGAAGCGACCGGTCAACCGGAAGCTGGTGGCAAACGCGACGGCGGGGTCGTCGACGTCGGTGGTGAGCTCGTCCAGGACCGCGCCGAGGAGGTCCATGACGTGCTCGACCGCTGCCTCGAACAGCTGGTCTTTCGACTCAAAGTGGTTGTAGAAGGAGCCGATCCCAACGTCCGCGGCCTGAGTGATCTCCAGCACCGGCGTATTGGTCCGTCCTTGAGCCAGGAAGGACTGTGCTGCGCGGATCAACGCGGCGCGAGTCTGCGCCTTCCGTCGATGCGACCGGGTGGGTTCCGGGGACGAAGTTGGGGCTTGGGTCATCGCTGGCTCCTTGAAGTCATCCGGTCAAAGGA
>NZ_CAKKMF010000173.1 GCF_918697925.1 Arthrobacter sp. Bi26
GTCCTGTTCTCCGTCGCCAAGGGAGAACCGACGCCGGAAGAGCTGGCGGCGCTGACCGCCGTCGTGCTGTCCCTGGGGCAGGCCCAGCAGGCCGCACCGGAAAGCCCCGGCGTCCGGCACTGGGTCCGCCGGCAGCAGCTTCGGCTGGCACCCAGGCCCGGCCCGGAAGCCTGGCGCCGCAGCCTCGGCTGAGCGTCCTCGGCCGGGCGGCAGCCTGTTTCTCACCCTGCCCCGGAAAAAAGTTCAGTGACTCTTTCATAACCACCGCGGCCGGGCTAGTCTCGTCGGGTGACTACCGAAATCATCGCCTCAGACAACACTGCCCCCGCGCGCCCGCAGACCGCCATTGACGCCGTCGCCGACGCCTACACGGACACCCTGATCCGGCTCAACCCGAGCTTCGCCACCGAGCTCGGCCTGCCCGGGCACGAGACCGAGTACCAGGACTTTTCCCCCTCCGGCCACGAGGAATTCGCGGCCGCCGCGCGCGAGGCCCTCGCGGCGCTGGACGGGCTGGAGCCGGTTGACGACGTCGACGCCGTCACCCTCGACGCCATGCACGAGCGGCTGGGCCTGCAGCTGGAAATCCACGAATCGGGCTGGCACACGGCCGATCTGAACAACATCGCGTCCCCGTCCCAGGACATCCGCGCAATCTTTGACCTCATGCCGACGGACACCGCCGGGCAGTGGGGGCACATCGCGGGCCGGGCCCACAATGTCCCCGCCGCGATCGACGGGTACATCGAGTCGCTGCGTTCGGCGATGCAGGACGGCAAGGTGGCCGCTGCCCGCCAGGTGTCGATCGTGATCGAGCAGGCCACCAAGCACGCTGCGGAAGACGGCTTCTTCGCGAAGCTCGCCGCCGGCGCCAAGACCGCGGAGGGCCCGCTCCCGGCGGAACTGCAGTTCCAGCTCGACGCCGGCACGGCCGCCGCCCGGGTGGCGTACTCCCGGCTCGCTGGCTTCCTCGAGGCCGAACTCCTGCCCGTCGCCCCGGCCAAGGACGCCGTGGGCCGCGAGCGCTACGCCCTGGCATCCCGGGACTTCCTCGGCGCCACCGTGGACCTGGAGGAGACCTACGCGTGGGGCGTCCAGGAACTCGACCGCCTCATCGCCGAACAGGAACGCGTGGCCGGGGAAATCCGGCCCGGCGCCACAGTCGAGGAAGCCAAGGAGATCCTGAACAACGATCCCGCCCGCCAGCTCAAGGGCACCGACGCCCTCCAGGCCTGGATGCAGGAACTTTCCGACAAAGCCGTCGCGGAGCTCGCCGGCGTCCACTTCGAGATCCCGGACGTCATGAAAACGCTGGAGTGCCGGATCGCACCCACCGATGAAGGCGGCATCTACTACACGGGCCCCTCGGAGGACTTCAGCCGTCCCGGCCGGATGTGGTGGTCCGTGCCGGCCGGCGAGGACACCTTCACCACCTGGGCCGAAACCACCACGGTGTATCACGAGGGCGTACCCGGCCACCACCTCCAGGTTGCTACCGCCACCTACCGCCGCGAGCTGCTGAACAAGTGGCGCCGCAGCGTGTGCTGGACCTCGGGCCACGGGGAAGGCTGGGCGCTCTATGCGGAGAGGCTCATGCAGGAACTCGGCTACCTCGGCGATCCGGGCGACCACATGGGCATGCTGGACATGCAGCGCATGCGTGCGGCCCGCGTGGTGTTCGACATCGGCGTGCACCTGGAGCTTGAGGTCCCCGAGCGCTGGGGCAGCGGCATCTGGACAGCGGACAAGGGTTTTGAGTTCCTCCGCGCCAACCTGCCGATCAGTGAGGGCCAGCTGAAGTTCGAGTTCACGCGCTACCTGGGCTGGCCGGGACAGGCACCGTCCTACAAGGTGGGCCAGCGGCTCTGGGAGCAGATCCGGGCAGAGCTGGAATCCCGCCCCGGCTTCGACCTCAAGGCCTTCCACACCAAGGCCCTGAACATCGGCTCGGTGGGCCTCGACACCCTCAAGCGCGCTCTGCTGGGGTAGGTCGCGTTCCGCGCGAACCGAAACTCGACATGGCAGTTCGCGGCAGTGTTTCCCAAAAAACACTGCCGCGAACTGCCATCTCGCGTGACCGGCGGCGTCCGGGACGAGACAATCACCACATTCCGCCCGGGAATAACTTCACAATCGGGCAGCCTTCCGGCGGAATTCCCGGGATTTGGCCGTCGCGTCGAAAATACCGCCGCGTAACATTTCTCAACATCCGTTGGTCATGCTATCTGAGACGGTCCTAGCGTGTTCCGGTGACCACTCAGACAAGCACCCCCGCACCTGCCGGAAAGACCGGGTTCCAGCTGCCCAAATGGGCCGGCTCGTTCGGCTTCCAGATCATCGCCGCCCTGATCGTCGGCCTGGGCCTTGGCCTGCTGGCCAAGTACACCGGCAGCACCAAGGCAAACCCCAACGCCCTCGGCACCGCGCTGCAGACCATCGGCTCGAGCTACGTCTCGCTGCTGCAGACCGCCGTGGTCCCCCTGATCTTCACCGCCGTCGTCAGCTCAATCTCCAACCTGCGCGCCGTTTCCGACGCTGCCCGGCTGGCCTGGAACACGCTGCTCTGGTTCGCGATCACCTCGCTGATTGCCGTCCTGATCGGCATCGGCCTGGGCGTGCTGCTGCAGCCCGGCGCCGGCACCGGCATCAGCCAGGAAGCGAAGTACGCCGGCAAGTCCGGTGACTGGTGGGCCTTCCTCACCGGGCTGTTCCCGAAGAACTTCCTGGGCCTCGGCGCAAGCACCACGGTCACCGACGGCGTCGCCACCACCGCTGTGAGCTTCAACGTCCTCCAGATCCTCGTGATCGCGATCGCCGTCGGCATCGCCGCCCTCAAAGTGGGCAAGGCGGCCGAACCCTTCCTGGCCCTGAACGCGTCCGCCCTCGCCGTCATCCAGAAAGTCCTCTGGTGGATCATCCGGATCGCGCCGCTGGGCACCGTGGGCCTGATCGGCAACGCCGTGGCCGTCTACGGCTGGGACACCATCGGCTCGCTCGGCAAGTTCACTGTGGCAATCTACATCGGCCTGGCGCTTGTGCTGTTCGTGGTCTACCCCGCCCTGGTCCGCAGCCATGGCCTGTCTGTCAGGCAGTACTTCTCCGGTGTGTGGCCGGCCGTGCAGCTGGCCTTCGTCTCACGCTCCTCGATCGGCACGCTGCCGCTGACCCAGCGCGTGACCGAGCGGAACCTGGGCGTGCCCCGCGCCTACGCCTCCTTCGCGGTGCCGCTCGGCGCGACCACCAAGATGGACGGCTGCGCCGCGATCTACCCGGCCGTGGCGGCGATCTTTGTGGCCCAGTTCTTCGGCATCCAGCTGGACTTCACCCAGTACCTGCTGATCGCGCTGGTGTCCGTCCTCGGCTCCGCCGCGACCGCCGGCACCACGGGCGCCGTCGTCATGCTGACGCTGACGCTCTCCACGCTGGGACTGCCGCTGGCCGGCGTCGGCCTCGTGCTGGCCATCGACCCGATCCTGGACATGGGCCGCACCGCCGTCAACGTGGCCGGGCAGGCCCTGATCCCGGCGATCGTGGCAAAGCGCCAGGGCATCCTGGACGAAGCGCTGTACAACGCGCCGCGCAACGGCGACCCGTTCAGCGACGACGTCGACACGTCCGCCGTTGATCCGTCCGCTGCCGCAGCTCCCGCGAGTGGACGGGACGAACGCGAACTGGCCGACGCGAAGGCGTAGCTGCTGAACGAGCGTTTTACAGGAAGCGTGTACAGGAGAAGTCCCCGGGACCCCCCGGGGACTTCTCTGGTTTTAACCAACGTTGACCTAAATCCATCGGCCCAAATCCACCGGCCCAATTCCACAGCAGCCTAGCGGCCGCCGATCACACCCTTTTCGGCGGCCTTGGTGACGGCATCCGCTTCTGCCTGGGTCAGGGTGCCGTCCTTGACGGCCTGGTCCAGCCGGGGCTTCAGGGCTGCCGCATGCTTGGCCTGCTCGGCGGTGCGCAGTTCCTCCAGGGCGGCAGTGACCTTGGCTTCCTCGATGCCGAGCGATTTCGCCAGGGATGCGGCCAGGGCCTTCTCCATCGCGGCACGGTCCGGTTTCTGTCCTGGCT
>NZ_CAKKMF010000174.1 GCF_918697925.1 Arthrobacter sp. Bi26
GTTCCCGCCCCGGCCAAGGTGGCTGCCCGGCAAGCGGCCCCCAGGGCAGCCGTCCCGGCACCCCGCCACGTTGCACCGGTATCCGTCAGTGGCCAGACCTACACC
This sequence comes from Arthrobacter sp. Bi26, assembly GCF_918697925.1. Classification (GTDB taxonomy): domain Bacteria; phylum Actinomycetota; class Actinomycetes; order Actinomycetales; family Micrococcaceae; genus Arthrobacter. Next base: position 106 of record NZ_CAKKMF010000174.1, read on the forward strand.
ATCCGGAGCGGCGAAACCCTGAGCACAATCGCCGAGAAGCTCAACATCGCCGGAGGCTGGCACTCGCTGGCCGACGCGAACACGGCGACCATCAGCAACCCCAACCTGGTGTTCCCGGGCCAGGTGCTGCAGCTTCCCGGATAGGGCTACACCGTTAAACAACGACGCCGGAGCGCTCCCTCGAGGGTCGCTCCGGCGTCGTGCTGTAATCGGGTCGCGCTGTAATCGGTGAGCCCTGCGGCCTTAGACGTGCGGCTCAGGCAGCCTGCGGGAGTTCGCGGACGATCTGCAGTTTCCACGCGGCGTCGTCGCTCGTGTCCAGCACGGCCACCGTGCCCATGGCCAAGTGCAGGGCTACCCGCTTCGCGGCGAGGAGCTCAAGGTAGAGGCTTTCATTCATCCGGGCAGGGGCGTCAATGACGTACTTCACGGCGTCGCGGACCTTGCGGTAATTGTCGCTCCGCTCCCGGTGCAGATGCAGTTCCAGCATGCGGCGCTGCCGGATCCGCGGCTCCTGACGGTTCAGCCAGGACACCGCGGCGTGGACTGCAACCACCAGGGTCAGTGAGACCGCGTAAATCCACCAGCCCGTGTTGAGCAGAAAGAGGGGCAGGTTGGCGATCGCCACAACGGCGATGCAGAGGCGCAACGCCAGTATCCGCCGCATGGTCAGCGCGAACGATGCCATTGCGGCGCGGAACCCGTGCTGTTCCTTACGGGCTGCCACCGGGTCAAGAATGACTTCCTCGAGCACCAGAATGCCGTTCGCTTCCGGGCCGAGCAGTTGTCCGTATTTCGGCACAAACGGCACAACAGGGGCTGGATTCATGGCGTGTCCTCCGGGCGACATTGATGGGGTCCTGCTATATTACGCCCCTCCGTAATGAGATGTCTGCTTCATTCCAAAATGTGAACACGCGCACGCACGGTCCTGTGCAATTGGTGGTTTCGTCGTGTGGCCTCAAACTGGAGAGATGCAGACTTTCCTCCCCTTCCCCGATTTCCAGCAGAGCGCCGCGGTTTTGGACCGCGAGCGGCTCGGCAAGCAGCGTGTTGAGGCGCTGCAGATCCTGCGTGCGCTGGTGATCCCGGAGTACGGCTGGCAGTCGCACCCGGCTGTCCGGATGTGGATGGGGTACGTTCCCGCGCTGACAATGTACGGGCTGGCCATGGTGGATGAATGGACGGCCCGCGGCGGCGAGGACACCACGCGCGAGAAGATCATGGAGTTCGCCCCGCAGGCTGCCCACCCCGACTACGCCGCCAAGATCCCGATGCCGCCATGGCTGGGCAATCCGGATTTCCACCTCAGCCACCGGTCCCGGCTGATCGCCAAGGATCCGCGGTTCTACACACAGGTATTCCCAGGCACGGACCCGGACCTGGAGTACGTCTGGCCCGAACCGAAGCACGAGCTTGTGCCCGAGGATCCTGCCGGGGACCGCATGTGGGTCCTGCGCCTGCCGCTCGGAGACACCGAGCCCGAGCAGCTGAAGACTGTCAGCCTGCCGCCCGTGGGACGGGCCAAGGCCCCCTCGGACGACGACTACCAGTTCGTCTACGCCGAATCAGGCTCCCGCCGCCCGGGCAAGGTGCGCAAGCTGCCCCCGAAGCAGCTCGTCAAGAAGCCCACCCGCAAGCGCCAGCAGCAGGAAGAGGCGTTCACCACCCTTCCCGGCAACTCCGTGGTTGCCATCCCGGTCAACGGCGGCACCTCCTTCGCCATCGGCAAGGTCCTGGGCCGTCCGATCACCGTTGACGGCCACTTCGCCCGGAACTTCCAGGTGGACGAGATCGTGGATCGCTCCGCCTTCGATTACCCGGCTCTGATGCAGGACCCGCGGGCTTTCTTCCCGGTTCCGGCGCGGTAGACGGACAACTCCGGATCCGGCGAGGTAGCTGGCCGGCGCCGAACGCGTCCGGCACTGATGGCGCTTTCTGTCCGAGCGGCTGGACTTGTAGCTTCAACTCTGGCAGTCCAGCTTCAAACCACGACCGGCTAAAACTTCAACATTTGCTCAAGAAAACCGTGTTAGCCTGAGTCCAACTGTTGCTCCTGTGGCTTGCGTCACAGTCTGTGGCGTGTGGGGTGACTGTGACACACGGGTCTCTTGGTCTTGGAAGCTGGAGTTATGTTGGAATCACCGGGGCAGCTCCGCGCTGTGGTTGTAGATGATGACGGTGATGTTCGGCTCCTCATCCGCCGGACACTGGAAATGCTGGGCTTCGCCGTTTTTGAGGCTAGTTCCGGGGCCGAAGCCATGCTGAACATCCAGGAACATCGGCCGGACCTTGTGACGCTGGAACTGAACCTCCCCGATTTGGACGGCGTGGAAGTGTGCCGCCGGATGCGCAAATTCTCCGACGCCTATGTCGTCATGATCACGGCCCGGGCGGACGAGGTTGACGAGTTGATAGGACTGGAGATCGGTGCGGATGATTTCATCCGCAAGCCGTTCAGCCCGCGCTCCGTCCAGGCCCGTGTGACCGCGGTGATGCGGCGCCACCGGCCAACCCCTCAACGTCCCACGCCGCGACGTCGCGCCACGGATTTCATGGTGGCCGCGCCCGGCGGCTCAGCGCCTGAGACACACCACCTGCCCGGTGCCCTGCGACGCCGGGCGGACGACGCCTCGCCCGGCATGTCCATCCATTCGTCGCCCGAGTCCACCTCAGCGGCAGGTACCGACGTCCGGCATGCCGATGCCAACGGCGTCGTCCGTCACGGGCCGCTAGTTGTCGAGGTCCAAGGCCGTGCGGCGTCCCTTGACGGCGTCGAATTGGAATTGACGCGCACCGAATTTGACCTGCTGGAGACCCTGGCCCGAGCGCCTCGGCGGGTGTGGACCCGGAAGGCACTTTTGACCCATGTGTGGGGCACCGAATGGCCCAGGGACGAGCACCTCGTGGAAGTGCACATCGGCAACCTGCGCAAGAAGCTTGGTGACAAAGGCCGCGAACCGCGGTTCATCCGCACGGTACGGGGCGTTGGCTACCGGATGGCACCGGTCGAAGGGTGAGCAAACCTGTCGGCCTGCCCGACGGACGGCGGGCCCGGAATTTCAGCGGCGGGCCCGGAATTTCAGCGGCGCCAGGATCCAAGAATTCCTCACGCCTGTCCGTAGGGCTTCCCGAAGGCTGGCAGACTGGCCCTATGACTGTACTGCTGGCCGGTTGCGGCGATCTGGGCACCGAGGCCGGGCTGCGTTTCGCGGCTGCAGGCCACCGCGTGGTGGGGTGGCGCCGGTCGCCGGAGAAACTTCCGGCCGCCATCGAAGGGGTCGCCGCTGACCTGAGCTCCGGTGAGCTGCCGCCCATCCCGGCGGACACCACCGCCGTCGTCGTCGCGATTGCCGCGGATGCCCCGACTGAGGATGCCTACCGGGCTGCCTACGTGGACGGTCTGTCGAACGTGCTGGACGCGGTCCTGGCGTCCGGGGCAAGTGTCCGCCGGATCCTGTTTGTTTCTTCGACGGCCGTTTACGGCGACGCCGGCGGCGGCTGGATTGATGAACGCACGACGCCGGAACCCGGCGGGTTCTCGGGCCGCATCATCCGCGAGGCAGAGGAACTCCTCAACAGCCGTCTGCGCGGCACCGGCATCACCCCCGTGGTACTGCGGCTCGGCGGGATCTACGGCCCCGGCCGGACGCGACTGATCGACCAGGTGCGCGGCGGAAGCGCGGTAATTCCCGCCGCGTCGCGCTTCACCAACCGTATCCACCGCGACGACGCCGCCGCGGCAATCGTCCATCTGTGCACTATGGACACGGTTCCCGCGCCCGTGTATCTGGGCGTGGACAACGAACCGGCCGAGCTCGGCGAGGTGCTGGGCTTCCTGGCCGCGGAGCTGGGACTCCCCCGGCCGGCGTCGGACTCTGCTGGCGCGGCGGACGGCGCTTCGGCGGGCGGCACTTCCACGGGCGGCACTTCGGCGGGCGGGGCCTCGACGACGGGCGGGGAAA
>NZ_CAKKMF010000175.1 GCF_918697925.1 Arthrobacter sp. Bi26
GCAATGCCGGGGGCGTAGGAGACCTGTGGATCCGGATCCGACAATCGAATCTGGGGCGACCCTCCGGCTGTCGCGGGGGTGGGGGTATGCATTGTCCGTACTCCTGGTCGCCAGCGTCGACACGGACTCCCTCTACGAAGACAAGGCCTCCGGGAAAAGGACGACCGGCCCCAGCTGGCGCCTGCCTCAAAGCCCTGCGCCACGAAGACACCCTGGTCGTCTGGAAACTGGACCGGCTCGGCCGGGACCTGCGCCATCTGGTCAATATCGTCCACGACCTGACCGAACGAGGCATCGGGCTTAAGGTTCTCACCGGACAGCGCGCGGCCATTGACACCACCACCGCCTCCGGGAAACTCGTCTTCGGGATCTTCGCCGCCCTCGCCGAATTTGAGCGCGAACTCGTTTCAGAACGCACCCTCGCCGGCCTCGCCTCTGCACGGGCGCGCGGCCGCAACGGCGGACGCCCCTTCAAGATGACGCCAGCGAAACTCCGGCTCGCCCTGGCCTCCATGGGCAAGCCGGAGACAAAAGTCGGCGATCTCTGCATTGAATTGGGCATCACGCGCCAGACTCTGTACCGGCACGTCTCACCCACCGGGGAGCTGCGCCCCGACGGCCAGAAGCTCCTTTCACGGTAGGTGTTAACGCCAATCAGTATTGAATCTCGTGCTCCGAAGTGAGGAAGGTGAGGTCCATGAAGTCATCGCTGATGTCGAGATCGGCTGTGGTTCCTTCCGGGAAGAATGCGGAGTCACCGGTTGTAAAGTAGTGCTTTTGGCCGCCTTCCAGTGTGCATGTGATGCTGCCACGGAGAACGTACATAAATTCGTTGAAAGGGTAGGTGAAGCGGGATTTTCCGGACTCTTGGAAGGCCGCGATCACGCGGCGCCCGTCGGCTGAGCGGTCGCCGACTCGGACGGCAACTGGGTTTCGCTGATTCAGAGCGCCTTCCACGCGTTCGGCTCCTGCGTCCTCGACCCGGCTAGCGGCATCCTCCTTCACAACCGCGGGGCATCGTTTAGCCTTCGGCCGGGAGCAGCAAACGAACTCGCCCCCGGTCGGAAACCCCCGCACACGCTCATGCCGGTCCTCGTCCGCCGAGATGGGAAACTCATCGGTGCACACGGCACCATGGGCGGCCGCGCCCAGCCGCAGGTCCACACACACCTGGCCCTGAATCTGGCCTTGGGAATGGCGCCCGCGCAGGCCACGGCGCGACCGCGCTGGATCGTGGGTCAGATGGAGGCAGGGGCGGCGGCTCCGGACGAAGCCGTGACGATTTCCGTCGAAAAGGGCGTCTCCATGGAGGCTGTCCAAAACCTCGTCAATGCCGGGTTCCGGACCAAGCAGCTGGAGCCGTTGGACGACTCAGTCGGGCACCTGCAGGTGATCCGCCAGGGCACCGCGAAGGGCACATTCGCGACGGGGTCTGATCCGCGCTCCGACGGGCCGGCGCCTGAGGGGAACTAAGGACGTGCGGCAACGACTGTCCTTCTGGATGATGATCGCGCTGAGTTTTGGCACCGGAGCCCTGGATGCGGCGACTTACCTCGGAATGGACCGAGTGTTCGGGGCCAACATGACCGGAAACGTCATTTTGATCGGGCTTTCCATCGCGGCGTCCGACCATGTCCCTCTCACCGGGCCCCTGGCCGCTCTCGGGGGCTTCGCGGCCGGGTCATGGCTACTCGGCCTGATACTGCGACGATTCCCTCCCCGAGGACAAACCGATACGGCGCTGCTTTCTGTCTTCTGGGTAGCGGCAGCAGGCATGCTCGCCGTCACGACCACACTCTTCCTGCTGCCCACCGGCGAAGCCCTGATTCATGCGGTGACTTTCATCATCGGGCTCCTCATGGGGTGCCAGGCCATAGCCGCGCGCAGAGTAGGGATACCTGACGTATCGACGGTGGTGATCACCTCGACCCTGTCGCTGCTTCTCAGTGAAGCCGGGCGCTTCTGGGGCGGAGCGAGCACCACCGCCACCATGCGCAGGCTTGCAGCCGTTCTGTCCATGTTCCTCGGGGCTGTAGCCGGGGCGTTCCTTCTGCATCTGGCCCTGTGGGCGGCGCTCCTCGTCCCGACGGCCATCCTGCTCTGCGCCGCCGCCGCGTTCACAGCACGAAGGACGGCCAAGAAGAAGAGTGCAGGGTCCTCAAAGACACTCGTGTCAGCATGAACGTCGCGGACACCGGCCCGGCGGTCCCGTCCGCCGGACCGGTGTCCGCAGGAACGTCCCACCCGGGCGCGGAGACGCTACAGACAGCGCTGAACTCCGGCCCAGTGCAGTTCCGGGATCCCAAGGTGTTTGACCTCTCATTCCTGGCAGACCCGGGACCGCGCTCTGCACTCAAACGCCTCCTGCCTGTCCAGGTCCGTTTGCGCAAGGGAACCCTCATTTGGGCCCGAGTGCAAAGGACTTCGGACATTCCTTGCAAACGTCTTCGGAAACTGACAAGAGTTCCCTGTGCGGCTAGGACCGCCGCTGTCTCGAAAAGCCGTCCAACAACAGGCAGTCTCACGACAGCGAATTGTGCGGGATTAAGAGAACCTGCGGCGGCTCAGAAGATCCGTTAATGGGCCGCTGAGAACGGATACAACCCCAGCCCTCGTGGCCGCATCAGTCAGGCCATAAAGCAGGCCTTCGACGCCGCCAAAGGCTAGCCAGAGCTCAGCGGGATCGATGTCTTGACCCGATATCGGCGATGTCGTCGGCTACACGTGTGCGCTGCTATCGGCGTTGGGCAGCGAATTCCCGGTGACAGTTGATGTCTCTCCCATCGCCCAAACCTTCGGAACAGAGGCTTGCCGGCCGGGCGTGGCTCCTAGGAAAATCGCCAGCCGAGCTCGCGCTCAGGAATGATGAGCTCCGACGCTACCTTAAGGATCCATGCCATCAACGTGACACAGCCTGCGCAGCCCGTAGCCGTAATTCCCTTAGAACAGCGGCCAGGGCACCGCCGACATCTCACCGCTCGGAGCCGGAAACCGCCCTGCCAGGCGCAACCGGGCGCAGCGCGTAGCGAGCGATGCGATTTCTTCGGCGCTGAGCAAGTCCGCCAGGTTTCGGCCCAGCCCACCGTGCAGTCCTTCGCTGACACGATCGATGCCGTCGCGTTCCTCGGCGGTCAGAGCGTCTCCCAGCCACCCCCACAGCACCGTGCGCAGCTTGTGGTCCCGGTGAAAGGTGAGCCCATGGTCCACTCCGTGCCGGTGTCCGTCCGTCATGGCAAGAATGTGGTCGCCTTTGCGGTCGGCGTTGTTGACGACCATGTCGAACACCGCCATGCGTCTGAGCGCTGGCGAGTCTTCGTGAACGAGGGCGACCATCCGTCCGTTCTCATCTCGTCCCTCGAGAACGTGTTTCCAGCCCGTCTCCGGCACGTGGTCCGTCGCGACCAGGTTCACGGCGCTTTGGGCGGGGTCTTGCTCCTGCCAGAGCTGCACCATTCCTTCGCCCATCGGACCATCGCGCAGCCAGGTGCGCGGCACGACGTCCCAGCCGAAGACCTGCGAGACCAGGTAGGCGGCCACCTCCCGGTGAGCCAGGGTGCCGTGGGGAAAATCCCACAGCGGACTTTCGCCTGCTATCGGCTTATAGACGACCACCACGTCGCCGATGCTGCCCAGAAATGTAGCGTTTGAAGCCGTCGTGATGCGGCCGGTGAGCGTCAGCTCGGCGGCCACTAGGTCCGGCGCCTGGCATCAGACCTCGGGAAGGGTACAGATGTGCCCGTCGGCGCCTATGGGGAAACCGCAGAGCGAGCACGTCGGACGCCCGGCGCCCACGATCTCACGGGTGCGCTTGGCGAAGGCGCGGGCGGTGCCGACCGGCATTCGCACCAGCAGCATTTCGAGCTCGTTAGCGCCGTCCTCATCAAGCGATTCGTCGTTGTCATCAGCATCGACATCGGTGACGGGGTGGGCCTCTATTACCACCTGGGCCGTGGTTGGGTCCCAACCTAAGCTCATGGCGCCGGTGCGAAACTGCTCCTGAACGGCCTCGAGCTGGTCATTGTCGACAAGTTCAATGGGAGTACTCGTGGGAACGCTGAAGGGGTTGC
>NZ_CAKKMF010000176.1 GCF_918697925.1 Arthrobacter sp. Bi26
CGAGGATCAACAGGCTCAACTCCACTCATCCACCAATCAGATCGGCAGAAGTGTCACCACCAAGAACCTCGGAACTGTCACCATTGACCTGACAAAGAACTGTCACCTATGTCCTGCGACATAACACGTCGGACTGGGTCGTACCTAGGTCGGTTCGGGTCGGATTCCGCATGTTTCCGGGGGAGTCCAGTGTTTGCGTGGGAGGGAATGCGGTTCGAGTCCCACCTCGGGCACGTGTTTTCACTGTTCAGGGGCTTGTGGTCCTCTGAATGTGTACAAATCTCCTTTATGGGCCCCGGGGCCCATTTTTGTTGGTGGCCGTTGCGGTCTGGCGGCTCCTTCTTTTGACGTGGACAGCGGTGTTGCTGGGTTCACCTTCATGGCTGGGAGCGCTTGGAAACTGCATGACTTGCTGTGACTTGGGATCAAATTCTCATGATCGTCCCTGTCGGCGGCCGGAACTCCTGTCCTCGATGATGTTCTCGAGCATCGGGTAGGGGCCGGGCGAACCTATCGAGTTTGGTGACGATCAGGGTGCCGCCGGCCCGGACGGCCGCCAGGGCTTCGTTCAGTCCCGGCCGTTCCCGTTCTCCGGTCACGCCGTGGTCACCATTGATTAGGCCCTCGAGGACGCCCAGACTCGTAAGTGCCTTGCGCTGCGTTGTTAGGTCTTGTTGGTTGGTGGAGACCCGGGCGTAGCCGGAGATCTGCGCGGGCAGGTGCAACTATCGCGATTGTCCAAGTAGAGCGGGACAGTATTGCGGGCGGGATGTACGAGAATCAAGGGTCCCAGCAACTGTGTCGGATTTTCTCGCAGAGCCAGTGCGGGCCGAGGATGTCGCGATGGGGGACCGGCATGCGGGAAACGGTGAGCCCGAACGCCCCGCCTGGGACCTGCACCACCCGGAACTGGCACCGCAGCAGGTCCCGGCAAAGAGCCCGGCGGGAGCTCATGGGCTGCGCGAAGGAGGTGTCGTGGCCATGGAGTTGTTCGTTGTCAGTTCGGCTTCCCAGTCGTTGAAAGCTCCGTTGATTGCGGGGTGCCGTGCCCTAGAAACTTGGACGGCGTGAACCCGTATGGGAAGTCCCCACTCTTGCCAGGTCAAAGGAGAACCGCGCCCCTCAATGGGGAGCGCGGGAGGCGTTCGGCGTGCTCAGAAGGACAATTTTGGGGGTGTGTTCGTTGTCCACACTTTCGGCTTCGGACGTGGTCGTTTGTGGGTCGGACACCGGCGGACGCGTTGCTCAGGTATGCTCCGAAAATGATTGGAAGCGTTGACGAGGTAGTGGTGGATTGCCAAGATCCAGCCACACTCGCTGAGTTCTGGGCCACTGTCCTTGGCGGAACTCCCGTGCATCGAAGCAATGAATGGTCGTTCATCGATCCGCCGGGATGGACGCGATTAGCCTTCCAGCGCGTGCCCGAGACGAAGCAGGTGAAGAACCGCCTCCATATAGATGTGCACGTGGATGACGTGCCTGGCGCTGCCGCTGCGGCGGTAGCCCTTGGCGCTGTAATGGTTGGCGCAATCCATGCCGATTCAGTGGGCACATTCCAGGTCTTGCAGGATCCGGAAGGCAACGAGTGGTGTGTCGTTCGCTCAGCCGCCGATTGAGACACAGGTGGTGGCGATTGGCGCGGCCTGCGGAATCGGCGGGGTTACCTCGGTTGAGCATTCACGCTGCCCGCACTGCATAGGTCAGGCTGTCCATTTAGAGCGCCTATTCGAGCCGCGCGCCCTTCCTCCGCCACCTCTGAGGTGGCTGTTGAATTCGGCGCCGGAGTCATCGTGGCCGCCACTGCATTCAAGCTTCCACGCTCGAGGATCAGCCTCTGTACGTGCCGGTAAGTCCGTTCCCTCCATGCGACCATTCAGCTCCGAGCGCCGTGTCATTCTCCGATCGCGGGGCGTAGGCTGAGCACGATCCACTACCCGGACCTGGCGCTTCGGCCGTGGCCACCACAGGAAGGCAGCATCGATGGAGATGATCGTCAAGGACAACTGGCACAGGCTCAGGCCCGAAACGCGGCAATGGCTGGTCGACAACCCGGGATGCCTGATCCTCCCGCGCACGATGGTGGCCACCATCTGTGAGGCGACCGGCGGAAGCGCCGACTGTGACCAGCACGGCGAGATTACGCTCTCACAGGAAGACCGCGATTTTATCCGGTCCCGGGCAGGCCAGATCACGGCAACCGGACCGGACGAGCGTTTCTTCGACGCAACACAGCCCTGAAAGGCAGGCCTTCCAGAGTGCCCCGGGGAACACCGCCGACTTGCCGATTTTCGGGACGGCGGCAGCGGGGGGTGCGCGAGGGCGGAGCCAATTGGCCGAGGTGTGCCGTGTCCTTGTCAGCGTCCCGGCGCAGAGCTACCGTGATGCCGGCGGAGGCAGGATGATGGGGCCTGCGTTGAATGCGGCTTCCTCTATGTCCACCCGGCCAATGTGTGTGGATGTACGCCTCGGCGTCAACCGAACAACTCGGTGACGTGCCCCTGGAGGTGTATCCGCGCACCAGGGTCCGGCGCCGCGGCGGCGGCTTCCAGATGGAAATACTGGACTGACTTATGCCCGGCCGGAAACTGGATGTTGAACATTGACCGTCGTGACATTCACGTACTCGGACAGGAACCTTCGCTGGGTGACGGGCGGATTGTTCGTTGTGTGCGCCCTCGCGTTCGCCGCGGCAGCCACCACACGTTCGGTAACGTTTGACTGGCCGGACATCCTGCGGGAGCCGGCCAGCGTGGTGCTGGCGGCATTCGCAGCCGACGGTCCCAGGTTGGTCTGGATCTGGTTTGCGACGGCCTGGGCGTACGGGCTCCTTGCCGTACCGGTTCTGCTACTGCCCGCGGCGCTCGGCCTCCGCCAGGATCCGGTCCTGCGGGTCGCCACGTACGCAGGTGCCGCCTCGGTGCTGCTGTCTCTCATAGGATTCCTGCGTTGGGTGTTCGTCGTTCCGCCCCTGGCCGGCTCCTATGTCAGCGGCGACGCCACGACACGGGCGGCCGTGGACGCCGCCTGGACCGCCCAACATCAGTTCGGCGGAGCGCTGCCGGGGGAGCATCTGGGTCAGTTGCTTGTCATCGCGTGGTCGGTCACACTCTGCGTGATCATCCTGCGCAGCGGGGTCCTTCCGCGCTGGCTCGGTGCCGTCGGACTCGCCGTCAGCATGATCTACCTGCTGAATCAGGGCGACATCATTGCCACCGCACTCCCGGGCTTCCCCGTCTGGGACCTTGCGGGCCTCCTCGGCAGCACCGGCTGGGGGTTGTGGGTGGCTGCACTCGGCGTCAGCATCGTGGTCTCGCCGGCCCGCCGTGGAACAGCGCCCCGGCGAGACGGCCGGGGTAGCAGCAGCGTGAGCACGGGACTGCACGTCATCTTCGGTACCGAAGCCATCGGGCTCGCCACGTACGACGCCCTCCGGAGCCGCGGCCGGACCGTCCGGCTCGTGAACCGGTCAGGACGAGCACGCGGTCCCAACGACGTGGAAGTTGCCGCCGGGGACGCCAGCGATACCGCATTCGCCGCCGAAGCAGCCCGCGGGGCGCCGTCGTTTATCAGACCCTGAACCCGCCATACCCTGAGTGGAACACACAGTTCTAAGCCCTGCAGTCCGGGGTACTGGCCGCCGCCGAAGGCACCGGCGCCCGTCTGGTCAGCATGGAGAACGTGTACATGTACGGCCGCCCCGATGGACGTCCGCTGACCGAAGAGGGAACACCCCTCGATCAGGCCATCGCCGAAACACTCGTGGATTGCGGCGCTGACGAATTCCCGCTCGTCCGATAGCCCTCCAGAAGGGGAACGCGCCGTTCCGGGGATAGGGCTGTCTCCCTGTCCGATTCGGGGCCGCTGACGACGGCTCAGGGGTGGCTCAGTCAACTTGGTCCGACCCGTTAGGCGCAGGTG
>NZ_CAKKMF010000177.1 GCF_918697925.1 Arthrobacter sp. Bi26
GCCTGCAACCACACCAAAGAAACCCCCGGCTGGACCGCCCGCCCAGCACCCGGATCCGCTTCCGGCAGCGGCGACCGGCACAGGCACACCATCGAACTCACCACCCCCACCGGCCACACCTACCACTCCACTGCACCACCCCTGCCCGGAACGCCGCTCCGCCCATCAGCAACGGATCAGCCGGGCTCCCGGCACCGGCGCCAGCTCCGGCACCAGGCCAAAACGCTCAGAAGCGCGCGCAGCCTTCCTTCGGCCGCCTGAGACCAGCCACTTCAGTCCACCGGACCCGTGGGCCGGTCCGGCCGGCGGCCCGTCAGCGTCTGGACTGCCTCTGCGATGCCCACGTCCCCTCGTTCAAGCTCTTGCATGAAGAGTCTTCCGCTCGTAATGAGGCCGTCCTCGATCTCGAAGATCGTCACGCCGCGCATGTCGAAGGGCCGCCCATCGGTGCGGGTGCCGGCCCAGGTCCATTCGCTCCACGCGGTGTTACCGTCGTCCGCGGAGCGGAGCACTTCTGCATGAAAATCGGGAACGCCAGCGAATATCGCTGCCCAGTTCGCGTGCATCTGCGCCCGTCCCACAAATGCCCTGGCCGGGTGGACCGGTTGCACGCTCTTATACGACTCATGGAACAACGCGGCGGCTGCCTCAAGGTCGTGGTCATTGAACGCTGCAAGCAGGCGCTGGATAAGTTGACTCATCGGATCACTCCTCGGCATGGCGGGGTTTCATGCACAGGCTCGTTGGCGGACCGCACCGGGGCCGGAGATCGGTCTGCCCGCATCGTCAATCTACGCCGCCGCACTCACCCACTTCCAGGCGGAACAGGTCCGGACCGATCAGGTCCAGACCGATGAGGTCCAGACGCCAATCGGTCCGGGAGTTTCTGAACTGACGCGGGCACCGCTATCCGGTGACCGTCTTGGCCGTCGCATTCCACGTCAGCCGCCCGTGCTGGAAATCCGTTGCCCGGCCGACGGATACCGTGTACGAGTCGCTCGTCGGATAACCCAGCCGGCTCTTCTCCCAGCCCATCGACGCCCACTTATTCCGGATCGCACCGGTCACCGAGTGCGCCTGGGTAGTCGGCGTCCAGTAGATCGATGCCCCGCCCGAACCGGAGAAGTGGCTGTACCGCCCCACCCTGTCCGGGGTGCCCTCCTCGTCCGTGATCGGATACCGCAGCGGGCCGGTCTCCCAGCCAAGTGCAGCCCATTTGGACCGGATGGCCCCCAGGACAAAGTGCGCCCCCGTCGTCGGTGACCAGAAGATCGAGTTTCCACCCGAACCTGAGAAGTGGTTGTAGCGCCCCACCTTGTCCGCAGACGCCGTAGTGTCAGAGGTCGGGTAGCCTAGGCCCGTCTCCCAGCCCAGCGACGCCCACTTGGCACGGACGGCCCCTGTTACCGAGTGGGCCTTGGTTGTCGGTGTCCAGTAGATCGATGCCCCACCCGCACCGGAGAAGTGGTTGTACCGTCCCACCCCGTCCGGGGTGCGCTTCTCGTCGGTGATCGGATACCCCAAGGGTCCTGTCTCCGCGCCCAGTGCCCTCCATTTGGACCTGATCGCGCCGGTCACAGAGCGCGCCCCGGTGGTCAGCGAATAGTAGATCGAAGTCCCACCCGCACCGGAGAAGTCACTGTACTTCCCCACCTTGTCCGGCGACACTTTCTCGTCCGAGGTCGGGAAGCCGAAGGGACCACCGGCGCCGCCCTCGGCCCTGTACCGCTTGTAGATCTCATTGAGGACTGCATGGGCCCCGGTCTTGGTTGACCAGCAGATCACTCCTCTGGTGTAGTCCTGGCACTTGCCTACTCCCACGGCATACTCCGCGGTCAGCGACCGGCCGAGGCTCGACCCGGGGCGGCCTGCATTGATCTTCCACCCGTAAGCAGCGATGGGGTCATCGGTACCGTTCCCGGTGAGCATGACCTTCTGAGCAGCTTGGCCGTCGTCCGCAGTGATCAGGTAAAAGGTCTCGCTCGTCCCTGCTTGCCCGACGGCCGTGGGCGCGAAGGTCACCGTCTGGTACGCGGTTTCACCGGCGGGAATTTTCAAGCCCTCGGAGATGGGAGTCGTCGTGGAGAAGACGCCCTGTGGCGCTTTCGCCTTCGTGATGGTCATCGGGACGTTGCCGGTGTTCTTTATCTCGAAAGCCCTGGTAACCGACGTCCCGGCGGGGACGTCACCGAAGTCCAGGGAGTGCGGCATCTCCAGGTGCGCCGCGCCGGCCACGGCGGTCGCGGCCACCTTAACGGTCACCTTCCCGCGGTCACTGGCGACGACGAGCGTATCGGCCACCGGGCCCGCCAACGTGGGACTGAACGTCATGGACACCGCAACCGATGCGAGCGGCTGGATCGTCTGCCCCACAGCCGGCACCGTGCCGGGGTCGACCCGGAGCTGTGCGTTTGCCGGAAGGGTGACCCCAGTGATCTTTGCCACGGTTGTGCCCGTGTTGACGATGTTGACAGTCTGCCGGCTGACAGTTTTTGTCGGCACGTCGGTGAACTGGATTACGGCGGGAGTCGCGCCCAGGCCCTCCTTCGTGCCGACGCCGTGGACGCCGATGAGATCGGTCTCGCCGTCGGCCGTTTTGACCGTCAGCGTGCCGTCGGCCTGGCCCGGAACAGTCGGAGCGAAGATCACGGGCACGGTCATGCTCGCGCCCTTGGCCAACTTCCGGGGCATCGTGAGCCCGGTTCCGATCTTGAACGGGGCGCGCGTCGTGATGGAGCTGACTGTTACCGCCCGCGATGCGGTGATCGTTACGCTCCCGGTCACGGAGGTGCCAACCTTGGCGGTACCGAGGTCGGTGTTCTTTGCCCCTACCGCTGACGTAGTCGGGGCGCCGAAGCCCAGGACGTGCCCGTCCCGGGTGCCCACGTATACGCGGCCCTTGTCAGTGGCCACCGAGGAGAACTTGGACCCTATACCCAGTGGGGCGCTAAACACTTCCTTGAGGTTCCCCGTATTGTCCGGTATTGCCCGGTAGGCGCGCAGCTCCGCATCGGCCCCGGTACCTGCGCTGACATAGACCACCCAGACAAGGGCGGAGGACCCGTCTGTGCCGGTGGAGGTCACCACCGGCGAACCGGAGCTGAACCCGAACGTGCCGGCGGAGGTCCCGACGGAGGCGAGGCTGACCCCGCCCGCCGCGCTCGTCACGATCTTGAACGCGCGAAGGTACCCGTTGCTCTCGACGACGTAAAGGTAGCCCCCGTTGGTGGTTCCGAGAAACCCGGGCTTTCCCCACACTCCGCTGTACGGACCGGCCTTGTCCAGGACGGCGTCGGTTCCACCCGGCCCCTGCGCCATGCCGCCCAGGTTGTCCCGGTCCAGCAGGTACATGGTGCCATCTTTACCGATTTGGGCCAGCAGGTGCGGGTGTGCCGCGGTGCCATAGCCGTCCGGGATCGCGACGGGAGCGCCGGCGCCCAGATCGGCGTCGTTTCGGTTCAGTTTCGCGTTGTCGGCCGGGCTGAAGAAGTCGGTGGGTTTCAGATTGCCGTCGGTGCCGACTCGGAGCCGGACCACCGCCTCCGCCAGAGTGCTGGGGGGGTTCGATCCCGGCCCGGGCTTGGGGGAAATGCCGTTCCCTGTGGTGAGCAGGATTTGGCCGGGGCCGTCGGACACCAGTCCTCCGCCGGATTGCCAGATCCCGCCCTCCGCGTTGGCGTTGCCTGATTCGGTCGCCCACATCGTCGTCTGCCGGCCTGCGGTCGATACGCCGACAACATAGCCCACGAACGGGGTGTAGTCGCAATGGCTGGCAAATCCTGCGTAGACCACGCCGTTCAGGAG
>NZ_CAKKMF010000178.1 GCF_918697925.1 Arthrobacter sp. Bi26
GTCCGGAACCGGCTCCGGGATGCTGACCGCTCATGGTGTTTCTCCTTAGGGTGCGGATCGGTGTTCACCCCAGAGTGCTGAGGGATCCTGTGCCTGGGCTGTGCGGGCCGACAGCCGGGCCTGTGACGTTCGGGCGGGGCGTTAGTCTCCGATTGAGCGCTGCCGGAGCGGCACCTACGGCCCGGGAAGGGCATCCAGCTCGCTAGGCTGGGATTCACAGGTGCCGCACAGGGTCCCCAAAGCCCCGCCTAACCGGCAGATCGGAGAGTTGTCCCATGGCCACTTCGCACTCCATGACTAACAACCTTCCCCAGCTCACGCATCCGGATGGCTCCCCCATCCGCGCGCTGGTGGTGGACGACGAGCCCAGCCTCTCCGAGCTCATGAGCATGGGCCTACGGATGGCCGGCTGGTCCGTGGCCGTGGCGGAAGACGGGCCTGCCGCGGTCCGGCTTGCCAAGGACTTCCGCCCCGACGTGCTGGTGCTGGACGTGATGCTGCCCGGGTTCGACGGCGTCGAGCTGCTGAGCAGGATCCGCGCGTTCGCGCCGGAGGTTCCGGCGCTGTTCCTCACGGCCAAGGATGCCGTCCAGGACCGCATTACCGGCCTGGCGGCCGGCGGCGATGACTACGTCACCAAGCCGTTCAGCATGGAAGAGGTGCTGCTGCGCCTGCACAGGCTGGTCCAGCGCTCCGGGGTGGCCGCCATGGACACCGCCGAGCTGGTGGTGGGGGACCTTGTACTCAATGTCGACACCCGCGAAGTCACCAGGGGCGGTGAGGAGCTGCATCTGACCGCCACGCAGTTCGAGCTGCTGCGCTACCTCATGGAAAACCCCAAACGGGTCATCAGCAAGGCCCAGATCCTGGACCGCGTCTGGGACTATGACTTCGGCGGCCAGGCGAACATCGTGGAACTGTACATTTCCTACCTGCGCAAGAAGGTCGACGCCAACCACGCTCCCATGATCCACACGGTGCGCGGCGCCGGCTACGTACTGAAACCGGCGGACTGATCCGTGCCTTCACTTTCCGGTGTGACACGCGTGCCCGGGCGCGACTGGCGCAACCCCTCCACGTGGCATTTGCGCACCCGGCTGGTTCTCGTCGCCATGGCGCTGCTCGTGGCTATCTGCGGCGCTGTGGGACTGTTCAGCTACGCCTCCATGGACTTATTCCTGACCCGGCAGCTCGATGACCAGCTCGGCCAGGCTTCGCACCGCTCGAGTGAGTTCAGCCGGCCCCCTGCCGGCAACCCCAATGGCAGGCCGGATCCCTTAGACGCGCGGGGACAAAGGGTCGGCACCCTCATCGCCCGGATTGAGAACGGCAACGTCGGCAGTGCAGGCTTCCTGGCCACCGACGCCACCCGCGCCTCGCTGTCATCGGAGGACGACCAGATCCTCCTGGGACTACGCACCGACGGTCTCCCCGTTGATCGCACGCTGTCATCCGGCGCCTACCGTCTCGTTGCCACGCAGACCCCATATGGCGACACCATTGTCACCGGGCTTCCCCTTGCCGATAAACAGAGCACCCTGACCTCCCTTGTCTGGACCATCACTATTGTGTCGCTTGGCGGAATAGTTCTGATCGGTCTTGCCGGGACTGTGCTCATCCGCCGCACCATGAAGCCGTTGGAGCAGCTCTCCGAGGTGGCCACCCAGGTTTCCCGCCTCCCGCTGGACGCCGGCGAGGTGGCGCTCGGGGTGCGCGTCCCGGCGTCGGCCGCCCACCGCGGAACCGAAGTGGGCAGCGTGGGCTACGCGCTGAACCAGATGCTGGACAACGTCTCCAATGCCCTCGAGGCGCGGCAGGAGAGCGAGATGAAGGTTCGGCAGTTCGTCGCCGATGCCTCGCACGAACTCCGAACCCCGCTGACGGCCATCCGCGGCTACACGGAGCTGATGCGGATGACCGAGCACTTCACTCCCGACGGCCAGAGATCCCTCGCGCGCGTGCAAAGCCAGTCCGAGCGGATGACCACCCTGGTGGAGGACTTGCTGCTGCTGGCACGCCTGGACGAGGGACAGCCGCTCAAGATCTCCGACGTCGACCTCACCCAGTTGGCCATCGAGACGGTGAGCGATGAGAAAGTCATGGCCCCGGACCGCATCTGGCAGCTGGAGCTTCCGGAGGAACCCGTGGTGGTGCGCGGTGACGCGACCCAGCTTCACCAGGTCCTCGCCAACCTCCTGTCCAATGCACGCAAGCACACGGACCCCGGAACCAAGGTGGTTACGGGCGTCATGCGTTCGGCTGACGGCAGCGCCATGGTCACTGTGACGGACAATGGCCGCGGCATCGCCCCCGAATTCGTCGGCCGGGTCTTCGCCCGCTTCGCACGTGCCGACGCGGCGCGCACCAATCCCGCGACCAGCGCCGCAGCCAGCGCCGCAGCTAACTCAGCCGTCGCGACGGCGGGGGCCCGGTCCGGGGGCGCCGTGCGCTCGGCATCCGGCGCTGCTTCCGGTGCTGCTTCTAGTGCCTTTGGCATGGCAGCCGGAGGCAGCCATGGTCAGGGAACGGCGACTGCCGCGCCGACCTCGGAGGGCACGAGCGGGTTGGGCTTGTCCATTGTCCATTCGATCGTGGAGGCCCACGGAGGAACAGTCGAGGTCACGTCCCGGCCTGGCCGCACGGAGTTCGCCGTGCGGCTGCCCGCGGCGCCGCCGTCGGCGTAGCCACCCACAGGCCCCCACCCGGACGACCGGCGACTCCGGCGCAAGCCGACACCCCGCCGCTGTGACTCCTGTTACCAAAATGTGACTTAAGCGGCCGGGTCCTGTAGCGTCTTTGGGGTGCGCCGCCATTGGTGCCGCATATCCGGACGGACGCCAAACTCTGCCGCTTCCCGGATTCCGCTGGACCAGGCAGAGGCGGGGGACCCAGAGTTCCCGGGCATTCTGCTTTCATGCGCCCTCGGGGTGAAGCCGACACGTGAGTTTCCGTGCGGCCGGATGACCTCATCCGAACCCGACAGCTAACTCCGCCGGCGTTGAGAGGCCACCATGACTGAATTCCAAGTACAAACGCGCCCTGACGGCGATTCCCATTCCCGTTCCACCAAGTCGCGCCACCGCGCCGAACCGGCCACGCAGGCATCCGCCCTGTCCAGGCTGGCCACCGGCCTCGGCATCACCGGCCGCCGCGCCGCCGTCATCACCGCCGCCTGCGCCATGCTGGTGGGGGGCGGCGCTGCCAGCCAGGCGGCAGAGCCGGGGAGCCCGGGCACGAACGTTGGAAGCAGCCAAACAGCCACCACCGCCGACCCGCTGGCCAAGCTCAACTTCGAGCGGGCCCAGGTGGCTGGGCCGACCGCTCCAGTGGAAAAAAACGTGGCACCCCAGATCTCGCAGGTTAAGGCCGTCGAAGCGCTGATCCAAGCACCCGCTGCTCCCGTGCCGGCTCCCTCAGCCCCCGCTCCTGCACCGGCTCCTGC
>NZ_CAKKMF010000179.1 GCF_918697925.1 Arthrobacter sp. Bi26
GGTGGAGGGGGCGCCCGACGTCGTGCTGGTGGAGGGAGAAGGTGTTGGCCCGCCGTTCGGCGTGCAGGCGGCCAGTCCGGCCACGGCCATCAGGACGGCCGCCAGGACAAGTGCCGGGCGGCCCGATTGCGTGCGCATCAGCAGTCCTCCTCTGTTTTGCCCAGTCTACCGCCGGGGCGCGTCGTCCGGGCCTGGCCGGGTGGCGGCGATCAGGTCCATCATGGTCGCGTGCAGCTGGCCGACCTGTTCACGCGTCAGGCCCAGCCGGGCCATCATGATGCCCGGGACTTCGGTGGCTTGCTCCCGAAGGGCGGCTCCGCGCGGCGTCAGCCGGACATCGAGGGTGCGCTCGTTGCCTTCCATCCGCTGGCGGGTGATGAAACCGGCGGTCTCGAGGCGGCGCAGCAGCGGCGAGATGGTTGCCGGCTCCTGGGCCAGGGCCTCGCTGATGTCGCGGACGGACCGCGGGCTTGCTTCCCAAAGGCACAACATGACGAGGTACTGCGGGTGCGTCAGGCCGAGCTGGTCCAGGACGGGTTTGTAGGCGCCCACGACGCTTCGGGAGGCTACCGTCAGGGCGAAGCAGAGCTGTTGTTCCAGCAGGAGGTCGTCCTCCGCTGCCCGGGCTTCCTGCACGCCCTGCGTGACGTGCCCGCCCTGGATTGCTGGGGTTCCTTCGGTCACACCGACTCCTTTGAATGATTAGTGCACTAATGATTAGCGTACACTGGGAGCATTGTCTTGTTCCCAGGGAAGGATAGCCATGGCCAAGGAAAACGCCGTCGAGAGGTTCATGCGGGCCACCGGGAAGTTCCGGGCCGTGTTCGGCCCGGCCAACCGCAGTTCACTCGGCCACGAGATGACCGACCAGAACAGGCGGCTGCTGGCAATGCGGCAGGCCGAAACTGAACAGTGGGAGACCTTGCACCGGCCCGATGGCAGCACCTATGTGGTGCCCCGAAATCCTGACGACAAATCCCTGCGCTAGGTCCCTTTTCGCGGCACCGCGCCCGGGCCATTTCCCGCCGCCGGGCGTAAAATGAGGGCACTGCCACACCGCTGTGCAGCATCCTGAACCATCCGGGACGAGGAAAGGGGGTGGGACTAGTGACACGTGCTGTCAGAGCTTTCATGGAAAAGACCGACAAGCTGCGGCTCCTGTTCGGGCCCGCAAATCGAGGCGACACCGCGGCGCCTGTAGTTCACAAGCACGATGACTTCGAGCACGCCTCGGAAGACGACCTGGCAGGCTTCGAGGTCGAGACGGACGACCAGGGACACCACTACGCTGTCCGGAAAACGGATCTCGGGAAAGAAGAGGTCTGAGCAGGCCCGCTGCGCCCATCCCATAGGTGCCGGGGGGATCCCGGTGCTGCGGGGCGGCCGCGTGCGGCCGTTGGATTGCGGCCCGAAACGGGGGGATGCGGCCGGATTCGGGCAGATGTGGGGAAGGGAGCGGCAAGCGCCGCTCCCTTCCCCATATCTCTGTGCGCTCCGGGATCCCGCCCGACAAGCTTCGGCTCGGCTAGCGGCCGGTGCCGCCGTAGACCGTGGCCTCGTCCTCGCTGTCGAGGTCAAACGCCCTGTGGATGGCCCGGACGGCGTCGTCGAGCAGATCGGCGTGGGTGACCACGGAGATCCGGATCTCCGAGGTGGAGATCATGTTGATGTTGATGCCGGCCTCGGAGAGGGCCGCGAAGAATCGCGCGGAAACGCCCGGGTGCGAGCGCATGCCGGCGCCGATCAGCGAGAGCTTGCCGATCTTCTCGTTGTATTCGATGCTCTCGAAGCCGATCCGGTCCTGCGCGGCGTGCAGGGCGGCCAGAGCCTCGGCGCCCTCGACGATCGGGAGGGTGAAGGAGATATCGGTCCGGCCGGTGCCGTGTGTGGAGACGTTCTGGACGATCATGTCGATGTTCGAGTGGGCGTCCGCGATGACCTGGAAGATCGCCGCAGCCTTGCCGGGGATGTCCGGTACGCCGACAACCGTGACTTTGGCTTCGGAACGGTCGTGTGCAACACCGGAGATGATTGGCTGCTCCAAGGCAACTCCCTCTTGAGTCGTGATCTTGTCGTCGGCGCCGGGCAGGACCCAGGTGCCTTCGTTCTGGCTGAATGAGGAACGGACGTGCAGGGGCACCCCAAAGCGGCGGGCATATTCGACGCAGCGCAGGTGAAGAATCTTAGCGCCGGAAGCGGCCAGCTCCAGCATTTCCTCGCTGGAGATGCGGTCGATCTTCCGGGCCGACGCCACGACGCGCGGATCGGCCGTGTAGACGCCGTCGACGTCGGTGAAGATCTCGCACACATCGGCGTCGAGCGCCGCGGCGAGGGCCACGGCCGTCGTGTCCGAGCCGCCGCGCCCAAGCGTCGTGATCTCGTTCGTGGCGTGGCTCATGCCTTGGAATCCGGCCACAATCGCGATGTGCCCCTTGTCCAGGGCGGTGCGGATGCGGTGCGGGTCGACGTCGATGATCCGGGCCTTGCCGTGGATGCCGTCGGTGATCATGCCGGCCTGGGACCCGGTGAACGACTGGGCCGAGGCGCCGAACTTGTTGATGGCCATGGCCAGCAGCGCCATGGAGATGCGTTCGCCTGCAGAAAGGAGCATGTCCATCTCACGGGCGGGGGCGGAATCGGTCACCTGGCTGGCGAGGTCAAGGAGCTCATCGGTGGTGTCGCCCATGGCGGAAACCACCACCACCACCTCGTCGCCGGCGTTTTGGGCGTCCACGACCCTCCGGGCGACGCGCTTGATGCCCTCCGCGTCCGCCACCGAGGACCCGCCAAATTTCTTCACGACAAGGTGCTTGGTGGCGGCGGCCGAGACGGGCAGCGTCTGCGGCTGCGATCCGGGCTGGACTTCGGTAGTGGGCAAACTCATTCGCGCACCCTCACTGGATCATCGGGGTTCTGGGCCAGGCAACCAAACGGCGCGACGGCGTAACTTCTCACCCCAGTTTATCGCCGTGCCGCCCGCGCCGTTGAATTGTGACCGAATGGCAGACACTCCGGGCCTCTCTCCACCGGACATGCCCCGTGATGGCAGCCAGGAGTGGACATGCTCTCCCATTCCGCGGGACATGCTCATTCTTGGCAGGCAGGAGTGGGCATGAGGGCATTGTGTCCAGTCCTGGGCGCGGACACTGGACATGTCCGCCGGGCTTGGGGCTGGGCGCTGGACATGTCCGCCGGGCTTGGGGCTGGGCGCTGGACATGTCCGCCGGGCTTGGGGCGGAGTGCTGGACATGTCCGCTGGTCCGGTTGGGGAGCGCGGTGGGTAGTGGACATGCTCTCCCGTTCCGCGGGACATGCTCATTCTTGGCAGGCAGGAGTGGGCATGAGGGCATTGTGTCCAGTCCTGGGCGCGGACACTGGACATGTCCGCCGGGCTTGGGGCGGAGTGCTGGACATGTCCGCTGGTC
>NZ_CAKKMF010000180.1 GCF_918697925.1 Arthrobacter sp. Bi26
GCATAAGGGGTTGACGAGCGTTACCGACAAAGTCCATTATGGACCGGTCCAAGTGGTTGTCCAATAGTGTTTGTCCAGCAGTGAGGAATTGTTATGAGTGCACCACAGTCGCCGAAGCCGGCCCGCCCCGAGACAGGAGGCTGACGTGCTGCGCTTCGCCCTCCTGGGGGCCGGTTTCATCGGTTCCGTTCACGCCGCCAACCTCGCCGCCCATCCCGGCGTCGAATTTTCCCGCGTCTATGACATCGACCAGAACCGAGCCAAGGCCCTGGCTGACACGCACGGAACCCGCACCGCCCGGGACCTGGACGAGGTGTTCGACCCCGAACAAATTGACGCGGTCTTCATCGCCTCCTCCACCGACACCCACGCCCAGCACTTGGTCCGCGCCGCCGACGCCGGGCTGGCCGTATTGTGCGAGAAGCCGATTGACCTGGACCTTGACCGGGCCCGGGAGGCCGCCGCCCACGCAGCCGGCCGCGCCGTCCCGGTCATGGTCGACTTCAACCGCCGCTTCGACCGCGACTATGCCGAACTTAAGCGGGTCATCGACGCCGGTGAGATCGGCGACGTCGAACTCCTCCAGCTCACCACCCGCGGGCCGGCCCTGCCGCCGCTGTCGTACATCGCCACATCAGGCGGCCAGATGCGAGACCAGACCGTGCACTTCTTCGACCTCGCCCGCTGGCTCACCGGGCTGGACCCGGTGGACGTTTTCGCCGTCGGCTCCGCCCTGTCCGATCCCCGCCTGGCCGAGTACGACGACGTCGACACCTCCGCGGTCACGCTCCGGCTGCCCACCGGTGCGCTGGTACAGATCGACAGCGTCCGGCGCACGGGCTACGGCTACGACGAGCGGATCGAGGTCATGGGCTCCGCGGGCCTGGTCGAGGCAGGACGCCGCCGCACCGGAGCCGTGTCCAGGTACCGCGCAGGTCAGGTGGTGGACGACGGGCTGCACCCCGGCTGGTTCGAACGCGTCCAGCCCACCTACGCCGCCGCCCTGGCCCACTTCGTCGCCGCGGTGGAAGGCGGAACTGCCCTGACGCCCTCGCTCGACGACGGGCTCAAGGCCCAGGCCATCGCGGAGGCCGCCACCCGCTCCCTGCACACGGGCCGCTCGGAGCGGATCGAGTACACGGCCATGACTGCCTCCGGGCACGTTAACGGCGCCCACCCCACGGCGGCCCGCTCATGACCGGGAACCGCTCGCTCGACTGGCGGGCGCTAATCGAGGGACGGCCGCTTTCGTTGCTGTTTCGTCGCCGCCCGCCGTTCCTTTGCGGCGAGGCGCCGGCGGTTCGAGCCCCTGGTCGGTTTGGTCGCCCGGCGTCGGGCAGCATCGGGAGCAAGACCCTCTGCCACGAGGTCGGCGAGCTTGGCCAGGGCGATCTCGCGATTGCGCAGCTGGGAGCGCCGCTCGGAGGCGGTCACGGTGATCACCCCGGTGATGAGGCGCGGTCCGAGACGCATGACCTGCATCAGCCGTTGGCCGTCCGAAAGCGCCGCCGAGGCGGCGACGTTCCACGAGAGTTCGACGCGGCTGTCCGAGGTATTGATGTGTTGACCGCCTGGCCCGGACGAACGCGAGAACCGCCAACGCAATTCCGGCGCGGGAATCGTGAGCGCAGGCGATATCTCCAGATCCATGCAACTAGCGTCGCACGATATGGGCGCGATCGAAGCCCTCATCCCCGCGCAGGCTCAGCATGACCATCTCATGACAGTGCCCGTCCGCACGCTGAACTCCCAGAGAGCGATCCTGCGCTGTGAGCCGGTTTGGTGAACCTCAGCGGCACGGACCAGTCTCCGTCTATGAGCTCGCCGGCTCTTCACGCCGTTCGAGCGTCTGTCCGTACGGGACATCGCGGCTTACAGCGACGGTGTAGCTGGTGTATCCGTGTTGGGTAACGAGGATGCCGTGGCGGCATTCCTTCATGGCGTGTTCGCGGGCGATCTCTACGGCGGCGTTCAGGTCGTTTTCGACGGTGTCCGGGTCGTGGGCGGTGATTTCCAGGACGACGTCCGAGTGGCGCTTGATCATCGTGGTCTCTTTCTAGGCGGGATGTGCCGGGGTCCTCAGCGGGCACGGGTTTCCGGGGTCCGGGCATACCCGGGGAGGCGGAAAGCGGTGGTTCCAGAGGGGTTGCCCGACATTCTCTGATGGGGCGGTGGCCGGCCGAAGTATCTGGCGGGCTGGATCGGCGGAAGCAATCTCCTGCGGATCTGTAGCCAGTGTGGATGATCGGCGGACCGGGCGCAATACCAAAGTCCGAAAAAGTCGGCTGTGGCGGTTCCGTGCCCGCCCCTCCTTGAGTGCTGGCATTACGCAACGGCCGCTATCAGGAGGCCCAGGCAATTGCCGCTGCAACGTGCCGTGGCCCCGCGCGGGCAATCGGGGTAGCCTGCGCTTAGGCGCACACACTGCGAACCTGCAGGTCGGCACGAAGCGGGCGATGCCCATGAAGAAGTTCGGAACACAAGACGGCCACAGCCCGCGGCCTGCGGCTTCGGCCGAGTCGGGGCGCCCGTCACCGCCCCGCGCGCCGTTGCGCCTTGCCGCCACGCTGGCGTTTGCCGGCTTCGCGGTGTCGGTGATTGCCGGGCTGCTCCATGCCGATACGGCCACCGCGAACGACCATGCGGCGACGTTCACGGAGTACGCCCGCAGCGGCATCTGGACTGCCGTCCACCTGGGGCAGTTCGCTGGCATGGCGCTTCTCATCTCCGGGCTGGTGGTCCTGCTGGTGGTCCTGAAAGCGCCGGACGGAGCCTTGGCCTGGGCGGCCCTCTTCGGTGCGGTGGCAGCGGTCGCCGCACTGGCACTGTATGCCTCCCTCCAGGCCGTCGACGGGGTTGCCCTCAAGCACGCCGTGGACGCCTGGGCTGCCGCCGCGGAGCCGGAGAAAACCGCCCGGTTTGCGACCGCCGAGGGCATCCGGTGGCTGGAGTGGGGCATGCGCAGCTACCAGAACTTCGTGCTGGGTGCGGCCCTGCTCCTGACCGGTGCCGTGGTTGTTGGGGCACGCCGCGTCTCCGGACTGATCGGCTATCTCATGGCGCTCTCCGGGCTGGCGTACGTTGCCCAGGGCTGGATTGTCGGGGCCGAAGGCTTCTCCTCGGCGAACACCACTCCCACGCTGGCCGGGATTGTCCTGATCCTGATGTGGTCCGTGTGGCTGCTGGTCAGCGCCTGGTTCGGGAAGGACGCGCAGGCCCGGAACCGGAGACGCGGGTAGCGGGCCCGCACCCGGCGAGTTCGCCGGAAACCTGCCCAGTCGCCGGAACATCCCTGTGTGTCAGGCTGTTGTGTGACAGGTTTTCTGTTGCTGGAGCCGGTGCTCAGAGCGGGGGAAGGTCCATCATGGACTTCGTTATGCCTGTTCGTGTTTCGAACCGGAAGCACTTCACTACCG
>NZ_CAKKMF010000181.1 GCF_918697925.1 Arthrobacter sp. Bi26
GGACGAAATCGAACGCGCGGCCGGCGGCCGCCAGGTCTACCTGTCCCGCGTGGATGTCCACTCGGCCCTGGTTTCAAGCTCCCTGGCGGCGTCGGCCGGCCTGGACGGGCTCGACGGCGCCGCCGGCAGCCAGGTCAAACGCGGGGCGCACACCGCCGCCCGCCTGGCAGCCCGCCAGCTGCCGGCAGACACCCTGCGCACGTACCAGCGGCGTGCCCTCGCCGAGGCCGCCGCCAACGGTTATGTGGCCCTCGCGGAGATGGCTGCACCCCACATCGGGAGCATCGAGGACCTGCAGCTGGCGACGGCCTGGAATGACGGCCCGGACGCCGTCCCCGAGATTCTGCCGTACTGGGGCGAACTGGCCACATCGCAGGAACATGCCCAGTCCATCCTTGACGGCCTGGGCGTATCCGTTCTGGGTCTGGCTGGCGACCTCAACATCGACGGCTCGATCGGCTCACGGACCGCCTCCCTCCGTGCGGACTACGCCGACGCACCAGGAGAGCGCGGCAACCTGTACCTCTCCGTGGCCGAGGCCGCCGCCCACCTTGCGGCGTGCTCGCTGCTGGGAATCCAGGCAGGTTTCCACGTGATCGGCGACGCGGGCCTGGACGCTGCCTTGGAGGCCCTCGACCTTGCCGCGGCCGAGGTGGGGGAGCAGCGCGTCCGCGCCGCGGGGCACCGATTCGAGCACGTCGAGCTCGCGGATCCCGCGGCCATCAGCCGGCTGGCACGCTATTCGGTCACCGTCAGCGCGCAGCCGGTCTTCGACGCCCTGTGGGGTGGCGGGAACGGCCTGTACCAGCAGCGGCTCGGTTCCCGCCAGCTGGGAATGAACGCCTTTGGAAGCCTCTACGCGGCCGGTGTGCCGATCTGCTTCGGCAGCGACAGCCCGGTGACGCCGCTGCGGCCGTGGTCCAGCGTGCGTGCGTGCCTGCAGCACACCAACCCTGCGGAACAGATCTCCGCCCGCGCCGCGTTCCTGGGCCACACACGGGCCGGCTGGCGGGCCGCCCGCTACCCCAACCCCATGGCCGGGCAGCTGGTGCCGGGGGCGCCGGCCAGTTTCGCGGTATGGGAGGTCGAGGAACTCATGGTCCAGGTTGCCGACGGCCGGGTGCAGTCCTGGAGCACCGACCCGCGCGCCCGCACACCGCTCCTGCCGGCGCTGGACACCGGCAGCGATCCTGCCTGCCTGCTGACGGTACGGGACGGCCGGGAACTCTATGCCAGCGGCGCCGTCGGCGCCTGAGCCCTGGGCGCCCAATCCACGGCCCGTCATCCGGCCGGCGGAGCCGAAACATTCACGGCCGTAACCCTGCCCTGAACTGGGGCGATGGACATAACGGCAGGTCACGGCTCGGTTGACAGATCGGTCCGCCCCCGTAGCATTGAGGGGCAACGGAGGGTTGCGTACGGCGCAGGCTCCGTCAGTCCCGGTCCATCCCAGGTTGCCGCACCCGCGGGAGCTTTACTGGTCATGACCCCGGGCACCCCACGGGGCGGGTCTACTTCGCAGCAGAAAACGGTTCCGGCGCCGCAATTCGAGGCCTGCCGGAACTGGCCCGAAGCGGGTGGACCTGCCCGGGGGGTCACGCGGGCCCATGACGGGCGCGCAACTCCCTATAATGGGAAGTTGCGCCTGAATATCCGGAACGAATGACGTTCGGCGCACCGACCGCTCCCTTCAAGGAAAGGCCTCGCTGTGCGTGTCCTCACCATCATCCCGACCTATAACGAGCTGGAATCGTTGCCCAAGACCCTCGGTCGCCTGCGCACAGCCGTGCCCGCTTCCGACGTGCTGGTTGTCGACGACAACAGCCCCGACGGCACGGGGCAGCTGGCGGACCGTCTGGCGGCCGACGACGGCCAGGTCCACGTCCTGCACCGCGCCGGAAAGGCGGGGCTGGGAGCCGCGTACATCGCGGGCTTCAAGTGGGGCCTGGAGGCCGGCTACGACATCCTCGTGGAGATGGACGCCGACGGTTCGCACCAGCCCGAGCAGCTGCCCCAGCTGATCGAAGCTGTGGAGCAGGGCGCGGACCTCGCCATGGGCTCACGCTGGGTTCCCGGGGGCAGTGTGGTCAACTGGCCGCTCTACCGCCAGGCCATCAGCCGAGTCGGCAGCACCTACGCCCGGATCATGCTGGGCGTGAAGATCAAGGACGTCACCGGCGGCTTCCGCGCCTTCCGCCGGACGACGCTCGAGAAGCTGAACCTGGATGCAGTGGACTCGGTCGGCTACGGCTTCCAGGTGGATCTGGCCTGGCGCGTGGCCAAGCTCGGCCTGACCATCGTGGAACGGCCCATCACCTTCGTTGAGCGTGAGCTCGGCGCTTCGAAGATGAGCGGCAATATCGTCGTCGAAGCCATGATCAACGTCACCAAGTGGGGACTCACTGCCCGCTGGAACAAGCTCCGGGGCAAGCAGGACAGCCGGCAGAACGCCTAGCAGCACGGACGGCTCCCGTTCCCGGATGGCAATCCGGACCAAAAAGGGCCGGGCCCGCATCAACAGAGTGATGCGGGCCCGGCCCTTGCCGTAGCCGGTGCGCTGGGGGTCTAGGCCGAGCGGCGTTCGCCCCGGCGTTCGCGCAGGATCGTGAGGCGGTCTTCGAGGATCTGCTCCAGCTCGGGCAGCGAGCGGCGCTCCAGCAACATGTCCCAGTGCGTGCGAACTGCCTTTTCGTTGCTGTTGACGGGGCGTTCGCCGTCGACCAGCAAGGCCTCCTTGCCCGTCTTCGAAACCCAGACCGGGGGGATTTCGGCTTCCGAGGAGAACGTCACGAACACCTGCTCGCCGTCCTCGCAACGGTATTCAACCCGCTGGCGCGGAGCCGGTTCGACGCCGGATTCGGTCTCCATGCTCTGTGCGCCAAGGCGCATACCCCGCAGGCTGCGATCGCTCATCTTTTCTCCCTCTATTCGGTTCGCAGGGTCCAGCCCTGCGTTGTCCGGGGACCGTCAGGCGCCGGACTTCTGGTTGCACCGCGCTGTACCGTACCTGGCCCGTTTGGCCCGGCCAGATGACAGTTGCCAGTGGACAAAAACTGCTTGGAACGTCATTGGAATCAACGCTGTGCGGAGCGTTTTTGTTCCGGACGGCTGAACCGACCGGACAAATATTCAAGTATACGGGAGTGGTGCGGGCGAGGTAAAGCGGCTCTTCCACTTTTGGCGTGGCGGCAGGTGTTCAGCATTCTTGTTGGGCTGCCGTGTACAACAATAGCCGGAGCCTGTAATGGTCATGATTCCGGTATCCGCGGGCGGCTCGTTTGAGGTTCTTGGCGCTGAGGTTCGCCGCTTCGCTGCGCGCGTTCGTGACCCT
>NZ_CAKKMF010000182.1 GCF_918697925.1 Arthrobacter sp. Bi26
TCCCAATACTGGTCCCCGGCGGAAGCCTGCGGCGTTCCCCGCCGTCGTCCTCATCGGCACCCTGTCCGGCACGCTGGCGCTGAGTGCTTGCGCAGATCCCGGCGCCTCAGCGGCTGCCGGCGGGCAACCGGCCACGACGGCGGCACGCAACGGCGTCGTCTACAACACCTCGCCGGACCAGCAGCGCATCAGGACCGAGAAGGACGCGGCCCTGGCCGCGAAAGTCCCCGCGCTGATCGGCAAGGACGGCAAGCTGACCGTGGCCACGACGGCGGGCGCGATTCCGCTGTCCTTCCATGCCACCGACGACAAGACCCCGATCGGCGTCGAGGTGGACCTGGCCCAGCTGGCCGCCGACAAGCTGGGCCTGGACCTGGATGTCCAGGTGACCTCCTGGGAGAACTGGCCCCTGAAGACCCAGTCCGGCGACTTCGAGGCCGTGTTCTCCAATGTGGGCATCAACGCCGCCCGCGTGAAGCTCTTCGACTTCTCCACCTACCGCGCCGCGTACATGGGCTTCGAGGCGAAGAAGAGCTCCAGCTACAACATCAAGGACTCCGCCGACATCTCCGGCCTGAAGATCTCGGTGGGCTCGGGCACCAACCAGGAGAAGATCCTGATCGCCTGGAACAAGGAACTGGAGGCCAAGGGCAAGACACCGGCGGTGCTGCAGTACTACTCCTCCGACGCCGACACCATCCTGGCGCTGTCCTCCGGCCGCACCGACCTGAACCTCGCACCCTACCCGTCCGTCACGTACCGGGAAAACACCCGCGACGACCTCAAAGTGGTGGGCAAGGTCAACGCCGGATGGCCCTCCGAGACCCTGGTCGCGGCCACCACGCTCAAGGGCAACGGCCTGGCCCCGGCCATCACGGACGCACTGAACTCCGCGATCAAGGACGGCTCCTACGCCAAGGTCCTGGACCGCTGGGGACTCTCCGAAGAAGCCCTGCCCGAGTCCACGACCGTCACCGAGGCCAACTTCGGTACCGCCCCCGCAGGGAAAACAGAGGCAGGAAAAACACCGTGAAGTTCCAGGTCCTCGACATCATCCCGCACCTGAAGAACCCCGTCACCGGGGCAATCGTCTCCACCGCGGACCGGCTCAACCAAGTGGTGGAAACCGCGCGCCGGGCAGAGGAACTCGGCTACGACAGCTTCTCGGTCGGGGAACGCCACGCGGGCGAGTTCATCTCCTCCTCCCCCACCACCGTGCTCGCCGCCATCGCCGCAGTGACCACCAGGATCCGGCTGCAGAGCGGCGTGACGGTACTGTCCGTGCTGGACCCGGTGCGGGTCGCGGAGGACTACGCCACGATCGACCAGCTGAGCCGCGGCCGGCTGGAACTGGTGATCGGCAAGGGCAATGAGGTGCTGCAGTACCCGCTGTTCGGCCTTGACCTGGCGGATCAATGGGAGCTCCTCGCGGAGAAATACGGCCTGCTCCGCCGGCTCTGGACCGAAGAGAACATCACCTGGTCCGGGACGTTCCGCACCGCGCTGACAGAGCCCACCACCACCACGCCCCGGCCCTTCGCCGGCGCGCCGCGCGTCTGGCACGGTTCCGCCACGAGCCTGGCCTCGGCGGCCCTCGCGGCGCAGTGGGGCGATCCGCTGTTCACGGCCAACGCGATCCAGCCGCGGGAAAACTACAAAGTCCTCATCGACCACTACCGCGAGGAATATGCACGCCACGGCCACGATCCCCGGCACCA
This sequence comes from Arthrobacter sp. Bi26, assembly GCF_918697925.1. Taxonomy (GTDB): domain Bacteria; phylum Actinomycetota; class Actinomycetes; order Actinomycetales; family Micrococcaceae; genus Arthrobacter. The sequence goes on from NZ_CAKKMF010000182.1 coordinate 1,719, forward strand.
GTACCTTGGCTCCGGATCGGGCGCCGGCGGGGTGTTCATCGCGGACACCACGCAGGAGGCCAAGCGGCAGTTCGGCCCGGTCTACGAGGCCCTCACCACCGGCAGGAATGTTCCCGGCAACAACTCCCCCTACCGGGACATCGACCACGCCGTCGCCGAAGGCCCCGCCCTGGTGGGCAGCGCGGAGCACGTGATCGACAAGATCCTCAGCTACCACGCGCTCTACGGCCACGACCTGCAGTCCATCTCGCTGCCCACCACGCTGCCCTTCGACCAGCAGCTGGAAATCCTGGAGCGGTTCGCCCTCGAGGTCATTCCGGCCGTCCGCGCCGCCGCGCCCACCACCCTCTGGGCCGACGGCGACCCCTACGCGGGCCGCCCGCAGGCCAGCCTCACCGGCAACACCGGCGGCGCCACCGAACCCGACGCCGCCGCCCGCGTCACAGCCGACCACACCAACCACAGGAGCTCCCATGTCTACACCCACTGACACCGACGGCCGCTCCGACCCGGAATTCCAGGCCGCCGGCAGCCAGGACCACCGGACCAGTCCGGACCGCAGTCCGGGCCGCAGTCCCGACCCGGAATTCCAGGCCGCATGGGCGGACTGGCATGCCGCGCACGAACGCCACCGCGCCGACCACCACGGCTTCCTCGCCGTCACCCACCTGCACTGGCTCGCCTCCTCGCCCGCCCGCCTGGACGGCGCGCCGGGCACGTGGAGCGTAGAGGACGACATTGTTCGCCTGGATTTGCGGGCAGGCGAACGCGTCCTGCGCGACGGGCAGGAACTGAACGCCGACGGGATCGGAGCCACGGTGTTCCTGGGCCCGATTCCCGAGCGCGAAGGCCTGAATCTGCGCGTGGAAGATGCCGGCGCCGGTCATACCGTGATCGAGCTCGCCAAACGCGGCGGCCGCTATGTGGTGCGGCCGCGGCATCCCCTGAACCCGCTGCTCACCGGCTACCGCGGGACACCCGCCTACGCCCCAACCCCCGAATATGCCATTTCAGGAATATTCATCCCGTTCGCCGAACCGCGTCCCACCACCGTGGGCGCGGCGGTCGAAGGAATCCACCACGTCTACGAGGCCCCGGGGGAAATCCGTTTCCGGCTCCGCAGTAAGGACCTGAGCCTCACCGCCTTCAACGGCCACACGCCGGGCACGCTGACGGTGCTCTTCACGGACGCGACGTCGGGCAAGAGCACCTACGCGGCCAACCGTTCCCTCACCGTGCCGGCTCCGGGCGCCGACGGCGCAGTCTGGCTCGACTTCAACCGGGCGGTGAACCTGCCGTGCGCCTACACGGATCTCGCCACCTGCCCGCTGCCGCCGGCCGAGAACCGCCTGCCGGTGGCCATCGAAGCCGGCGAACAGATCCCCTACGAACGACAGGACGCATCATGAGCACACCTCCCGCCCACCACGGGCCCCTGGGACACGGCCTGCTGCTGCTGGAGATCGACGGCGCCGGCAGCCACCCGGCCGCGCGGCGGGTTTCCCGCACAGCACCCGCGTCCTTGCTGGCCCCGGAACACCTCCGCGGCGCCGTGCTCGCCGCCGAGTCTGCCGGGTTCCATGCGGTGACGTTTTG
>NZ_CAKKMF010000183.1 GCF_918697925.1 Arthrobacter sp. Bi26
GCGACGTCGCGGCACCTGATCCCAGCCATTGCGCCAGGCCCGCACCGTTTGCCGGCTCTCGTCTGAGAATGCGCCCCTAGCGAGCCACCATGCCCGCTCTCTGCATACCCACGTCCGCCGCCCAAGGTTTTCCCATGCTGCTCTCCCTAGAGTCTGTTTTGCCATGGGGGAAGTACCGCAAGGAGGCGCAGATGGAACGTTGGGCGGCGCACCGGCAACAGCGCACGAACGGTAGCCATGGAAGTCCACCGGCCAATGCAGCCTTGGAATCTGCTAGAAACCCCACTCCTGCAATTTGCCAAGCAACGCCAAGTGGGATGCGAGCTGCATTCCGGCGGCCGCGGCCTGCGATCCTGAGGGTGCTGCATGCTGAAATTCGCCGCGTGTTCTTACTTCTTGTCGGATCGCTGCTAATCATGGCGTTCGTGGCACTGGTTCTGCACATACCCGCGGGCGCGGCGGGCTCGCATGTGCACAGCGCGGGGCTGCCAGCGACGGCGGCGACCCTGGACAGCTCCACGGACGTGACCGGAACGCACATTCACAACACTGTGCTTCCAGCTGCCGCCTTGGAGGCCGCTCCGGCTCCTCTGCCACGGACCGGATGGACCGCTTCAGCCAGCGACGAGGAAACCATCCGTGTGAACGGCCAGGCCAGCAATGTGCTGGACGGAAGTGCCACCACGATGTGGCACAGCCGGTGGTACCCGGCGCCGGCGGCGGCATTGCCGCACACCATCACGATCGACACCAAGGCGACCCGAAGCATCGGGGGACTCCGCTATATCCCGCGTTCTGACGGCGCGAACGGTCGGGTCGGCAGCTTCGAGATCCGGGTGAGCACCAACGGCACCACCTGGAGTACGCCGGTCGCTCGCGGGACCTGGCCGGACACCAATTCTGAGAAGGAAGTGACCTTCGCTTCGGTCAGCACCCGATACGTCCGGCTGATTGCGACCACAGAGGCCGGCAACCGCGGCCCGTGGAGCAGCGCCGCCGAGATCAACCTGCTCGCCGGACAAACCACGCCTCCAACCGATGTGCTGCCGCGCACCGGCTGGGTGGCCAGCGCCAGCGATGAAGAGGTCACCGGCGCGAACGGCCGAGCCAGCAATGTGCTCGACGGCAGTGCATATACATTCTGGCACAGCAGGTTTTCCCCGGCGCCGGCGGCGCCGCTGCCCCACTCCATCACGATCGACACCAAGGTGACGCGAGGCATCTCGGGTTTCCGCTATCTCCCGCGACCTGACCCACCGAACGGGCGTGTCGGCGGCTTCGAGATCAGGGTGAGCACCAACGGCACCACCTGGAGTACGCCGGTCGCTCGCGGGACCTGGCCGGACACCAATTCGGAGAAGGAAGTGACCTTCGCTTCGGTCAGCACCCGATACGTCCGGCTGATTGCGACCACAGAGGCCGGCAACCGCGGCCCGTGGAGCAGCGCCGCCGAGATCAACCTCCTCGGCCCGTCGCTGGGGTCTTGGGGTCCGACGATCGGCTTCCCGATCGTCCCGGCCGCGGCGGCGCTATTGCCTGGCAACCGGCTGCTGACCTGGTCGGCCTATTCCCCCACCGCCATCGGTGGCAGCAGGGGCTATACCCAGACGTCCATCCTGAACCTCAGCACCGGCGCGGTGACCCAGGCCCAAGTGGCCAACACCGGTCATGACATGTTCTGCCCCGGAACCTCGCTGCTACCGGACGGGAAGATCCTAATCAGCGGCGGCAGCAACAGCTCGAAGACCACCCTGTACAACCCTGCGACGAACGCCTGGACCCCGGGGCCGGACATGAAGATCGCCCGCGGCTACCAGTCCAACGTGACCACATCCACCGGTGAGGTATTCACCATCGGTGGGTCGTTTTCGGGCGGTATCGGCAACAAGAACGGTGAGGTGTGGTCCGCCGCCGGCGGCTGGCGAACGCTGACGAATGTGCTGGCCGACAACATCCTGACCGCCGATCCCCGTGGCGCCTACCGTTCCGACAATCACTCCTGGCTGTTTGCCGCCCCCGGTGGCCGGGTGTTCCACGCGGGGCCGAGCCGCCAGATGAACTGGATCTCCACCACCGGCAATGGAAGCATCACCTCCGCCGGGCCGCGCTCCGATAGCCCGGACGCGATGAACGGCGACGCCGTGATGTACGACGTCGGAAAGATTCTGACCGTGGGCGGGTCGACCGCCTACGAGAAAACCCCGGCTACGGCGCGGGCGTACACTATCGACATCAATAATGGGGTCAAAGCGGCCCGGACCGCAGACATGGCCGTCACCCGGTCGTTCGCGAATGGCGTCGCGCTGCCCGATGGCCAGGTGTTCGTGGTCGGCGGTCAGGCCACCCCCGTTGTGTTCACCGACACCGCCGCCAGGATGGCTCCAGAAATCTGGAGCCCGGCGACCGGAAAGTGGACCACGCTGGCCCCGATGGCCGTCCCCCGCACGTATCACAGTGTCGCACTGCTCCTCCCTGATGGCCGGGTTTTCGTCGGCGGTGGCGGGCTGTGCGGCAGCTGCACGATCAACCATCTGGACGGAGAGATTTTCACGCCGCCCTACCTGCTGAACGCAGATGGCAGTGCGCGCACCCGGCCGAAGATTTTGACCGCACCGGCCACCGCCGCAGCCGGCAGCACGATTGCTGTGACCACCGGAGCGCCGGTCACCAAGTTTTCCCTGATGCGGATGAGCACGGTGACGCATACGGTGAACACCGACCAGCGGCGGATTCCGGTGACCGCAACTGCGGTGTCGGGCAACACCGCTTCGCTGAAGTTGCCGGCGGATCGCGGCGTGCTGGTCCCGGGCACGTATATGCTCTTCGCATTGGACGGCAACGGGGTTCCCAGCATCGCCTCGACCATCTTGATCAGCTGATGACGCCGCACGTCAGCATCAATCAGCCGGCCAACGTCGTTGCGGGTACTACTTCAGATCCTCATTGCTTGCTTCCATTGCGCTATCACTTGGAGTCCTCTCGGGGGCGGGCAGAGTCATATGGTCGCAGCAACGCTCTCATCGATGGAGCGTTAGATGGCCAGAGTGTTTTCCCTGGATGCGCGCACTGAGTTCTTCGATTCGGTATGCGCAAGGATGTCGGTCCTGGGTGCCGCCCGGCGTGTCGGTGCGTCGGGCGGCACCGGGACGAATTGGTGGGCCGAGTCTGGTCAGATGACGATAGTTATGGGTCCCGGCGGCGGTCTCGCGGATCCGGTTCCCGCCCCGGAAGGGCCGGGAG
>NZ_CAKKMF010000184.1 GCF_918697925.1 Arthrobacter sp. Bi26
CCCCTAGTCCCAGCCCGTAGCTCGGGCCCCACGCACCCGTTAGGGAATGGCCGCGACGACGTCGATCTCGACCAGGAAGTCCCCCAGGAACGACCCCACCGTGGTTCGCGCCGGATAGGGGGCTTCGATGAACTCTGCGTAGATTGCGTTGAACCCGTCAAAGTCCCGTCCCGGGTGGTGCAGATGCACGGTTGCCTTGACCACGTGGGAAAAGTCCAGGCCGTGCCCGCCCAGGACGGCGGCCAGATTCTTCATGGTCTGCGCGGTCTGTTCTTCAATGGTGGAGCCGACAGGTTCGCCGGTGGCCGGGTGGTGCGGAGTCTGGCCGGCGGTGTAGAGGAAGCCGTTGGCGGCGATGGCCTGGGAATAGGGGCCTGCCGGGCTGGGTGCGAGGCCGGTGCTGATCTTCTGTCGCGACATGGCGCTGTGTCCTTTCATGCGGCCGGCCTGCTGGCCGGCCGGGGTGTGGCTGATGTGCGGCCGGCCTGCTGGCCGGGCCGGGGTGGCTGAGGTTCTGGTTGCTGATGTTTTAGAGGACCTTTGAGAGGAAGGCCTGCGTGCGTTCGTGTTGCGGGTTGCCGAGTACATCGGCCGGGGCCCCGCTTTCGACCACGACTCCCTGGTCCATGAACACCACCTGGTCGCTGACCTGGCGGGCGAAGCCGAGTTCGTGCGTCACCACCACCATGGTCATCCCCGCCTCGGCCAGGGACTTCATGACGTCGAGCACCTCGCCCACCAGTTCCGGATCGAGCGCCGATGTTGGTTCGTCGAAGAGCATGAGCCTGGGTTTCATGGCCAATGCGCGCGCAATCGCGATCCGCTGTTGCTGCCCACCGGAGAGCTCCTGGGGGTATGAGTGCCCCCGGTTACCGAGTCCGACGCGGTCCAGCAGGGTCTGCGCTTCGGCGGTGACCTCGCTCCGGGGCCGGCCCAGGACATGAACGGGCGCTTCCACGATGTTCTCCAGCACGGTCATGTGCGGGAAGAGGTTGAAGCGTTGGAACACCATTCCTGCGGTCCGCCGCGAGCGTGCTGTCTGCCGCTCTTTCATTTCGTAGAGCCGCCCGTTGCGCTCGGCGTAGCCGACCAGCTGTTCGTCCACGTACAGGCGACCGGCGTCGACCTTTTCCAGGTGGTTGATGCAGCGCAGGAAGGTCGTCTTTCCGGAACCGGACGGGCCGATCAGGCAGGTCACCGAGCCGCGTTCGACCCTCAGATCAATGCCCTTGAGGATTTCCGTTGAGCCGAAGCTCTTGCGGACGCCCTGGGCTTCCACCATGGCGGTGTTCATCGTAGTGTCCTTGTCTTTGACCGGCGGGTCCGTCGCGGCGCTGCGTCGAAGCCGCGGCCATAGCGCCGTTCGAGTTTGGTTTGGAAGAAGCTGAGGATGGTTGTCATCAGCAGGTACCAGAGGCTGGCGACAATAAGCAGCGGGATGGTTTGGTAGTTGTTGGAGTAGATGATCTGGGCCGAGTACAGCAGGTCCGAGATCGCCAGGACGCTGACCAGGGCCGTGCCCTTGAGCATGGAAATGACCTGGTTGCCGGTCGGCGGCAGGACCACGCGCATCGCCTGGGGAAGGATGACCCGGCGCATGAGCTGGCTGCCGTTCATCCCCAGGCCCCGGGCGGCGTCGTACTGGCCCTTGTCCACCGAGCCGATGCCGCCGCGGATGATCTCGGCCATGTAGGCGGCCTCGTTCAGGGACAGTCCCAGCAGCGCGGCGCCAAGCGGCGTGATGAGCACATTGGCCGGGCCCAGGACCAGGGAGGGTCCGCCGAGGGGAAGACCGAAGGCGATCACCGGATACAGGGCGGCGATGTTGTACCAGAAGATCAGCTGCACCAGCAGCGGTGTGCCGCGGAAGAACCAGATGTAGCCCCGGCTGATGGTGCTCACGATCGGGTTGGCCGAGAGCCGCATGACCGCCAGGACCGTGCCCAGCGCGATGCCGACGCTCATGGACACTACGGTCAGGAGGATGGTCAGCCCGGCCCCGGCGATGATCTGCGGGGCGAAGAGATAGGAGACGACCACGTCCCAGTGGTACCGCTGGTTCACCGCCACGTCCCACGCGGCGCTGAGCGCGACCAGAATGAGGACGACGGCGCTCGCCAGCCGGAGCGGGTGCCTGAGCGGCACCACCGGGATGGAGTCGCCCGGCGCCGCCGGCGTGTCCTGAAGGGTGCCGGGGATTGAGTGTTGTTGCTGCATTGCGCTCACCTCCTATTGGGCGAAATTGACGCGGGCGTCGGTAATGGCGCTGGACTCCAGGCCGTACTTTCCGAGCACCTTGAGGTACGAGTCGCTCTGGATGACACCTGAGAGGGCAGCGGAGACGGCTTTGACCAGGCCGGAGTCCTTGGGCAAGCCCACACCGACCGGCGTGAAGTCATATTTTGAGGCGATCTCGATCTGCGGGTTCTGCGTGGCGGCGAAGTTCAGGATGGGTGAATCCGCCAGGACGGCGTCCAGCCGCCCGCTGCCAAGAGCGGAGATTGCCTGCCGCGTGTCCTGGAACTCGCTTCTCTGGATGGTGTCCTTGCCCCCCGCGGTGCAGGCCTTGTCGTACTCGGGGACGTTGACCGTGAGCTGGTAGGAGCCGGTCAGGAGGCCCAGCTTCTTGCCGCACAGGGCGTGTTGATCGGTGATCCCCTGCGGGTTCCTCTGGGCCACGGCAATCGAGTTGCCCATTTGCATGTAGTCAACGAAGTCCAGGACCTCCATGCGCTTTTCCGTGGGGGTCATCGAGGAGACGGTCATGTCGTACCGGCCCGCGGCAATCCCCGGGATGATGGAGTCGAAATTGGCCACCTGGATTTCCACCTTCACGCCCAGGGCCTCACCGAGGAGGCGTGCGATGTCCGGGTTGGTCCCCGTCATCTCTTGGGTTCCTTCCCGGTAGAACTGTGTCGGCGGCTCGTTGGTGGGGATGGCCACGCGCAGGACTCTTGTTGATTTGATCGATTCCGGGAGCAACTGTGCGGCGGCGTCGTTGACCGCGAGGGCGGGGACTCCGGCGCCGTTCCCGGCGGAGTCTCCCGACGGCGTCGCCGGTGTCGACGCCAGGGTGGCGGGGCTCGGCGCGCAGGCGGTGGCCGCGAGCAGGAGGGCCGCCGTGGCCATGACGGCAGGGATGCCGCGGTGAATGCGCTTCACGGGAGCAGGTGCTGTGGGGGTTTTCATCAGGGGGTCCTCAGATCGGAGTAGGCCAGCTGGGCCTGGGGATGTTGGGC
>NZ_CAKKMF010000185.1 GCF_918697925.1 Arthrobacter sp. Bi26
CCCCCGAACTTCCGGCGTCCGGCCCTTCCCCCGAACCAGAAGAGGAAGTGCGGGACGCAACGGAGTCCGACAACACGGCGGCCGCCGTCGTCGTTCCTCCCCAGCCCGTTGCCCCGCCCGCGGTGAGCGGTCCCAGCGACGCGGAGCTGGCGCTCATCCCGGCCCTCGAAGGCACGCCGGAGTCTGTCGTGGAGGCCGCGGCCGAGGCCCATCCGGGCGCCGTCGGTGTGCTCCTACTCAGTGAACGGCTCGCCAAGGGCATCAACACCAAGTCCGGGAGCTGCCTGAAGGACCTCAGCGACCTCGCGCACGAGCTCTTCGTCACCCTCAAGGACGCCGACAACGCCCTGGCGGTCGCGGACCTGCTCAACGTCCTGCCGTTCGACGGCAACCCCGACCGCTGGGCCTCCGTGGAGTCGTCCCTGGCGCTCTCCAGCTACATCTGCCGCCAGCTGGGGCAGGACCAGCGCGCCGGGATCTACGAGAAATTCCTCCGCGCGCCGGAGGCCATGGAAACGGACCCGTTCAAGGCCAGGATCAACGCCAAGGTACGCCAGCGCTCGCTCAACGAGCCCAACCTGTACGACAAGGAAATCTTCCGCTCGATCGACAACGCGAACCCGGATGCGGAACGCGAATGGCGCCTGCTGCGGCTCGAGGCGCTCCTGTTCCTGCGCGCGCACGGCGGCTCCGAAACGGTTGGCACCGTTGAGCTGGAACGCCGGATCGGCAACGAGCTCGAATCAGTCCGCGCCTGAGGCCTGTGTGGTCCTGCTGGGCCTGCCCCGTTGGGGCCTGGCGTTGGGGCCTGGCGTTGGGGCCTGGCGTTGGGGCCTGCCCGATAGGGCTTAGCGTTCGGCCCTACCCGATGGGTGCCGGGAGTTGTAGATTCACCCCATGACGAACAATCTGAGCGTTGTGATTAATTCTGACGCGCAGCAAGTTTGGACCATGCTGCGCGAACCCGCCAAGATCGCCCAATGGCACGGCTGGGTGGCCGATGACCAAGAGGCCGAAATCAACGAAATCTACTTCGGCCCCAATGTGGTCGAAGGCGCAGACCACACCTCCTTGGTGGTCGACGGCGGGGACGTCTTCACGTTGAAACCTGTCCCGACGGGCACGGAAGTCAGCGTCACCCGGGCTGCGATCGACCACAATTCCGAGTGGGCAGCCTGGGACGAGGACATCACCCAGGGCTGGCTGACCTTCCTCCACCAGTTGCGCTTCGCCCTGGAACGGCACCCGCACGGCAAGCGCCGGACCTTCTTCTTCTCCGTGCCCGGCTCTGGCGGGTCCGCGATAGAAAAACTCGGGCTCAGCGACGTCCCGGCGCCCGGGGACCCGTATTCGCTCACCCTGCCCACAGGCGAGGAGCTCTCCGGCAAGGTGTGGTTCCGCAGCAACCATCAGGTTGGCCTGACGGTCCACCACTACGCCGAGCACGGGGACGGCCTGCTGATCGTGGCGGACCAGCCCGCCATCGAGGACGTCCGGCCCGACGGCGGATCCCTCGCGATCGTGTCCACCTACGACCTCGGGGCCCACCAACTGGAGGCGGTCCGTAATTACTGGGACAAGTGGCGGGCTGAGAACTACCCCACATCGGATCCCGTCCACTAAGGCAAGGGCAGCGTTAGCTGGCACACTTGAACCGTGCCAGCCAATCCTGACTTCGCTTCTGTGCCCCCCGCGCCTGCCCGGCAGTCCGAGTTCTCCTTCCGCGTGGGCAAACGCCTGAGCGAGGCGTGCCCGCCGTCGGCCGGGCAGATTGCCACCAACGGCGGTGAGTTCTTGGGCCGGACCGGCACCATCGCCACCCCGCACGGGGAGATCCAGACCCCGGCGTTCATCGCCGTCGGCACCAAAGCCACGGTCAAATCCGTGCTGCCGGAATCCATTGCCGAGCTCGGCGCACAGGCCGTGCTGGCCAACGCATACCACCTGTACCTGCAGCCTGGCGCTGACATCCTGGACGAGGCCGGGGGCCTCGGCGCGTTCATGAACTGGCGCGGGCCCACGTTCACGGACTCCGGCGGTTTCCAGGTGATGAGCCTGGGCTCTGGGTTCAAGAAGGTCATCGACATGAAGTCGGTGGACAATTCAGGGCCGGACGACGCCGTCGCCCCCGGCAAGGAACGCCTGGCCCACGTGGACGAGGAAGGCGTGTGGTTCAAGAGCCACCTCAACGGCGACCGGCACCGCTTCAGCCCCGAGATCTCCATGAATGTCCAGCACCAGATCGGCGCGGACATCATGTTCGCCTTCGACGAGCTCACCACGCTGCAGAACTCGCGCGGCTACCAGGAGGAGTCGCTGGAACGCACCCGGCGCTGGGCCGAACGGTGCATCACCGAGCACTTCCGGCTCACGAACGAGCGCGCCGGCAAGCCCTACCAGGCGCTGTTTGGGGTGATCCAGGGTGCCCAGTACGAGGACCTGCGCCGCAAGGCCTGCCGCGACCTCGGCGCCATGAACTTCGACGGCTTCGGCATCGGCGGGGCGCTGGAGAAGGAGAACCTCGGCACGATCGTGCGCTGGTGCAACGAGGAACTGCCGGAGAACAAGCCGCGGCACCTGCTGGGCATTTCCGAACCGGACGACATCTTCACCGCCATTGAGAACGGCGCGGACACCTTCGACTGCGTCTCCCCCACCCGGGTGGCCCGCAACTCGGCGTTCTACCACCCCACCGGCCGGTACAACCTCTCCGGCGCCAAGTACAAGCGCGACTTCGGCCCGCTGCAGGAAGGCTGCGACTGCTACGCCTGCCTGAACTACTCGCGGGCCTACATCCATCACCTGTTCAAGGCCAAGGAGATGGTCTCGGCCACCCTGATCTCGATCCACAACGAGCGCTTCGTGGTGAAGATGGTGGACGACGCCCGGCTCGCCATCGAGGCCGGCAACTTCTTCGAGTTCAAGGCCGAGACGCTGGGCCGGTATTACTCCTAGAGGCTTCCCGCCGCCCCGCCGTCGAACCGCCTCGTCCCGCCCCGCCGTCGAAGTCGCCGGAACCGTGCCAGATCGCCGGAAGTTCGGAATGAATCAAGCTGTTTGTGACAGCTGGTTGGTTTTGTGGTTGATGCCGGCGTGGGCCGGGGCGGGTGGTGCGGTGGGTTTGTTTCGGTAGCGGTGAGGATGCCGGGCGTGGCAGGCGTTGAGG
>NZ_CAKKMF010000186.1 GCF_918697925.1 Arthrobacter sp. Bi26
GCAATGCCGATGCGCGCTCCCGGCCCCTGCACAGTCAACCTGGCCCTCCCCAAAATCCGGGTTGGCCTCCGCCTGCCGACCCGGCGCGGACCTCCGGCACCGCTGCCCGCCGCCTGACCAACCCCTTTCACACACGGACGGGGGCCACGGGCGGCCACCCGCTGCTACCGCCGGACGAACACCGGACCGGCCGGTTCCCACCGTTTATTCGTTAGTGAAAGGCCCCTTTGCCATGAAATCCTCCCTCCGCCGCACCCTCAAGACCGCCGCGGCCGCCACGATGACCGCCGGCCTGCTCGCCGCCGGCGCTGCAGCCGCCTCCGCCCACGTCCACGTCGACTCCGACGACCCGGCCGCGGGCGGCTACAGCCACCTGACGTTCAATGTCCCCAATGAGTCCGACTCGGCCAAGACCAGCAAGCTCGAAGTCACGCTGCCCACGGACACGCCGTTCACTTCGGTGTCGGTGAAGCCTGTCGAGGGCTGGAAAGCCGTAATCACCACGAGCGAGCTGCCGAAGCCGATCACGATCGCCGGCGCCACGGTCACCAAGGCTCCGAGTTCCGTGGTCTGGACGGCCGACGAGGCCCACCAGATCGGGCCAGACGAATACCAGGCCTTCTCCCTCTCCGTCGGCGTCCTGCCGGACGCGGGAACCACGGTGACGCTGCCGACGGCCCAGACCTACACCGACGGGACTGTCGTGAAATGGGACGAGAAGACGGTAGAGGGGCAGGCGGAACCCGAGCACCCGGCGCCCTCGTTCGTGACCACGGCCAAGGACGCCGATGCCCACGCCGCAGCCCCCGCCGCAGCCACGACTACGACGGCCCCCTCGCCGTCCGCCGCCCCGGTCGCGGAAGCAAGCACATCCGGTGATGCCGGCTCCGTGGCCGGCTGGATCGGCCTGGCCGCAGGCCTGCTCGGACTCGCCGCGGGCCTGACGGCCCTGGCCCGCACCCGCCCGTCCGGGTCAAGTAACTCAGGCAAGTAACGCAGTTAAGTAACCTGCCCCGGACCTCCGGCGCGAGAGACGACGGCGGCCCCGGACATCCGGGGCCGCCGTCACAATTGACACCGCGGTGTGATCCCTGCCATGTTTTAAGGGTGAACCTGTCAGACAGCCGGACAGCAGGACAGCCTTTGGCCCGCCTCAGTGCCGCCGAAGCCGTTTTCAACGTCCTCCGCTCCGAAATCGAATCCGGCAAGCTCGGCGTCGGCGCCAAGCTGAGCTCCGAGGCCAGCCTCGCCCAGCAGTACGGCGTGAGCCGCTCCGTGGTCCGCGAGGCATTGCGCTCCTGCACCGCCCTGGGCCTGACCGTCACCAAGACCGGGCGGGGCACGTTCGTCGTCGCCAACCACGTGGCCAAGGACCTGGTCCTGGGCCAATACTCCGCACGAGACCTCACCGAGGCCCGTCCCCATATCGAGGTTCCTGCCGCCGGACTGGCCGCGGAACGCCGTTCACCCGAGGAGCTGGACACCATGCGGGAGATCGTTGCCGCGATGAGCGGCGAGGACGACCCGGAAGTGTGGGTGGGCCTGGACTCCAGCTTCCACGCGATGATCGCGCGGGCCAGCGGGAACAAGGTGTTCGAAAACGTCGTCGCGGACATCCGGGATGCCCTCGCCCACCAGTCCGAAACCCTGAACATGGTGGCGGACCGCCAGCACGCTTCCGACGAGGAGCACCGGCGCATCCTGGCCGCGATCGAAGCCGGCGACGCGGCGACGGCGCGCATCGCCATGAGCCAGCACCTCCATGCCGTTGGCATCGCCCTCGACTCGATCCTCAACGCCTGACGGCAGATTCCTGACGCCGTTGTCAGCACCAAAAGCACCAACAGAGTGACCAGCCACCACAACCACACCGACCGCCACCAAAGGACGCAATGATTTCCCCTGCTCTCGCGCACGCCCCGACGCCGCTGGCCCCGGAGCGGCTCCCGCAGCACGCCCCGCTCGCGGTCCAGACCCGGGACGGCATCGTCGAAAGCGTCCACTACGGCTCGGTCATAGCCACCGCAGCGGACGGCCGGATCCTCCTGGCCGCCGGCGATCCCCTCGCCCCGTTCTACCCGCGGTCCGCCCTGAAGCCCCTGCAGGCCGTCGCCATGGTCCGTGCCGGGCTGGAGCTCCCGGACGATCTCCTCGCCCTCGCAGCCGCCAGCCATTCCGGAGCCGCCACCCACCGTGACGGCGCGCGGCGCATCCTGGACCTGCATGGCCTGACGCCCGCGGACCTCGAGAACAGTACTGACCTGCCCTACGGCGCCCGCGAGCGAGAGGACTGGCTCGGGGACGGCGGCCAGGCGACCCAGCTGGCGCAAAACTGCTCCGGAAAGCACGCCGCGATGGCTGCCACCTGCGTCATCAACGGCTGGCCGGTCCAGGGTTACCTTGACCCGGCGCACCCGCTCCAGCAACTCGTGGCCCAAACCGTGGTGGACCTGACCGGCGAGGACCCTCAGGCCACCACCACTGACGGCTGCGGCACCCCGCTGTTCGCACTCACCCTGCGCGGCATGGCACGGGCCTTCGGCCGCCTGGCCGCGGCCGCCGGAGCCGGCGGCAGTGCAGTAGCGGGATCCAGTGCGGAAGCCGCCGTCGCCCGCGCCATGCGCCGCCACCCCGAGATGGTTGCCGGCGAAGACCGGGACGTCACCGCGCTGATGCGGCTGGTTCCCGGCATGCTGGCCAAGGACGGCTTCGAGGGCGTCCAGCTGGTGGGCCTCCCGGACGGCCGCGCCGTCGCCGTGAAGGTCTCCGACGGCGGCGACCGCGCCAGGATGCCCGTCACCGTGCGGGTCCTGGCCGCGCTCGACGTCGACACCTCGTCCTTGGGGCGCCTCGCCGCGACCCCTGTGCTGGGCGGCGGCCGGCCCGTCGGGCTGCTGCAGGCCACCGATTTCCTCGCTGCCCCCACGACC
>NZ_CAKKMF010000187.1 GCF_918697925.1 Arthrobacter sp. Bi26
CTCCCGCACCGGCCCCGGCAGCTGCCCCGGCTCCCGCAGCTGCGCCGGTCGCAGTCGACGACCCCGCCGGGGCCCAGGCCTACGCCGCGGCCCAGCTGGGCAGCTATGGCTGGGCACCGGGCCAGATGCAGTGCCTGCATAAGCTCTGGACCAAGGAATCGGACTGGAAGACGACTGCCACCAACCCCAGCAGCGGCGCCTACGGCGTGGTCCAGTCCCTGCCGGCCACGAAGATGGCGAGCGCCGGCGCCGATTACATGACCAACTACCGGACCCAGATCAACTGGGGCCTGAACTACGTCAAGGAACGCTACGGCTCCCCCTGCGGCGCCCTGAACTTCCACTACGCACACAACTGGTACTAAACCGGCACTAACCGGCCTCCACAGAAGGCCCCGGATCCACATGGATCCGGGGCCTTCTTGTGTGTCGGGGGCGGACCAGCCGGACTTCCACAGCCCCCGCACAGCTTGACCCTAAAGCCCTCATATGGGCCGCCGGGAAAGTTGAGCCATGACATTCACAGACCAGGCCACAGGAACCCTGCTCCGCTCCACGGCGACGCCGGCCAGCCCGGCCGCACGGCCGGGGCCTGCCCTGGCCGAAGCGCTTGGCCCGGGCACGTCCGCCGGGGCGCTTGCCGGCCCGGGCGGCCGGCGCTCAGCCATTGACACGCGCGCCAACACACCCCTGCTGGACGTCACCATTCCGGTCTTCAACGAGGAACGGGATCTCGAAGCATGCCTGCGCCGGCTCCACGCGTACCTTCTCGGCGCCTTCCCGCACTCCTTCCGGATCACGGTGGCGGACAACGCCAGCACCGACGGAACGCTCAAGGCGGCGGAACGCGTAGCCCGCGAGCTGCGCGAAGTGAACGTGGTCCATATGGCCGAAAAGGGCCGCGGTAACGCGCTTCGCAAGGTGTGGCTTGCCTCGCTGTCGCCGGTCCTGGCGTACATGGACGTGGATCTTTCCACTGATCTGGCCGCCCTCGGCCCGCTCCTTGCGCCGCTCATTTCGGGGCACTCCGACCTGGCGATCGGGACGCGCCTGACCCGCAACTCGCGCGTGGTCCGTGGACCCAAGCGCGAATTCATCTCGCGCAGCTACAACTTCCTGCTGCAGTCCCTTATGGGCGCCCACTTCAGCGACGCGCAGTGCGGTTTCAAGGCGATCCGGGCGGACGTGGCCCGGCAACTGCTCCCCCACACACTGGACAACGCCTGGTTCTTCGACACCGAGCTGTTGGTCCTGGCAGAAAAGTGCGGCCTGCGCGTCCACGAAGTCCCGGTGGACTGGACCGACGACCCTGATTCCAGCGTGGACATCGTCCAGACTGCCCTCGCTGACTTGCGCGGCATGGCACGGTTGAGCCGGGACCTGGTCTCGGGCCGGATCCCGGTGCCCGAGCTGCGCGCCGCCCTGGCCCGCGGACCGCTGCCGGCCTCCTCGCGGGCCCAGGAACAAAGCCCCGGCGGAAGCCTCTTCGGGCAACTGGTCCGCTTCGGCAGCATCGGGGTGGCCTCCACCTTGGCATACCTGGCAATTTTCCTGCTTTGCCGCGGGATCATGGACCCGCAGCTGGCAAATTTCCTGGCGTTGCTCACCACCGCCGTGGCCAACACCGCGGCCAACCGGCGCTTCACGTTCGGCATCCAGGGCAGCAGCCAGGCGGCACGCCACCACTTCGAGGGGCTGCTGGTCTTCGGGATCGGGCTGGCCCTGACCTCGGGCGCACTCGCCCTGGTTCACGCCGCGTCGGGAGCGGCACCGGACCGCTGGCTTGAACTGCTCACGGTCACCGCCGCCAACCTGGCCGCCACAGCCGTGAAATTCCTGCTCTTCCGGCTGGTGGTCTTCCGGCACAGGCCTACCGACTCTGCTCCGGCGCCCGGCGCCACCGACACTTTCCTCCCCAGTACAGAAAAGGCCAAGTAAATGACGGCAACCATCAGCCCCACCGCCGGAGCCCAGGGAGGCTCCCCAGCCGGCAGCCCGCCGGCAGCCCAGGAAACTCCCCGCGCGGTACCTGAGGACACCGGGACGGCGCCCCACCTGCCGACAACCCGCACAACGCAGAGCAGCCGGGACCGCCTGCTGTTCGGACCGCAGCCACGTTGGGTGCGGCCCTCGGCAGCGCTGTTGCTGCTGGTCACCGCAGCGTTGTACCTGTGGAACCTGGAAGCCACCGGCTACGCCAACTCCTTCTACGCCGCGGCGATCCAGGCCGGGACGAAGGACTGGACCGCGCTGCTGTTCGGCTCGCTCGACGCCGGCAATGCCATCACGGTGGACAAACCGCCCGCCGCCCTCTGGATCCCCGCCCTCGCGGGACGGATCTTTGGCTTCTCGGCACTGAGCATGCTCATTCCCCAGGCTCTCATGGGCGTGGCCGCCGTCGGGCTTCTCTACCTGACCGTCAAGCGGGTGTCCGGACCGGCGGCGGGCCTGCTCGCCGGCGCCGCCCTGGCGCTGACCCCGGTGGCCGCCCTCATGTTCCGGTTCAACAACCCGGACGCGATGCTCACGCTGTGCCTGGTGCTGGCCGCCTACCTCACCACGCGCGCCATCGAGAAGGCCGGCTGGAAGTGGCTCGCTGCGGCCGGCGCGGTGATCGGCCTGGCGTTCCTGTCCAAGATGCTGCAGGGCTTCCTGATCGTTCCCGGGTTGGCCCTGGCCTACCTGTGGGCGGCGCCCACCACACTCGGCCGCCGGCTTCTGCACCTGCTGGCCGCCGCCGCAGGGATCGCCGTTGTGGCCGGAAGCTACATTGTGCTGTTCCAGCTGACCCCGGCCTCGGTCCGCCCGTACATGGCAGGTTCGGAGACCAACAGCTTCCTGGAACTGACGTTCGGCGACAACGGCCTGGGCCGGATCCCCGGGTCCGGCGGGGGCATGCCGGGCGG
>NZ_CAKKMF010000188.1 GCF_918697925.1 Arthrobacter sp. Bi26
CATCGCACGTCTGCGTAATCTGTAACAAGGCTCGTAGTCCTCAGCAATAGATGTCTCGACAACACCTATGCTCGCAGGGCTACGAGCCCCTTCATTTGAAGGACACCACGCTAAAAGTTGATGAGCCCATTTAACCGGCTCTTCATGACCGAGGATGTAGTCGGGGCCTGACCTCGTTTCAGGTTCGAGAGCGTCAGCGCCAGAAATCGGTGAGCTGTTCGGCAAGGGCTCTGCCTTGGTTGTAACCAGCCTGAGCGGCGGGCGGACGCAGGGACAGATCCATCGCATTGGCGCCGAACATATGCTCAGAGTTGCTATCCGGGAAGATCGTTTCGACTTTGCTGCCGCGCGCGCGTAGCTCGTCGACCTGTGCTGCAAGATGCATGCCCCACTCCAACGGCGTCCGTGTTCTGCCGCCGAATGGCGACAGCACCAGCACCCGCCCGTTTCCGGCTGCCAGATCTGCATTCTCGTTGCGTCGGTAGCCGCCGTCGATATACCGTTTGTCTCCGATCCTGTAGGCGAAGCCACTGGCACAGCTGGCCGCGACGGCGTCCACCAGGTCGACTCCGCTGTGGCGGTCGAACACGACCGGTTCGCCGGTATGGGCATTGACCGCCGTGATGAGCACTGTTCGTTCCGGCCAGTGCTGACTGGGCAGCCGCGCGGCGACGGTCGCGCGCCACCGCGTTTGCCTGGAGCCGTCCGACGCCGCAGCCATATCGAGTGCCGCGGCGCCCATTCTGCGACGCATGTCGGCCGCATCCTCAGCGGCGGCGATGATCTTGCTCGTTCTCTCCATGTGGTCCGCCGCCGGCCTGATCGGAACGCGTCCACGGTCGGATCCGACCGGACCGGTACGTTGCTGGGGCGCCGCGGCAAGAATAGCGGCAAGCAGTTCGGTCGCCTGGATCCCACTGGTTATCTGGGTCGCGGCGGTCGAGCCGGCCGACGTCCCGATGACCAGATCAGCCTCAGTCACATCCAGCCCGGCATCGAAGAGGCCGGCGATGACGCCGATCAGCCACGCGTTGCCTGTCGATCCGCCGCCACCGAGCACCAACGCTCGCCCGCCCGCAGCGCGCACCTGCTTTGTGGCGTCGACCTGCGGCTGATTCTGGTCGGACCTCGGCCGGTCGGAGGCTGTCATCGAGGTGATGTGCAGAGTTGAAGAGGGTGTGGTGTTCATGGGAGTCGCCTTTCGCGAATTGGCTGTTGGGCGCTCCCGGTGGCGACTAGCTCAGTCGCGCGATCGTGGACTGTGGGGAGAACCCATTGCGGATACTGCATACATGGGTCTCACCTCCTGCCGATGGATCACGATCACGGGAATGATCGCACACCAGCGACACGGTGCGCAATCGGCATCGAGCCGGTTGCAGTGCGCCTGTCGAACGCGCCGCCGTCCGCTACACCCTCATCTGTGATGGGCCATTTACCCCCACAACAATCCGCCAGAGCAGCCTGGAAGGCCGGGAACGGCGGTGTCCCAACCACCAGGACCCCCAGTGCTAGGTTCCCGCCGGAACATCATTGAGGTCGAGGGCCCCCAACCACGTTGGGGGCCCTTGCGCATTTAAGCCCCCAAAACACAAGACCCTGCCCGTCGGCACATTCGGCGGCTACCCCCTGATCAGGTTGCCCCCGGGCAGCGCATCGACGATCTTCCCCGGTGCCCGTTCGCCGATGAGCGGCCACACGACGTCGTGGTCGCCGGCTTGAAGGACAAGACCCTGCGGTGGTGCCATGAACAGCGCCTGCCCGTCCGGACGGCCCGCCATCGGGTTCTCTACCGTCACGTCCGTTCCTTCTCTGGGTGTACCGTCCCCAGCGGGCACCATGTAGGCAACGGCAGCGGCCCCCTTGGGAAAGGCCTTCAGGAAGTACAGGGGATCCGAACTCCTTGCACCATTCAGCTCAAGGTAGACATTCCCGTCACTGCCCTGTGGCAGTCCGCCCTTGATCGCGGTGTCAGCGCGCAGGATCAGAACAATGGAGTGGATGCCGGTGCCCACTCTTCCTTTCCGGACGCCCACCACGGCTCCCCGGACGATCACCTGGCTCGCCGCTGCCAGCGCCGCCGGGGAACGGAAGGGCTCGTAGTCGTAGGTAATGCGGCCGAAGGCAGCCAGGGTATCTTCAGCCTTGTAGGAGGCCGGCCCGAAAGGCTGAGTCCCTGTCTGCTGTGAGGTGGACTGCGGGCTGCCGGGGAGCGCAAGCATCCCTGCAGGGGTGACAGTCACGCCTCCCAGGAGGCTGGCGCCGGCCAGTGCGCCCGCCGCGAGCCACAGCCGGGTGGGCTTAGCGCGTGCAGGGCTGACGGTTTCATTGACGCTGAATGTTTCATCGACCCGACGCTGGTTCATGCCCCCTCCTTCCACTGCAGTGAGCCGGGCTATGAGGCGGCGGGTCGGACCGGCCGCCCCGCAGCTCGAGGAGTGACGTCACAGTCCGGCCCCGAATCCTAAGTTCCGTATGCCCCGAATTGTCCCGGACACCAAAATGGCTGCACAAGAGCAGAAAGTCGCAGCAGAACTGCCAGGCCCTTCTGGTCGGTAGCGACGTCCCGCAGCTTGCCTCTGTGAGCATAAGACTCCGTGAGCATAAGAACTGTCTCGCCAGCCGCTCAGTGGCAGGCCGCCCATTGCGCCCGGTGTTCGTTGCGAACACCACGGCGTGCCCGAAGACAACGTCGGTTCCCGACAGAGTGCCGGCGGGGGTGTTCTTTCGGTGGTGCCGGCGGCGGCGTTGTTGGCTGCGGTTGGTGCTGTGGTGATGCAGTGCACAGTTCCGGGTTGGGGTGGCGGGGCGGGTGTTGGGGTGTTTTTGGG
>NZ_CAKKMF010000189.1 GCF_918697925.1 Arthrobacter sp. Bi26
ACGTTGACGGCGAGGCCGCCCATGGCCGTTTCCTTGTATTTGGAGCTCATGTCCTTGCCGGTTTCCCGCATGGTCACGATGACCTCGTCGAGGGAGACCCGGTGCGTGCCGTCGCCCCAGAGCGCCATCTTGGCGGCGTTGATGGCCTTCGCGGCGGCGATCGCGTTGCGCTCGATGCACGGGACCTGGACCAGCCCGCCGATCGGGTCGCAGGTCAGGCCCAGGTTGTGCTCCATCGCGATTTCCGCGGCGTTCTCCACCTGTTGGGGCGTGCCGCCCATGACCTCGGCCAGGCCGGCGGCCGCCATCGAGGACGCCGAACCCACCTCGCCCTGGCAGCCGACCTCCGCGCCGGAGATCGAGGCCTGCTCCTTGTAGAGCACCCCGATCGCGGCCGCGGTCAGCAGGAACTTGACCACCACGTCGTCCCGGTCGGCCTGGGTGGCCTGGTCCATGCCGGGGGCGAAGTGCAGCGCGTAGTAGAGCACGGCCGGGATGATGCCCGCGGCGCCGTTGGTGGGGGCGGTGACCACCCGCCCGCCCGAGGCGTTTTCCTCATTCACGGCCAGCGCGATCAGGTTGACCCATTCCTGCCAGTACTTCGGGTCCCGGTCCTTGTCCTCCTTCAGGAGCCGCTCGTGCCAGTCGGGCGCGCGGCGGCGGACCTTGAGCCCGCCGGGCAGCAGCCCGGTGCGCTTGAGGCTGACCTCGACGCAGCCTTCCATCACCGAGTAGATGTGCAGCAGGCCCTCCCGGATCTCCGCCTCGGTGCGGGAGGCGCGCTCGTTGACCAGCATGATCTCGCCGATCGAGAGGCCCTGGGACTGGCAGTGTTCCAGCAGTTCGGCCGCCGTGCGGAACGGCAGCGGGAGTTCCTTCTTGGATTCGTCGAGTTCCTTCAGGGCCGCGTCCTCCTCGCCCTCGCGGACAATGAAGCCGCCGCCGACGGAGAAGAACGTGGCCTGGTGCAGGGTTTCGCCCCCGGCGTCGGAGACGGTGAACGTCATCCCGTTGGTGTGCCGGGGCAGGATGGTCAGCGGCCGCAGGACCATGTCCTTCACCCCGTACGGCAGGGGCACAGCCCCGGCCAGCTGCAGCGTGCCGGTCCCGGCGATCGCCGCCAGCCGGCCCTCCACTTCCTCGGGGAGGATCTGCTCGGGATGGAAGCCCTCGAGCCCGAGCAGGATGGCCGTCATGGTGCCGTGGCCGTGGCCCGTGGCAGCGAGCGAGCCGTAGAGGTCCACCCGCAGCGACGCCACCTCTGCCAGCTTGCCGAGGGACTTAAGTTCTTCGGCAAACACGGCGGCGGCCCGCATCGGACCCACCGTGTGGGAACTGGATGGTCCTATTCCGATGGAAAACAGGTCAAAGACTCCAACAGCCATTGTCGGTTCCTCACTAGGTCTTACTGTGGTCCGGCAGATGGTCCTGCCGGAAGGCACTGCGGCCGGCCGGTTGGCGGCAGCTTGCCGGATGCACGACGCCGGGCGGCGGCTTGTGGCGGCAACCCGGCGTCGTGATCTGTACTGCGGTTAGTTCTGTATTGCTACTACTTCAGTCATACGTCGCTTAGGCGAGGTTATCAACCGAGGGGTAGAGCGGGTGGGCGGCGGCGAGGGCCTCCACCCGGGTGCGCAGGCCGGAGAGGTCCGCGCCGGCGTCGGCGGTCAGGGCCTCGGCGATGATGTCGGCGACCTCGGCGAAGGCCGCCTCGCCGAAGCCGCGGGTCGCCAGCGCCGGGGTGCCGATCCGCAGCCCGGAGGTCACCATCGGCGGGCGCGGGTCGAACGGGACGGCGTTGCGGTTGACCGTGATGTCGATGGCCGCGAGGCGGTCCTCGGCTTCCTGCCCGTTCAGCTCGCAGTCGCGCAGGTCCACCAGGACCAGGTGCACATCGGTGCCGCCGGAGATCACGCTGATCCCCTTCGCGGTCACATCCGGCTGGACCAGCCGGTCCGCGAGGATCCTGGCCCCGGCCAGCACCCGTTCCTGGCGCTCCCGGAACTCCTCGGAGGCGGCGATCTTGAACGCCACGGCCTTGCCCGCGATCACGTGCTCCAGCGGCCCGCCCTGCTGGCCCGGGAACACCGCCGAGTTGATCTTCTTGGCGATCTCGGCGTCGTTGGACAGGATGATCCCGCCGCGCGGACCGGCCAGGGTCTTGTGCGTCGTGGAGGTGGTGACGTGGGCGTGCGGGACCGGGGACGGGTGCAGCCCGGCCGCGACCAGCCCGGCGAAGTGCGCCATGTCCACCATCAGGTAGGCGCCCACCGAGTCGGCGATCCGGCGGAACTCGGCGAAGTCGAGCTGGCGGGCGTACGCGGACCAGCCCGCCACGATCAGCGCCGGCTTGTGCTCGAGAGCCAGGCGCTCGACCTCGGCCATGTCGATCCGGTGGTCCTGTTCGCGGACCTGGTACGGGATGACGTTGTAGAGCCGGCCGGAGAAGTTGATCCGCATGCCGTGCGTCAGGTGCCCGCCGTGCGCCAGGTTCAGGCCCATGATGGTGTCCCCCGGACGGATCAGCGCATGCATCACCGAGGCGTTGGCCTGCGCGCCGGAGTGCGGCTGCACGTTCGCGAATTCCGCACCGAACAGGGCCTTGACCCGGTCGATCGCGAGCTGCTCCACAACGTCGACGTGCTCGCAGCCGCCGTAGTAGCGCTTGCCCGGGTAGCCCTCGGCGTACTTGTTGGTCAGCACCGAACCCTGCGCCTGCATCAC
>NZ_CAKKMF010000190.1 GCF_918697925.1 Arthrobacter sp. Bi26
GGCTTTGCCGACGGTTTGTTGGCGGCGGCTTCGGTGGCTGCTGCTGAGGCACTCGCTGACGGCTTGGCGGCCACCGCGGCGGGCTGTTCCTGAACGCCGCCGGCCACCACGTGGGTCAGATCCTCCCGGACAGGAATCGCCCAGCCAATCCCCGCGTTGGTTGCCTTGCCGGCGTCGGGTGCGTAGCTGGTCATGTCCATCGGGCTGAGCTGATCCACCTGCTTGATGGGGAGCAACGTCCAGTCCCGGGGATTGGTGTGGGAGCCGTTGAGGATCGTTTCGAAATGTAGGTGGCAGCCGGTGGAGGAGCCGGTGGTACCCACCCGGGCAATGACCTCCCCCACCCGCACGGAGTCGCCCTTCTTGACCGCGATCGCCTCCAGGTGGTTGTACGTGGTGATGAGCCCGTTGCCGTGGTCGATTTCCACCCGGTTGCCGCCGCCCCAGGGATGCCACCCTACGGCCCTCACCACGCCGGCGTCGGCGGAGTAGACCCTGGTGCCGCACGATGCCGCGAAGTCCTGGCCCCAATGGAATTCGCCCGCGAATCCCGTCAGGGGGCTGGTGCGCAGCCCGAACGGGGACGACGGCACGAGCGATTCCAGCGGGGCCATGAGGAAACCGGCCGCGGGCCGGCTCAGGACCGCCGAGGCCACATTGAGCTCGCCACGCACTCCTTCCCTGGTGACCGTGTCCACCGTGCTCCGGCTGAAGGCCAGGAGCGCCAGGGCGTCGGCAGTGACTGTGCCGGGAGTCCCCGCAGCACCGGTAGCGGCGGAGTGGGCCTGCGGGTCCAGGGTTTCGCGCCCCACCGCGCCGGCGGGCGGCATGGCGGCGGTCGGGATGGCGGCGGGCGCCCCGTAGGACGCGAAGGCGCTCAGCCCCTGAAAGCCACCGAATGCCAGAACGGCCAGGGACAGGCACAGGCCTCCGGATACGCAGCGCACGGCAATGGTCCGCGCCCTGGCTGACTGCTCACTCGATGAGTTTCCCCAGTGTTTTCCCACGATGTGACTCCCGCACTATGTCCGCCAGACCCCAATCGTCACGGACTCACCCCCCTATGTGACCACAGACGGCCGGGTCTGTGAACCGTCAGCACGCACCTTTTGCGGTACCAATCAGAGAACCACGGATATCCCCAGTAGCTGGCCGGTGGCGGCCCAGTAGTCCTCCGCGGAATTGCAGGTGCCGGGCGCCGGGGAGAAGGTAGCAAAGGAGCGGGCGCAAGGACCGGCGGGGACGGGACCCAGGCATCCACGGAATCGTGGCGGCGGCGTTGACCCAGTTGTTGAAGCTAGAGGGCGGGACTTCGTCGGGGATCAGCTGCTGCATCGGCTGCCGCCTGACCTGGGCCCGACGGGCCCAGGTCAGGCGGCACCGCCCTCCCGTCGGGGCCCGACGCAGCACTGCGATGGCTGGTGTCAAGGCGCCGGAGCACCATTGACCGGCAGCGCAACAACGGTGACCATCTTCGAACTCGTGCCCTCGACGCCGGCATTATCAGTGACCGTCAAACGGACCGTGTATGTCCCCGCCTTCCCGTAACTGTGCCGCACCGTCGGCCCGGTTCCCGCAAGCGAGTCATCACCAAAGTCCCAGGCATAGGAAACCACCGACCCATCATCCGAGGAACCGGACCCATCAAAAACAACATCGAGACCCGAGACCGTCTCAGCAATCAAAGACACCGGAGCAGCATTGACCGGCAGCGCAACAACGGTGACCATCTTCGAACTCGTGCCCTCGACGCCGGCATTATCGGTAACCGTCAAACGGACCGTGTATGTCCCCGCCTTCCCGTAACTGTGCCGCACCGTCGGCCCGGTTCCCGCAAGCGAGTCATCACCAAAGTCCCAGGCATAGGAAACCACCGACCCATCATCCGAGGAACCGGACCAATCAAAAACAACATCGAGACCCGAGACCGTCTCAGCAATCAAAGACACCGGAGCAGCATTGACCGGCAGCGCAACAACGGTGACCATCTTCGAACTCGTGCCCTCGACGCCGGCATTATCGGTAACCGTCAAACGGACCGTGTATGTCCCCGCCTTCCCGTAACTGTGCCGCACCGTCGGCCCGGTTCCCGCAAGCGAGTCATCACCAAAGTCCCAGGCATAGGAAACCACCGACCCATCATCCGAGGAACCGGACCCATCAAAAACAACATCGAGACCCGAGACCGTCTCAGCAATCAAAGACACCGGAGCACGATTGGGGTCTCCCTGCGGTCTACCCGGGTCCTGCCTCTTGTCAGGCAACGCATAAACCGGCGGCTCCGGCGGGGGTGGAACATCCTCCTCGGAGGTGCCTCCCGTAACGGCGTGCGAGTTGTCCTCGGACACGGGGATGGCCCAGCTCGTAGCACTCCTGGGGCCGTTCGCGCCGGCGGCGTAGCTGATCATCTCGATGTTCCCGAGTTTGTCGATCTGCTTAGTTGGCAAGAGTGTCCATTTGAGCGGATTGGCGTGGTGACCATCCTTTATAGTCTCGAAATGGAGGTGGCAGCCGGTGGACGAGCCCGTGGTGCCCACCTTTGCGATAACTTCGCCTACCTCGACGGATTCACCCTTTTTTGCGGCGATTTCCTGCAGGTGGTTGTAGGTGGTGATCAGCCCGTTTTGGTGGTCAACTTCTACTCGGTTGCCACCGCCCCACGGGTGCCACCCCAC
>NZ_CAKKMF010000191.1 GCF_918697925.1 Arthrobacter sp. Bi26
GGACTGCTTCCGGGTCCGGTCCACAGCCGAAGCCGCCACCAGCTGCAGAAACTCCACCGTGCGCGAGAACTCCTCCACCCGTCCGGCGAAGTCCGACGCGGCCCGGAATCCCCACGACCCCGCGTCCTCCACCACCGTCCCACTCAACGCCTGCAACGCGGCCAGCGCCCCGTCCACGCGGTCCGCGCCGGACGGCCGGGGTTGCTGGACCGGGGCTGGGCCTTGGTCCGTGCCCCGCCCCTCTTCCTGGCAAGCAATGAAATCCCTGACGGCTTCCATAACCAGAGTCTGCCAAAGGGGTGTGACATTTTTAGCCCGCTCATGGGTAGGACCTGAGGCCCGCCGATTTCCTGCCACCGGGCAGTACTCAGGAGACGGGACTCAGGACTCGTGGCCAGCCAAACTGGGTGCGGACTCCCGGCGAATACAGCACGGACTCCGGTGGTCCAGCGACATGGATGCCGGCCGCGCCGACGAGGTCGTCCTGAAGTAGGGTCAATTGCGCCCGGTACAACGGCCATGCACTGTGCGTATTGGGGATGTACAGGGTCCGGTTCTTGAATCGAGAATGCAGGCCGAACCGTGCCGTGAGGTGGATGGACAGCGCGTCGGTCGCTTCGTCGTCGGGCTTCGGGACGACGGCGAAGTCGCTCCGGGCGCCGCCCCGGAATCGGCGCACGGAATACCCAGCGGTCCCTCCGGCTCCGGCCGACCCAGCGGCAGCGAAAGCGGTGCGCCCCTCGGAATCCAATGCGGAATCCAGAGAATCAGTACCAAGGAAGCACGTCCGCGACCACACGTAGGGAATCCCGGCCGCCCGCGCTGCCAGCACCACCGCCAAGCGTGAAGCATCCAGACTGCGGAAAACCACACCCCGAGTACCGTCCGGCTCCCGGGAGTAGAGGCGCACGTTGATCTCGTTGAAGCTTCCGAAATAGGGGATGCCAGGACCGCGGCCAAGCCCGGCACGCTGCATGCGGAAGCCGATCAGCCCCACCCAGGCCGATCCGTCGAAGATGTCCGGCGCGACGCCCGGTGGCATGTACGCCGCCGCCACTGCCTCAGGGATGCGCCAGTGCAGGAAGACTGCGTCCATCCATCGCTGGTCCATAATGATCGGCGCCGGAAGCTCGGGTGACTCCGGCCAAGGATCTACGTCCAATCGGATCAGCTCCCTTCGGTTGGCAGGGTGAGTCGCCATGGTGAGTCGCCACAGTGAGAACGTCAGGAAAACACGCCGGTCAGTTCAGTGCCCGGGTGCCTTCAGGAAGAGACCCGCCTGCTAGCAGCGCCGCCGTCGCGTCGGCCAACGCCGTCAGCGCCACGCGCTGGGTCCACGGGCCGTAGGAAATGCGGGCAACGCCAAGTTCCTGCAGTTTGGCCGGAGCCAGTGAACCGGGCACATTGATGACCGACACCTTGTTCCAGCCAATCCCTTCCACCAGCGCGGTGACGGTAGCCTCGTCCAGCAGGCCCGGCACGAACACCGTGGTCGCACCCACTTCGAGGAAGGCACGGCCGCGCTCAATGGCATCGGCCAGCACCGCGGCAGGGTCTCGGTCCTTGCCCTTCAAAAAGGCGTCGGTGCGGGCGTTGAGGACGAACTCGATCCCCTCAGCCTCGGCTGCACGCACCGCAGCACGCATCTGCGCAACGGCATCGGCGAGCGGGCGCATCTGGTCTTCGATGTTGGCTCCGACAGCGCCGGCCCCGATCGCCTTGCGCACCGTTTCCCCGGGGTTCCCGTAGCCCGCTTCGAGGTCAGCGCTGACGGGCAGCGACGTAGCGGCGGCAATCAGCCCGACGGCGGCGATCATCTCGTCCACCGGGATCTTCTCGCCGTCTTCGTAGCCGCGGGACGCTGCGATGGAGTGGCTGGCCGTGGCCAGCGCCTTGGTACCAGGAACGTCGCCGACCACTTTCGCGGTGATCGCGTCCCAGACATTGATGACTTGGAGGATCTCCGGGGCTTGGTGGAGACGGAGCAGCTCGGTGGCTTTGGAGGCACGGGAACGCGCGTAGTCAGTCATGGCGCGAGCCTAGCCGGGCGCCGCGCCACCCGGAAGGGTTTCAGCCAGCCGCGGAAGTGTCGGAGGAATGCTCGCGCTTAGTCTGCCAGGGCCAGCGTCCGGTGATTTCAAGCTCGAGCGAGAAGCTCAGGAAGGTCCGGATGAGCACAATAATGGCCAGCACGCCGACGCCCTCGAAGGTTGGTGTGACGGCGACTGAACGGATGATGTCGGCCGCGACGAGCAGTTCGAGCCCGAGGAGGATGGAGCGGCCCAGCAGTTGCCGGTAGGAGCGGTAGACGGAGAGTCGCGCGGAGCCGGCCGGCAGGCGTTCCGGCTGGAATCCCCGCAGCGCCATGGGGATGGACACGAGGGCGCCGATTACCATAACGGCCACGCCGGCGAAGTCCATGAAGCGGCCGGCCGTCTCGATAATGTGCTGAAGATCCATGGTTCCCCTCAGAGAAGTGGGTGGTGAATTTCACATCAGGACTTACGGGTGCCGGACGCCTTTGCCGGCCAGAATGGCCCGGTAGCCTTCTCGGAAACTTGGGTACTGCAACTCGAAACCGGTGCTGCGGAGCCGTCCGTTGCTAGCTCGCTTGTTTCCGCCCCGCGACGGTTCCC
>NZ_CAKKMF010000192.1 GCF_918697925.1 Arthrobacter sp. Bi26
GGCTGGCCCTGACCCTGGCCGGCCTGGGAGAACCCGCCATACTGGCCGGTTTGCTGGGCCGGGGCGCCGAACTGCTGGGTGTCCGCGGCGGAGCGCTGTGCCTCGGAGGGCTGCTGCTGGTAGACCGGCCGCGGCGCGCCGTCCTCGGCGCGGTCCAGGCGGTGGGTCGGGTTCTCGGGCGTCGGGCTTCCGGACACCGGGCTTCCGGGCGCCGCGCTTCCGGGCGCCGCCTCAGGCGTGCGGCCGGCATGCGACTGATCTGGCGAGCCCTCCTGGGGTCCTCCCGGTTCCTGGTTCTGTTGT
This sequence comes from Arthrobacter sp. Bi26, assembly GCF_918697925.1. GTDB lineage: Bacteria > Actinomycetota > Actinomycetes > Actinomycetales > Micrococcaceae > Arthrobacter. Next base: position 304 of record NZ_CAKKMF010000192.1, read on the forward strand.
GTCGGCTCCGGTGTCGCACCCGGCACTGGGTTCTCAGTCATGAGACTTCCTTTCATCCTCGTCTGCCTATAACTATGGACGCTCAGGCTGACACTAGAGCGGACATTTACTGGGAGGTTCCTGAACGGATGGATTGCTGCCTTCGGGCCCGTGCTTCCCAGTTTAAGCGCGTTTCGCTGGTGGCATATTCCCCTAGGTGGACTGCCATTTGGGTGCACCATAGAATCAAATGGAAATGCCACAGCGACCTGCGGCTTTACATCTGCGTGGGGGCGCTGCTGCATTCTGTGACGGCTGGTTCGACCGAACCGGTCCCAGAAGTGCTGAAGGGTTGCACATGCGGTCTAAGTTGAATCGTTTCCTCGCCGTCCTTGGCGTGGCTGGATTGCTGGCGCTCCCCGCCGCTCCAGCCCTGGCCGAAGATCCGGTGACCATCCCGTCCGGGCAGAACATCGTGGACAGTGCGAACGTGCTCGGCGGCCGCAAGGCCGAAGTTCAGGACGCCATCCAGAAGCTCCTGAAGGACCACAAGTACAACCTGTATGTCATCACGGCAAAGACGTTTGAGAATCCGGCCGACCCCAAGGCGTGGGCCCAGGCTGTCGCGACGAACAAGGGCATGGGCAAGGCCGACGTCATCCTCACCATGTCTGACGACGGGAAGTACTACTTCTCCCCCAACTCGGCCAGCGCGATCTACTCCAAGACGTCGAACATCACCCAGAACGCCATAGTTCCGAACCTGGCCGGCGGGAAGCGCGACTTCGCGCAGGCGGCCATTGACACCGCTGCCGCGGTGGGCGACGCGGCGTCCGGCGGCAGCGGCTCGGTGCCGTCCGACGCCGGGGCGGGCAGTGCCGTACTGGTGGGGGTCGGCGTCGTGGCCGTGGCAGGAGGCGGAGCCTATCTGTACTTCCGCAACCGCCGGAAGAAGGCCAGCCAGGGTGCGGGAGCGTCCAAGGGGTCACAAGGTGCGCAGGCGGATCCGCTGGCGGGTCTCAGCGTGACCGAACTGCGCCGTAAGAGCGATTCGCTGCTGATCGAGGCCGATGACGCCATCAAGTCCAGCGAGCAGGAACTGGGATTCGCCCAGGCCCAGTATGGCGATTCCGCGGTGGGTAATTTCACGAAGGCGCTGCAGGAGGCCAAGGGCCACATGACGGAGTCGTTCAAGCTGCAGCAGCAGCTCGACGACCACATTCCCGACACCGAGGAGCAGCAACGGAGCTGGCTCGGCGAAATCATCCGCCGCGCCGAGGCCGCGCTGGCCTCGCTGCAGGAACAGAAGGCGGACTTCGATTCCCTCCGGGAGCTCGAGAAGAACGCCCCGCAGGCCCTCGCCGCCGTCGGTGCCGGCGCCGCGGAAGCCGAGGCCAAGATTGCCAGCGCCGAAAAATCGCTGACGGATCTGCGCGCCAAGTACGCCGAAAGCGCCCTGGTCCAGGTGGCGGACAACATCAACCAGGCCAAGGAACGCCTCGAATTCGTGCAGAACGCCTCAACCGCGGCGCAGGAAAAGCTCGCCGCGGGCGAGAACAGCCTTGCCGCGGTGGCCGTGCGGGCAGCCGAGGAAAGCCTGCACCAGACGAACGTGCTGATCGGGGCCATCACCAAGGTGGCCGGCAGCCTGGATGAGGCCCGTAGTGGCCTGGAATCCGCCGTCGTCGACACCGCCCAGGACCTGGCGCAGGCCAAGGCGATGCTCCAGTCCGGCGCCCATCCGGAGCTGTCCGGTCCGGTGGCCGCCGTCGAAGCGGCGCTGGCGCAGGTCAAAGCGGAAATCCAGGGCGGAAAAATCGATCCCATCGCCACCCTGGAGCGGGTCGAAACGGCGCACCAGACACTGGACCAGTCCCTGGGCGGAATCCGCGACCAGCAGGAACAGGCCCGCCGCGCCCAGGCCTCGCTACATCAGAGCATCATGTCGGCCCAGGCCCAGATCAGCGCGACGTCGGACTACATCACTGCCCGCCGCGGAGGCGTGGGCACCGATGCCCGCACACGCCTGGCCGAAGCACAGCGGAACCTGGACTATGCGCTCTCGATCTCCCGCACCGACCCGGTCACTGCGCTGCAGTACGCGCAGCAGGCCCACGCCCTGGCGGCGCAGGCCGCCCAGCTGGCCCAGTCCGATGTTGACCAATTCGGCGGCTACGCCAACCAGGGCTACGGCCGTGGCGGGATGTTCGGCGGCAGCGGCGGAGGCGGCCTCGGCGGCGCGATCCTCGGTGGAATCCGCATCAACTCGATCCTCCACGGCGGAGGCGGCGGAGGCTGGGGCGGCGGCGGAGGCAGCTGGTGCGGCGA
>NZ_CAKKMF010000193.1 GCF_918697925.1 Arthrobacter sp. Bi26
CCCCAAGGCTGAAACCCCGGCTGCTCCGGCACGCCAGGGCGGTTCTGCACCGCGTCCGGGCGGTCCCCGTCCCGGCAACAACCCCTTCGCCACGTCCCAGGGCATGCCCCGCGGCCGCGGCGGCGACAACGATCGTCCCTCGCGTCCGGGCAACAACCCGTTCGCTCCGTCCCAGGGCATGCCCCGTCCGGGCGGAAGCCGCACCGAGGGTGAACGCCCCGGTGGTCCGCGCCCCGCAGCAGGCGCAGGCGGCCCCCGTCCGGGTGGTCCCCGTCCGGCAGCAGGCGCAGGCGGCCCCCGCCCCGGCGCCCCGCGTCCGGCCGGCGCTCCCGGCGCCGGTCGTCCGGCAGGAGCCGGCGGCAACCGCCCGACTCCGGGCATGATGCCTAACCGCACCGAACGTCCCGCACCCGCTGGTGCCGGCCGTCCCGGCGGCGGAGGCCGTGGTCCGGGCCGTCCGGGTGGCGCTCCAGGTACCGGTGCTCCCGGTGCCGGTGGCGGCGCTCCGGCCGGTGGTGGCTTTGGTAAGGGCGGTCGCGGTCGCGGCGGCACCCAGGGTGCCTTCGGTAAGGGCGGCGCAGGCCGTGGCAAGCAGCGCAAGTCGAAGCGTGCCAAGCGTCAGGAACTGGAGCAGATGAGTGCTCCGTCGCTGGGTGGCGTGAGCGTACCCCGCGGCGACGGCAACACCGTAGTCCGGCTTCGCCGTGGCTCGTCCATCACGGACTTTGCCGACAAGATCGAGGCGAACCCCGCCGCACTGGTGACGGTCCTCTTCCACCTCGGCGAAATGGCCACGGCCACGCAGTCGCTGGATGAAGAGACCTTCGCGCTGCTCGGCGAGGAGCTTGGCTACAAGCTTCAGGTTGTGTCCCCGGAGGACGAGGAGCGCGAGCTGCTCTCCACCTTCGACATCGACTTCGACGCCGAACTGGAAGCCGAAGGCGATGAAGACCTCGAGGCACGTCCTCCGGTTGTCACCGTCATGGGTCACGTTGACCACGGTAAGACCCGGCTGCTCGACGCCATCCGCAAGTCCGACGTTATGGCGGGCGAGCACGGCGGCATCACGCAGCACATCGGTGCCTACCAGGTCACCCACGCCCACGAAGGCATTGATCGGAAGATCACCTTCATCGATACTCCGGGCCACGAGGCGTTCACCGCCATGCGTGCCCGTGGTGCGAAGGTCACCGACATCGCCATCCTGGTGGTCGCAGCGGACGACGGCGTTATGCCGCAGACCGTTGAAGCCCTCAACCACGCCCAGGCGGCCAACGTGCCGATCGTCGTGGCCGTGAACAAGATCGACAAGGAAGGCGCCAACCCGGACAAGGTCCGCGGCCAGCTGACCGAGTACGGCCTGGTTCCGGAAGAATACGGTGGCGACACCATGTTCGTGGAGGTCTCGGCCCGACAGAACCTCAACATCGACGAGCTCCTCGGCGCCGTTCTGCTCACCGCAGACGCTGCCCTGGACATGCGCGCCAACCCGAACAAGGACGCCCGCGGTATCGCGATTGAAGCCAACCTGGACAAGGGCCGCGGTTCCGTGGCCACCGTCCTGGTTCAGTCCGGTACCCTGCACGTCGGCGACACCATCGTGGCAGGCACGGCCCACGGCCGCGTCCGTGCGATGTTCGACGACGACGGCAGCGCGCTGACCGAGGCCGGCCCGTCCCGCCCCGTGCAGGTGCTGGGTCTGTCCAACGTCCCGCGCGCCGGTGACACCTTCTTCGTGACCGCTGACGAGCGCACCGCCCGCCAGATCGCCGAGAAGCGTGAAGCCGCCGACCGCAACGCCGCACTGGCCAAGCGCCGCAAGCGGATCAGCCTGGAAGACTTCGACCAGGCCGTCGCCGATGGCAAGATCGACACCCTCAACCTCATCCTCAAGGGTGACGTGTCCGGTGCCGTGGAAGCCCTCGAAGACGCGCTGCTCAAGATCGACGTCGGCGAGGGTGTCCAGCTCCGCGTCATCCACCGCGGTGTCGGTGCGATCACGCAGAACGACGTCAACCTGGCAACGGTCGACAGCGCCGTCATCATCGGCTTCAACGTCAAGCCCGCCGAGCGTGTTGCCGAACTGGCAGACCGCGAAGGCGTGGACATGCGCTTCTACTCCGTCATCTACGCAGCAATCGATGACATTGAGGCAGCCCTCAAGGGCATGCTCAAGCCGGAGTACGAAGAGGTCCAGCTTGGCACCGCCGAGGTCCGCGAAGTGTTCCGTTCCTCCAAGTTCGGCAACATCGCAGGCTCGATCGTCCGCTCGGGTGTTATCCGACGCAACGCCAAGGCACGCATCACCCGCGACGGCAAGATCATCGGTGACAACCTCACCGTTGAGACGCTCAAGCGCTTCAAGGATGACGCCACCGAGGTCCGCACGGACTTCGAGTGTGGTATCGGTCTTGGCTCGTTCAACGACATCACCGAAGGCGACATCATCGAGACCTTCGAGATGCGCGAAAAGCCGCGCGTCTAGGTTGGTTTAGCAGTACAGGTGCGGGGTCGTTGGATTTTCCGGCGGCCCCGCACTTTTCCGCCGTAGAGGGGCCCCGCCCCTACGC
>NZ_CAKKMF010000194.1 GCF_918697925.1 Arthrobacter sp. Bi26
GAGTAGCGCCCCGCCCGGGACCGTTCAGGAAAATTAGTATCAGAAACCAGCAACCACGACGCTAGTTGTGCCCTATGCCACAAGCCTAATCTTGAGGAACATCAGCGGGGCACCCGGCATCAAGCCCCTAGTCCCGCTCACCGCCCCGCACCTGACACAGCAGTCGGAGTAGGGCAGCATTGCACCCCCTGAAGAACAAAGGAGTCCTTGAATGCGCGCAAAATTACGCGTTCCCGCATTGGCCGCAGGTGCCCTGTGCGTGGCGCTGAGCGCCTCGGCCTGTGCAGGCGCCGGCGGCGGCAATTCCGCAGGCGATCCGAACAGCATTAATGTCCTGATGGTCAACAACCCGCAGATGGAGGACCTGCAGCGGCTCACCGCTGCTAACTTCACGAAGGACACCGGCATCCGGGTCAACTTCACCGTCCTGCCGGAAAATGACGTCCGCGCCAAGATCAGCCAGGAATTTTCGAGCCAGGCCGGACAGTACGACATCGCGTCACTTTCCAACTATGAGATCCCGTTCTACTCCGCCAACGGGTGGCTGGCGCCCTTGGACAACGTGGCCCAGGATGCCGAGTTCAACCAGGCGGACATCCTGCCGGCCTACACCGCTTCCCTGACCGGGAAGGACGGCAAGCTCTATGGCGAACCGTTCTACGGCGAGTCCTCCTTCCTGATGTATCGGAAAGACATTTTCGATGCCAAGGGCCTGACCATGCCGGAGAAGCCGACATGGGACGAAGTCGCGGCCCTGGCCGCCAAGGCTGACGGCGCAGCGCCCGGGATGAAGGGCATCTGCCTGCGCGGCCAGCCGGGCTGGGGCCAGGTTTTCGCGCCGCTGACCACGGTGGTGAACACCTTCGGCGGGACCTGGTTCGACAAGGACTGGAATGCGAAGGTCAACGCTCCCGAATTCACTGCAGCCACGGAGTTCTACACGAAGCTGGTGCGAGAGCATGGTGAAGCGGGGGCCGCGCAGGCCGGTTTCACCGAGTGCCTGAACAACATGAGCCAGAGCAGGGTCGCCATGTGGTACGACGCCACCTCCGCAGCCGGCGCTTTGGAAGCCGACGCCTCCCCGGTGAAGGGAAAGATCGGTTACGCACAGGCCCCGGTGAAAGAGACCAAGTCCTCGGGCTGGCTGTGGACCTGGTCCTGGGCCATGCAGGCGGCCTCGAAGAAGCAGGACGCTGCCGGGAAGTTCATCGCCTGGGCCAGCTCGAAGAAGTACGAGGAGCTCGTCGCGTCCAAGCTCGGCTGGTCCAAGGTCCCGTCCGGCAAGCGCATCTCCACCTACGAGAACGCCGAGTTCCAGAAGGCCGCACCGTTCTTCAAAGCCGAACGCTTTGCCATTGAGAACGCCGATCCGACTAACCCCGGTGTCCAGCCGCGGCCGGCCGTCGGCATCCAGTTTGTCGGTATTCCCGAGTTCGCCGCCCTGGGCACACGGGTGTCCCAGGGCGTCAGCTCCGCCATCGCCGGCCAGGGCTCCGTCGCCGACGCGGTGGCCAAGGGCCAGGAAGCCGCACAAAAAGTCGGCGACAAGTACAAGTAGCAACAACCGAACCGCAGGAGAACATCATGACTACCGCAACGGCGCGCGTCTCCCGCCACGGGAGCGAGACAGCCACACCTTCCAAGAACGCCAGGGCGCGGGAACGCGCCATGGACTGGGCACGGCGTGCACCGCTGCTGCCGGCCCTGGTCTTCCTCATCGTCGTCACCCAGCTTCCGTTCGTGGTGACCCTGATCATCTCGTTCATGAACTGGAACAGCCTGAGCCCAGACAAGACCGGATTCGCTGGTTTTGAGAACTACATCCAGGTTGTCACCGACCCTTACATGCTGCAGGCGATCGTCACCACCATCATCGAGACCGTCTCGGTGGTTCTGGCCAGCCTGGTCCTTGGCCTCGGCCTGGCCCTGCTCCTGGACAAGAAATTCATCGGCCGCGGCCTGGCACGGACCCTGCTGATCGCACCGTTCCTCATCGTTCCGGTTGCCGCGGCCCTCATCTGGAAGCATGCCATCCTCAACCCCGTCTACGGCCTGATCAACGGCACCCTGACCTGGGTTTGGTCGCTCTTCGGCAGTGACACCCCGCCCCAGCCTGACCTGCTGTCCCAGGCACCCCTGATGGCCATCATCTTGTCGCTGGTCTGGCAGTGGACCCCGTTCATGATGCTTATCCTGCTTGCCGGTCTCCAGTCCCGCCCGATGGATACCGTCGAAGCCGCACAAATGGACGGGGCACGTCCCTGGGATATTTTCCGCCACCTCACGCTGCCGCACCTGCGCCAGTACCTGGAACTCGGCGGACTGCTCGGAGCCATCTAC
>NZ_CAKKMF010000195.1 GCF_918697925.1 Arthrobacter sp. Bi26
TCCCAAGGCAGCGCCGGTGCCGGAACTGCAGGTGCCTGCCCCTGCAGCCCAGGCTCAGGTCCGCACGGCCGAGCCATCCGTCGAACCGGGCGGGCCGTCGGAGGCGTCCGGGTCCTATGCCGACCCTGATGAAGACTGGGGACCGCCCCGGGACGAGGACGCCCCGCCGCTGGACGAAGAACCACCCCTGGATTGGGATCCTTCACCCGCCGCCACGCCGCGCCGCCCCGAGCCCGCAGCAGCGGCAGCGGCTCCAGCCCGCAAGTCCCCGGCCGCGCCGGGGACCAAGGCTGCCGGCTCTCCCGCCGGGACACCGGACGCGGGCCAGGACGCGTCGGCTGATGCGTGGGCCCGCGCCGTCGAGCAGTCACCGGGCGTCTGGACGGTCGGAACAGATTCGAACCTCGGCCGGTACACGGGTCCGGATGTCGAGCCCTCGGCACCCGAGCCTGAGCCGGCGCCAGTGCACTACGAGCCGGCGACGGCACAGATCCCGGCGTATGCGGGCGTGGTGTCCGCTCCGTCCGGACTGACCTCGGACCACCCTGCCCGCGCCGAAGCGGCGCCGGCCGTCGCGGAAGCTGTTGCGCCGCGCGTGGCTGCCGCTGCCGCCGCTGCAGTCGCGGATGCTGTTGCGGTGACCGCTGCTCCGGAGGCTGCCGCCCCGGCAGGCCGGCAGAGCCTATACCAGCGGCTGTCGAACAGTCCCGAGGCCGAGGCCGGGCGGGCGAAAGCCCCCACCCGCGCTGCTGCCGCAACCACCGTGTACGTACAGGACATCCCGAGCGCCGACGACGAAACGATCGAGGAATCGGGCGTCTTCGGCCGGGCCGCCGTCGAGCGTATTTTGGGCGGGAAACTGGTAGAGGAACGCTCCCTGGATGGAAGCCCGCTGCCGCCCCGCTTCTAGCAGACCCCCTGCCGGCTGGCCCCGGCCCCACTCCAAACGAACGAGGACATTGTGTATGAAGGCGCAGTTCAAGAGCTGATCGACGAGCTCGGACGCCTTCCCGGAGTGGGGCCAAAGTCAGCCCAGCGGCTGGCCTTCCACATCCTCGAGGCGGATCCCCAGGACATGAAGCGGCTCGTCGATGCCATCACCACTGTGAAAGAACGGGTCAAATTCTGCACGGTGTGCGGGAACGTGACGGAGCAGGAACTGTGCAACATCTGCCGCGACCCGCGCCGGGATCCCTCGGTGATCTGCGTCGTCGAAGAATCTAAGGACGTCCTGGCGGTCGAGCGCACGCGGTCGTTCCGCGGCAGGTACCACGTGCTGGGCGGCGCGATTAATCCAATCGCCGGCATCGGTCCGGAACAGCTCCGGATCCGTGAGCTGCTGACCCGGCTCAACGACGGCGCCATCCAGGAAATCATCATCGCCACCGACCCCAATCTGGAGGGCGAGGCCACCGCCACGTATCTTGCCCGGATGCTCAAGTCGATCGGCATCGCCGTCACCCGGCTCGCTTCCGGCCTGCCCGTGGGCGGGGATCTGGAATACGCCGACGAAGTCACCCTCGGCAGGGCCTTCGAAGGCCGCCGCAACGCGCTGAGCTGACGGCCTTGTGGCAGCCGCAGGCAGCTACACCCCGGCGCCGCTCCTCACCGAGCGTTTGCTGTTGCGTCCGTTGACAGCGGACGACGCCGGCGCCCTGCTCCGATTCCGCGCCCATCCGGCGGCGACGCGGTACCTGTCCCACGGTCCGCTTACCCCGGCGCAGAACCACGCCCGGCTCGAGCAGGCGCTGTCCGCGGCGGCAGCCTCTACTGCCGAGTGGTTTCACTTCGGCTGGGCGATCGAACTGCGGGCCACCGGAGAAATCGTTGGGGACGGCCGGACCTGGAACACGGAGGAGCCCCCGGCGCCCGGCCGGATTCCCGCTGAGGCAGCCAGCCTGGGCTACGTTCTGCACCCGGACCACCACGGGGTCGGGCTCGGCCGGGAGGCCGCGAGCGCCCTGGTCGACTGGCTTTTCAGCGCCCGCGGCAGCGGGACCATTTTCGCGGGGGTCTACGAGCCTAATCTTCCCTCGCGCAGGCTGCTGGAGGGCTTGGGCTTCCGGAAGGACCGCTTTTCTTCCCGGTTGCCGAGGACACAGCGGGAAAGCAGCTGCCGTCCTGGCGCTACAGGCTGGACCGCGGCTAGCTGTACTGCGCCTGGGAGCTGCCGGCACAGGTGGCAGTGCCGCGGACCAGGGCTGCCGCTCCTCCCGATTCCCCTCCGGGCCCAATGGACATGTCCCCGCA
>NZ_CAKKMF010000196.1 GCF_918697925.1 Arthrobacter sp. Bi26
GGGACCCGGCGCGGGAGCCGCGGGCGGGGGTGTGCCCGGGCGCCGATCTGACTCGCGGGTAACAAAATGGTTACTATTGAAGCTAACTGTCCGCTGATGATTGGTAGTATTTTGCGTTTCAAGACTGCAGTCGCCCTGATGCTGCTTGGCCTCCTGACCCTGCTGGCCGGTATTGGCCAGAAGACGTTTTGGGCTCCCCCGGAGACGATTACGGCCACCGCTCCGACGGGTACGGCCGCGCCGCTGACCGTCTTCGATGAGAAGCTGAGGACGCTGCACCCCGGGACCGTGAAGATCCAAGTCAAGGGCGAGGGTGCCTTCCTGCTGGCCGCCGGGCGGCCCGACGACGTCGACGCCTGGGTGGGCAAGACGGCGCACAACACCGTCGCCGGCGTCTCGGAGGACGGCAAGTCGCTGCAGCTGACGCATACCGACGGCGACGCCGCCGCGCCGTCTCCGGCCGGATCGGACCTTTGGGTCGCCACCGAGAACGCCAGCGGTGAAATGGACTACTCGTGGAACGCGCCGGCCGACGGCGACTGGTCCCTCCTCCTCGCGGCGGACGGCACCAAGCCCGCCCCGAGTTCCATCACGATGACGTTCCCGAACGACACCTCGACGCCCTGGGCCATTCCGCTCATGGTGCTCGGCGGCCTGCTGATCATCGCCGGCGCGGCGCTGCTGGTCCTCAAGCCGAAGTCACGCAACCGGACCGGCAACCCGACCGGCGGCAACCCGACCGGCGGCAACCCGACTGGCGGAGGCGGGGACGGCAGCGCGTTCGTCCGCCGCGCGCAGGCCAAGGCCGCGGCACGCCGCGCGGGACAGGGTTCGACGGCACCCGACGCTTCAGCGCCCGAGAAGACAGCATCCGAGCAGAAGAAGGGCCCCGGCACGGCGCGCCGTTCCGGCATCGTGGTGGCCGTGCTGACGGCCGCCGCCGTCGCCGGAACGTCGGTGGCCGCTCAGGCCAGCCAGACGCCCGCGCCGTCGCCGAGCGCACCGGCCGCCACACCCGCTGCCCCGGCCTCCAACAGCGCGGCCCCGGGCACTCCCAATGAGGACCAGACCGGCGATGCGCCGGTGCTGCTGGACGCCCAGTTCCGCCGCGTCCTGGAACAGGTTGCCGGTGCTGTCGATGCAGGAGACGCTGCCAAGGACGCCGCCAAGCTGGCGCCGCGCGTGGCTAAGTCCGAGCTCGAGGTGCGCACGCAGAACTACAAGGTCCGTTCGCAGGTCGGCTCCTACGAGGCCCGCATGCCTGTCCGCTCCATGAAGCTGCTGACCACGGTGGTCACCAACAAGCGCAGCTGGCCCCGCTCCGTCATGGCCGTGACGCAGGGCGAGGGCAACGTCGTCCCGCAGCTGCTGACCCTGACCCAGGCCTCCCCCCGGGAGAACTACAAGCTGGTCAGCAGTACGCCGCTGCAGCCCGGTGCCACCTTCCCGGCGATCGGGCGGGCCGGCACGGAGACGCTGGCATCCGCGGACAAGTCCGGACTCCTGTACAGCGGCGACGAAGCCCTCGCGGGGCTGGGTGACCGCCTGAGCAAGGCAGACTCCGCCTTCAAGGACAAGCTCGTCGAGGGCCAGTCCTCCCCGTACATCGCGGACACCCTCGCCTACCAGGCCGACGTCGTCAGTTCAGGCGTCAACGGCACCTTTGCCTTCACGCACAAGGTGGCCCCCGAGAACACTGTCGTGTTCCGCACCGCCGACGGCGGGGCACTGGTTCTGGGACGCCTGAACTTCTCCTTCGACGGCACTCCGAAGGCCGACGGCGACAAGCTCACAATCGGCGACGACGCGGCCGCCCTGGCCGGCGGCAAGGAGACCAGCACCGGCATGGTGCTGAACTTCGCCGAGTCGGTGGCTGTCTATGTTCCGCCGGCCGGTTCCAAGGATCCGATGAAACTCGTGGCCGCCACCCGGGGCCTGGTCGGGGCCGCTTTCAAGTAGCCCTCGCCGGCGGGCGCGGTGGCGCCGGGCAGGACTTCAATGGCTAGAGTGGAGCTATGACTACGCCAGCTTCCCGCCCGGTCC
>NZ_CAKKMF010000197.1 GCF_918697925.1 Arthrobacter sp. Bi26
AGCGTGGAGGCGCCGATCCGTCAGGATCGAGCCTCCACGCGAAGGGGCGGGGGCGGAAAACCCGCGCGGCGAACCACGCGAGGAATCCGCTCCCCGCCCCTACTTAGCTACTTGTCGTTATCGGACTTCGCACCAAGCGTCGTCTTCTGCACCTGCATGAGGAACTCGACGTTGCTCTGGGTCTCCCGGATCTTGTTGGTCAGCAGCTCAAGGCTCTGCTGCGTTTCGAGTCCGGACAGGACGCGGCGCAGCTTCCACATGATCTTGACTTCCTCGGGGGAAAGCAGGTTTTCCTCACGGCGGGTACCGGACGCGTTGACGTCCACGGCCGGGAAGATGCGCTTGTCCGCGAGCTGGCGGGACAGGCGCAGTTCCATGTTGCCGGTGCCCTTGAACTCTTCGAAGATGACCTCGTCCATCTTGGAGCCGGTCTCGACGAGCGCGGTGGCCAGGATGGTCAGCGAGCCGCCGTTTTCGATGTTGCGGGCTGCACCGAAGAAGCGCTTCGGCGGGTACAGCGCGGCGGAGTCCACACCACCGGACAGGATGCGGCCTGAAGCCGGGGCTGCCAGGTTGTAGGCACGGCCCAGGCGGGTCATGGAGTCCAGGAGCACCACAACGTCCATACCCATTTCCACGAGGCGCTTGGCGCGTTCGATGGAGAGCTCGGCCACGGTCGTGTGGTCGTCGGCGGGACGGTCGAAGGTGGAGGCAATGACCTCGCCCTTGACGGTGCGCTGCATGTCCGTGACTTCTTCGGGACGTTCGTCAACAAGCACCATCATGAGGTGGACCTCAGGATTGTTGGTGGTGATGGCGTTGGCGATGGACTGCAGGATGAGCGTCTTGCCGGCCTTCGGCGGCGAAACGATCAGGCCGCGCTGGCCCTTGCCGATCGGGGCCACGAGGTCGATGACGCGGGGGCCGATCTTCTTCGGGTCCGTCTCGAGGCGCAGGCGCTCGGAGGGGTACAGCGGGACGAGCTTCGCGAATTCGACGCGGTCCTTGAGTTCTTCCGGCGTCTTGCCGTTCACCGAGGTGACGCGGACCAGGGCGTTGAACTTCTGGCGGGCGGACTGCTGGCTGCGGTCCTCACCTTCGCGGGGTGCACGGATGGCACCGACACAGGCGTCGCCCTTGCGCAGGTTGTACTTCTTGACCTGGGCGAGCGAGACGTAGACGTCGTTCGGGCCCGGCAGGTAACCGGAAGTGCGGATGAACGCGTAGTTCTCCAGCACGTCGAGGATACCGGCGACCGGCAGGAGGACATCGTCCTCGGTGACCTCGACGTCGTCGACATCCGGTCCCTGCTGACGTCCGCGGCGGCGGTCGTTGCGGTCGCGGAAGCGGTCGTTGCGCGAGGAGTTGTCGCGGCTGTCCTGCTGGCCGCCCTGGCGGTCACCGCGGTCGTTGCGGTCACGACGGTTGCGGCGGTTCCGGCGGCTTCCGCCGTCGATATCATCGCTGTCGCGGGTGTTGTCGCGGCTGCCGGCGGTTTCGTCGCGGCCGCCACGGGTGCGGGTGTCGCGGCGCTGGCCGTCTTCGCTGGCCGGCTCGCGCTGTTCGCGCTGGTCAGTGCGCTGTTCTGTGCGCTGCTCGCGCTGTTCAGTGCGCTGTTCTGTGCGCTGTTCACGCTGCTCGGCGGCGGGCTGTTCGGCCTGGGCCTCGACGGCGTTCTGCCCACCGGCCTCGGTGGCCTGGGCTGCGGCTTCGCCGCGGCGGCGGTTGCGGGTGCGCGGCTGCCTCGTGCGGTCGCCGGATTCCGTCCCGGAAACGGCCGTGCCGGAGTCGGTGGAAACCGCGGGGGCTTCTACCGGGGC
>NZ_CAKKMF010000198.1 GCF_918697925.1 Arthrobacter sp. Bi26
GGTTAGAAGAGGCCGACGGGGTTGCCGGCGTCGTCCACGTCCATCCGCATCGCTGCGGGAACCTTGGGCAGGCCGGGCATGGTCATGACCGCGCCGGTGAGGGCCACGATAAAGCCCGCGCCGGTCTTGGGGATCAGGTCCCGGACGTGGATGGTGAAGCCCTTGGGGGCGCCGAGCCGGGCGGCGTCGTCGCTGAAGGAGTACTGGGTCTTCGCCATGCACACGGGCATCCCGGACCAGCCGTTCTTCTCGATCTCCGCCAGCCGTTTGAGCGCGGGCACCGAGAAGTCCACGCCGTCGGCGCCGTAGACCTCCTGCACGATGGTCCGGATCTTGTCCTCGACGGACATGTCCAGCGGGTACAGGTGCCGGAAGCTGTGCGGGGTGTCGATCGCGGCCGCAACCTTCGCCGCGAGCTCGTCCCCGCCGTCGCCGCCACCGCCGCGGCCCCAGACATCGGCCACCGCAGCCTGGACACCCTCCGCGGCGCACCACTGAAGCAGCCAGTCCAGCTCCTCGGCGGTGTCCGTGGCGAATTTGTTGACCGCCACAACCGGGATGATGCCGAACTTCTCGACGTTGCGGATGTGACGCTGGAGATTGGCGACGCCGGCGGCCAGCGCCCCCACGTTGGGCTCCGTGAGCCGGTCTTTCGGTACGCAGCCGTGCATCTTGAGCGCCCGGACGGTGGCCACGAGGACGACGGCGGACGGGGCGACGTCGGCCATCCGCGACTTGATGTCCATGTACTTTTCGGCGCCGAGGTCCGCGCCGAAGCCGGCCTCGGTGACCACGATGTCCGCGAGGCTGCGGGCCGTCTGCGTGGCGATCAGGGAGTTGCAGCCGTGGGCGATGTTGGCGAAGGGCCCGCCGTGCACCAGCGCCGGGGTGCCGGCGATGGTCTGTACGAGATTCGGCTTGATCGCGTCTTTGAGCAGCATGGTCAGGGCGCCCTGGACGCCGAGGTCGGCCACCGTGACGGGCTGCCGGTCGTAGGTGTAGCCGAACGTGATCCGGCCCAGCCGTTCGCGCAAATCGTTCAGGTCCGTGGCGAGGCAGAACACGGCCATGATCTCCGATGCCACGGTGATGTCGAAGCCGTCCTGCCGCGGCGTGCCCTGGGCCGGCCCGCCCAGGCCAATCACCACCTCCCGGAGGGACCGGTCGTTCATGTCCAGGACCCGTTTAAACGTCATCCGGCGCGGATCGATGTTGAGCTCGTTGCCTTGGAAGATGTGGTTGTCCACAAGGGCCATGAGGGCGTTGTTCGCCGAGGTGATGGCGTGGAAGTCGCCGGTGAAGTGCAGGTTGATCTGGTCCATCGGCAGCACCTGGGAGTAGCCGCCGCCGGTGGCGCCGCCCTTCATGCCCAGGATGGGGCCGAGCGAGGGTTCGCGCAGCGCGATCATCACGCGGTGCCCGGCACGGGCCAGGGAATCAGCGAGCCCCACCGTGGTGGTGGACTTGCCCTCGCCCGCGGGGGTGGGCGACATCGCGGAGACCAGCACCACCTTGCCGGGGGCCCGCATGGGGGCGCCCGCCGGAACGGTCAGCTTCGCCGGATCGATCTTGGCCTTGTAGCGTCCGTACAGTTCCAGCGCGTCCGGGTTGATGCCGGCGGCCGCCGCAATCTCCCCGATCGGCTTCATGACTGCCCGCTGGGCAATCTCCAGGTCGCTGGGTGCGTTGTTCCCGGCAGTGGTGGTCTCAGACATCGTTGTCCTTCGGCTCGTGGCGTCGGCGGGTTGGTCCCGGCC
>NZ_CAKKMF010000199.1 GCF_918697925.1 Arthrobacter sp. Bi26
GTACAGCTGATATGAGTTGAGTCTGTCCTTCACAAACACCTCCGGAGATGTCAGGACGGGATGTATCAGATTCCCTTGAGGACCCGGGGCTGATCCGCGGGGTCCTCCCGACGCCTTCGGAGGTGTTTGTCATGTCTGTTCAGGCCGCGGCGGCCGGTGATTCACCCGTTGTTGTTGCTGTCGATGTTGGCAAGAGGGTGGTCGCGTTGTCGGTCACTGATGCGGCCCGGCACCGCTTGTTGGGTCCGCTGGACTTTGAGATGTCGGGGCGGGGACTGGACGGGGTCCTGGCTTTGATCAGGACCAGGCTGGTCGGCATTGATGCCCCCGTGAGAGTCGGGATCGAAGCTGCCGGGCATTACCACCGGCCGCTGCTCACCGCGTCCGTGTGGCCCGCAGGCTGGCAGGTGCTGGAACTGAATCCCGCGCACGTGGCCGAGCAGCGCAGGGTCCAGGGACGCCGGCGGATCAAGACCGACGCCCTGGATCTGGAAGCGATCACAGAGCTGGTCCTCAGCGGCCGCGGCGTTCCTGTGACTGCGCGCGAGGCTGTGATCGGCGAGCTCGGCGCGTGGGCGGCGCACCGGACCCGCAGGGTCCAGGTGCGGACCGCGACGAAGAACCAGTTGCTGGGTCAGCTGGACCGGGCCTTCCCCGGGCTGGCCCTGGTCCTGCCGGACGTGCTCGGCACGAAAGTGGGAAGGCTCGTTGCCGCTGAATTCGCCGACCCGAAGCGGCTCGCCGCACTGGGCACCGCCCGGTTCATCCGGTTCGCGGCCGCCCGGGGGCTCCAGGTGCGCCAGCCGCTGGCCGAACGGCTCGTGGATGCCGCCCGCGACGCGCTGACCACGGTGGACGCACCGGTGGCCCGCCGCGTTCTGGCCGCCGATCTGGCCCTTCTGGCGGAACTCTGCACACAGATCGACGCATCCGAGGCCGAACTCGCCCGGCTGCTGCCGCTGAGCCCCTTCGCGACCCTCACCACCACCCCGGGCTGGGGCGTGGTCCGCGCCGGCAACTACGGCGGCGCCCTGGGCGACCCGCACCGCTGGCCCGGACCGTCACAGATCTACCGGGCATCGGGTCTGTCCCCCACCCAGTACGAATCGGCAGGCAAACGACGCGACGGATCCATCAGCAGGGAAGGCAACGTGGCACTACCCCGGGCCCTGATCGATCTCGGCATGGGGCTCTGGTTCAACGACGCGCCCAGCCGGACCTACGCCGCGGCGCTCAGGACCAGAGGCAAGCACGGCGGCGTCATCGCCTGCGCGATGGCGCACCGCGCATCACGGATCGCCTACGCCATGGTCCGGGACCAGACCATCTACGACCCCGGCCGCTGGAAGTGACAAACCGCGGCACACCATGAGGCCAACCAGACATCCCCTTCCCGGAGCCAAAGGAGGTGCACGCAGCATCCCTTCACAACCCGGAGCGGCGGTGAGACGCTGGAACCGACGAAGGGCCGGACCAGACGCCGATACAGCTATGGCGGACGCCTTCCGCGTTACGCCGTCTCTAGCTTGGCGCCCGGCCCTTCGCCCCGCGGGCAACCCGAACGACGCCAGATGACCCGGGTGAAATAGCTGAGGTCGCATAAGTCAGCGTGGGCGCCCACAGACCAACGCCGGTCCAGCCGCCAAACCGCCCCTCCACAACACTTCAGAACGCCCGCCAGACACACGGGGCGAACCTTCACGCCCGGGGCATGCACTTGACACGACCTATAGCCAGCTAG
>NZ_CAKKMF010000200.1 GCF_918697925.1 Arthrobacter sp. Bi26
GTGCAGCAGGCGGCCGGGGAGAAGCCGATTGTTCAGTGCGCTGTTCGGTGCGCGCAGGCGGAACGGCGGCAGGTGCGGGAGCACTGGCGAGGGGAGCCCCGACGTCGTTCCCGGCATAGTTCAACCGCCGCTCAACGCGGTCGATCCGGGCCGCGATGCCGCGCTCGGTCTGTTCGGAGCTGGGCAGCAGGATGCGGGCGCACAGCAGTTCCAGATGCAGGCGCGGCGAGGTGGCCCCGGTCATGTCCGTGAGCGCGGTGTTGGTGACGTCCGCGGCGCGGGAGAGCTCGGCCGCGCCGAGGTTGTGGGCCTGGTTCTGCAGGCGGGCGATCTGGTCCGCCGGCATGCCGCGGAGGATGGACTGGGCGCTTTCGGGCATTGCCTGCACGATGATGAGGTCGCGGAAGCGTTCCAGCAGGTCTTCGACGAAGCGCCGGGGATCGTGCCCGGTCTGGATGACCCGGTCCACAGCGCGGAATACCGTGGCGGAATCCGACGCGGCGACGGCCTCGACGACGTCGTCCAGCAGGGACGCGTGCGTGTAGCCCAGCAGGGCGACCGCGAGCTCGTAGTTCAGGCCGTTGGGTCCGGCGCCGGCCATGAGCTGGTCCAGCACGGAGAGGGAATCGCGCACCGAACCCCCGCCCGCGCGGATGACGAGGGAGAGCACGCCGGGCGCCACGGGGACGTTCTCCTGGGTGCAGAGCAGCTCCAGATACGCCATGAGAGGCTCCGGCGGCACCAACCGGAAGGGGTAGTGGTGCGTGCGGGAGCGGATAGTGCCGATGACCTTGTCCGGCTCCGTGGTGGCGAAGATGAACTTGATGTGTTCCGGCGGTTCTTCGACGATCTTGAGCAGGGCGTTGAAGCCGGCCGACGTGACCATGTGGGCTTCGTCGATGATGAAGATTTTGTAGCGGTCCCGGACCGGGGCGTAGGTGGCCCGTTCGCGGAGGTCGCGGGCGTCGTCGACACCGCCGTGGCTGGCGGCGTCGATCTCGATGACGTCCAGGGAGCCGGAGCCGCCGCGGGCCAGTTCGACGCAGCTGGGGCACTTGCCGCAGGGGGTGTCCGTGGGGCCCTCGGCGCAGTTCAGGCAGCGGGCCAGAATGCGGGCCGAGGTGGTTTTGCCGCAGCCGCGGGGGCCGGAAAAGAGATAGGCGTGGTTGACGCGGTTCTTGCGCAGGGCCGTCATGAGAGGCTCGGTGACATGCTCCTGCCCGATAACGTCCGCGAACGAATCGGGGCGGTATCGACGGTAGAGAGCGGTAGTAACAGTCACAGATAAACCCTACCAATCGGCACAGACATAAAAGACCCCTCATGCACCCGCCAGAGCCCGCTTACCCTTGCTACCTTCCGGTCCTGGGGGAGTTCAACAGGATGACGCCACATGAGGGGCCGTCAGCAAGTTTACCTGACGATTGGCGGTGCCTCGAATTGGCCCGTTTTGGCCCCTTATCCCCGGCGGGACATGCCCATTTTTTGCGGGCAGGACTGGGCTGGTTGGCACTATGTCCAGCCCTCGGCCGGGCTGCGGGGCATGTCCGGTGGCGGGGGAGGGCAGCGTGGGCCATGCTCATTTTTCGCGGGTAGTTGCGGGTAGTTATTGCGGCCAGCAGGGTGGATCCGGGCAATGCAGGCGGCGCTGGGGGACTGTGTCCAGCTAGTGCGTGCTGCATGGGGCATGTCCTCAGG
>NZ_CAKKMF010000201.1 GCF_918697925.1 Arthrobacter sp. Bi26
ACGCTGGACCCGGCGGCCGTCCCCGGCGCACGGCCGACGGCGACGAAACCGTCCGGCCCGCCCGAGGTCAACCCGGCCCCCGTGGACCGGAAGGGCAAAACGGACCAGGAGCTCGCGGCGATCGCGCAGCCCACGGCCGCCCCGGTGGAGCTGACAGCCAAGAAAACCGTCAAAGGTGGCGTGTCGGCGACCATCACAGACATGACGGCCGTCCAGGGCGTGGCAACCGGCATCGGCGAAGTGGCCGGACCCGCCGTGCGGTTCAAAATCAGCGTGGTCAACAGCACCGCGGCGCCGCTCGCGCTTGACCGGGCGCTCGTAGATGTCAGCTACGGCAAGGACGATGCCCCGGCGAGCCAGCTCAGCGGACCGGACCCCGCGCCCTTCCCGGCCAGCGTCGCACCCGGGGCCACCGGCGTCGCAGTGTTCATCTTCGCCGTGCCGCTCGACGCGCGGGATACCGTGACGATCCACTTCAACCTGGAAGCCGAGACGCCCATTGCGACGTTCGCCGGCCGTGCCCCGGCCGGAAACAAGCCATGACACCGGCACCGGGCGGCCCGCCGGTCTCTGCTCCCCGCCGGATGGTCCGGCGGGCACGCAAGTTGGGCAAAGGGCTGCGGGCCGCCAGCGCCGTGGCTTACCTGCAGGTCCGCAACCTGGTGGCACGCGGGCCCGTCACCGGATCCGCGCCGGTGGTCGTCTCCCTGACGAGTTACGGTGACCGGATCCGCACGGTGTCGCTCGGGGTGGAATCGATTGCCCGCGGCACGGTGCGGCCGCAGCGCCTTGTGCTGTGGCTGCAGTCGCCTGAAGACATCGCGGCGTGCCCGGCGTCACTGCGGCGCCTTGAACGCCGCGGCCTGGAAATCCGGGCGGCATCCAATGGCGGAGCGTCCAATTACGGACCCCACACCAAGTACTACCCCTACGTTTCATCCGTGCCACGGCACACCGTGCCGCTCGTGACGGCCGACGACGACATCGTCTACCCGGCGAAGTGGCTGGCGCTGCTGGTGGATGCCGGCGAGCGCCACCCCGGCACCGTGGGCGCGTACCGGGTCAGCATCATGGGGATCGAGGGGGGCCAGGTATCCGGCTACTCGACCTGGCCGTGGGCCCGTGACACGGCCGTGCGGGCGGGAAACTTCGCCACCGGCGTGTCCGGCGTCATCTACCCGCCGGCGATGCTGGAGGCGCTGCGGCTGCGCGGGGACGGCTTCCTGACCTCGTGCCCGCGCGCGGATGACATCTGGCTGAAGTGGGTGGCCCTGCGCGCCGGAATCCCGGTGCGCCAGATCGGGCCAGTGCCCCGGCACTTCCCGATCATTCCTGGCAGCCAAGGCCAGAGCCTCATGAGCACAAACGTGGGAGAGAACCAAAACGATCACTGCATTCGAGGCCTCTTTTCGGCCGAGGATGTGGCCGCGCTGGGTGCCAGCACGGTCAGTCATCAACCGAACTAAGGGGACAAGAAAATGCTCAGGAACGCAACGCTGGGGAGCGCTCGGAGGAGAGGGGCCGGGCCGCCCGCCGGCTCGGCACCGACGACGGCACCGGCACCCGCCAAGACCGCCTACACGACCGTCCTGACGGGCGCACGGGCAGGCGCGAAAAAGTTGATGGCGCTGCTGCTGGCTGCCGCCGTCGCCCTCTCGCTGGGAC
>NZ_CAKKMF010000202.1 GCF_918697925.1 Arthrobacter sp. Bi26
TCAGGGATTGGGCGATCTGGGCCATGACTGTGTTGTCCGCCAGGGTGGTCGCGTCGCCGACCTCGCGGCCTTCCGCGACGTCCTTGAGCAGGCGGCGCATGATCTTCCCGGACCGGGTCTTGGGCAGTTCGGGAACCACAAGGATGGTCTTGGGCTTGGCGATCGGACCGATTTCCTTGCCCACATGGTTGCGGAGTTCCTGGACGGTGTCGTCGCCGGAGTCCACGGCATCGCCGCGAAGGATCACGAAGGCGACGACGGCCTGGCCGGTGGTCTCGTCCGCGGCTCCGACGACGGCGGCTTCCGCCACCGCGGGGTGGGACACCAGGGCGGACTCGATTTCGGCGGTGGAGAGCCGGTGGCCGGAAATGTTCATCACGTCATCGACCCGGCCCAGCAGCCAGAGGTCGCCGTCCTCGTCCTTCTTGGCGCCGTCGCCGGCGAAGTACATGGTCTCGAAGCGGGACCAGTACGTTTCCTTGAACCGCTCCGGGTCGCCCCAGATCCCGCGCAGCATGGCCGGCCACGGTTCGCGGATCACCAGGAAGCCGCCGTGGCCGTTGGGCACCGATTCGCCGAGCTCGTCCACGACGTCCACGGCGATGCCGGGCAGCGGGACTTGGGCCGAGCCGGGCTTGGTGGCCGTGACGCCGGGCAGCGGGGCGATCATTTGTGCCCCGGTCTCGGTCTGCCACCAGGTGTCCACGATCGGTGCGGGGTTCTGCTTCCGTTCGCCGTTCTTGCCGGCGTTGGCGCCGATGACCTCGCGGTACCACATCCAGGCTTCGGGGTTGATGGGTTCCCCGACGGAGCCGAGGACGCGGATCGAGGAGAGGTCGGACCGGGCCGGGATGTCCTTGCCCCACTTCATGAACGTGCGGATCGCGGTGGGGGCGGTGTAAAGGATGGAGACCTTGTACTTCTCCACGATCTCCCACCAGCGGCCCTGGTGCGGGGAGTCCGGCGTGCCTTCGTACATGACCTGCGTGGCGCCGTTGATGAGCGGGGCATAGGCGACGTAGGAGTGCCCGGTGATCCAGCCGACGTCGGCGGTGCACCAGTAGACGTCGGTCTCCGGGTGGAGGTCGAAGACCGCCTTGTGCGTGTAGGCGGTCTGGGTGAGGTAGCCGCCGGTGGTGTGCAGGATGCCTTTGGGCTTTCCCGTGGTGCCGGAGGTGTAGAGGATAAAGAGCGGGTGTTCGGCGTCGTGCCCGACGGCGGTGTGCTCGGCCGACGCGGCGCCGACGGTGTCCGCCCACCAGTGGTCCCGGCCCTCGTGCCAGTCCACGTCCTGGCCGTTGCGCTTGACCACAACGACGTTCCGCACGGTGTGGCCGTCGCCATTTCCCGTGTGGGACAACGCGTCGTCGACGGCGGCCTTCAGGGCGCTGGGCTTGCCGCGGCGGTAGGTGCCGTCGGCCGTGACCACAAGCTTGGCCTCCGCGTCGTCAATCCGGGAACGCAGGGCCTCGGCGGAGAAGCCGCCGAAGACCACGGAGTGGATGGCGCCGATCCTGGCGCAGGCCAGCAGCGTGATGACGGCCTCGGGGATCATGGGCAGGTAGACCGCGACGCGGTCGCCCTTGGCCACGCCCAGCGACTCGAAGGCGTTCGCGGCCTTCTTCACTTCCTCGGTGAGCTGTGCGTAGGTGTAGGTGCGGGT
>NZ_CAKKMF010000203.1 GCF_918697925.1 Arthrobacter sp. Bi26
ACCCCACCCCGCCGCTGGCCCAGTCTCAGGCCCTGTAGCCCAGCCGGCGCAGGCGGGCCCGGGCAGCCTGCTCGCTCGGCCCCACCCGGCCGAGGGCAAGATGCACCACCGCGAGGGTGGCCCTGGTGGCCAGGGTTACCGGCAGCGGAATCGGGCCCAGCCGCGCGGTCCGCAGGCCCAGGAGCTCGCGGTACCTGGGTTCGAGGCTTGTCACGGCGGCCGCGAACAGCACCCGGTAGCCAGGCCTGAGCGCGGGGTGGAGCGGCGGGTCGCGAATGAATGCCACCGTCTCGGTGACCCGTTCGTCGCAGCGGAGCTCGCCGTCGTCGTACCAGCGGTTCAGCTGCTGCCGCATTTCCGCTTCGCTCAGCGGAGGGGCCTCTACGCCCATCAGCCGCCCGGCTTGGGCCCACTCACGGACATAGGCATCAGGTCCGCCAGGAATCGGCCGACCCCACAGTTTGTGGGCGGAGAGGAACGCGTCGGTGAAGGCGATGTGAACCCAGCGGAGCAGTTCGGGATCGTTGGCCGCATAACTGCGCCGGATGCCGTGGCCGTCCACGAATTCTCCCCGCACAGTCCGGTGAAGCCGAAGCACCCAGTCCGACGCCGCCTTGGCCGTTTCCGTGGAGCCATAGGAAACGGTGAAGATCCAGCGGATAGTGCCCGCCAGCCGGCCCAGGGGGTCTTCGCGGAAACGGGAGTGATCGTGGACTCCGGCCAACGCACCGGGGTGGAGCGCCTGCATCAGAAGCGCCCGGATTCCCGCCACGATGGTTGGCATGTCCCCGTGCACGGCCCAGACTGCCGAGCCGGGCAAATGATAGCCGGCGTCGTCGCCCTCGGCCAGGTGCGGCACCCACTCGGGCACGGAATCGCGCGTCCCGGTGAACGTTTGTTTGAGTTCGGCCTGCCATTCCCTGAGGACATTGCGCATGGTTAATTCTCGCGTATGTAGAATCCTTGGTCGAACGGTGGCCCGGAGTGCCCGAAACGACTGCCCGAAGTGCCCTAAAAGCGTGCCGATCGGAGCTCGCGTATGCATTCACCCGTGTTCCCATGGGAGCGTAACCCGTCGAGATTGGGGTCTGGCGGGCATACTGCGGGAGTCGCATCGTGGGAAATCGCTCGGGAAGCGGACCCGAAAAGGCTAGTGGACCTTGGAAAAAGTTTGCGCGGATACTGGGCATTTGTGCGGTATCGGCGCTGACGATGATTGCGCTTGGAGTCAACGGCCCACCCTCCGCTCCTCCCGACCGCGGCTCCACACAAAGGACGACCGGAACTGCCATTTCCGCAACGGGAGTGTTTCCTTCCGATGTGCATGCCCTCGTACCCTATAGCCGTTCAAGCGTTAGGACGGCTTCCAAGGACGGCAAACACGAGCTGAATCTTGCATCGGCTGGATTGCGGCGTCCGCCTGCCGGGACCCTGATGGCTCCCCTTGAGACGCTGACTCCAACGTCGCACTTCGGGTTCCGAATCAGTCCACTCACT
>NZ_CAKKMF010000204.1 GCF_918697925.1 Arthrobacter sp. Bi26
AAGAGAGGTTGGACGTGGCTGCAGGAGAAGATACCTCCCATATCCTCAGCGGGTTGACAAACCAGCTGCCTGATCGTGATCCGGAAGAGACCGCCGAATGGCTGGAGTCCCTGGATACCCTGATTCAGGAACAGGGCACCGAGCGTGCCCAGTACATTATGCGCAGCCTGCTCCAGCGGGCCGGGGCGCAGAGCGTGGGTGTTCCGATGGTCACCACCACGGACTACGTCAACACCATCCCGGTGGACCAGGAAGCGGCGTTCCCCGGGGACGAGGAAATCGAACGCAAGTACCGGGCCTGGCTGCGCTGGAACGCCGCGGTCATGGTGCACCGGGCCCAGCGCGCCGATATCGGCGTCGGCGGGCACATCTCCACCTACGCCGGGGCCGCGACCCTGTACGAGGTCGGGTTCAACCACTTCTTCCGCGGCAAGGACCACCCCGGCGGCGGGGACCAGGTCTTCTTCCAGGGCCACGCCTCCCCCGGCATGTACGCCCGCGCCTTCATGGAAGGCCGGCTGTCCGAGGAGGACCTGGACGGCTTCCGGCAGGAGAAGTCCAAGGAAGGCCACGCCCTGTCCTCCTACCCGCACCCGCGCCTGATGCCGGAGTTCTGGGAATTCCCCACGGTCTCGATGGGCATCGGGCCGATGAACGCGATCTACCAGGCCCAGTCGAACCGGTACCTGCACAACCGCGGCATCAAGGACACCTCGGACCAGCAGGTCTGGGCGTTCCTGGGCGACGGCGAAATGGACGAGCCCGAGTCCCGCGGGCTGCTCCAGCTCGCCGCGAACGACAAGCTCGACAACCTGAACTTCGTGATCAACTGCAACCTCCAGCGCCTCGACGGACCGGTGCGCGGCAACGGCAAGATCATGCAGGAACTCGAGGCCTTCTTCCGCGGCGCCGGCTGGAACGTCATCAAGGTGGTCTGGGGCCGGGAGTGGGATGACCTGCTGGCCAAGGACGAGGACGGCTCGCTGGTGAAGATCATGAACGAGACCGTCGACGGCGATTACCAGACGTACAAGGCCGAGTCCGGCGCGTTCGTCCGCGAACACTTCTTCGGCAAGACCCCGCAGACCAAGGAAATGGTCCAGGACCTGACCGACGACCAGATCTGGAACCTCAAGCGCGGCGGCCACGACTACAACAAGGTCTACGCCGCCTACAAGGCCGCGACCGAGTTCAAGGGCAAGCCCACGGTCATCCTGGCCCACACGGTCAAGGGCTACGGCCTGGGCACGCACTTTGAGGGCCGCAACGCGACCCACCAGATGAAGAAGCTCACGATGGCCGACCTCAAGGCCTTCCGCGACCACCTGCGCATCCCGATCACCGACGAGCAGCTGGAAGCGGACCTCTACCGGCCGCCGTACTACCACCCCGGCATGGACTCCCCCGAGATCCAGTACCTGATGGGCCGCCGCAAGGAACTCGGCGGCTTCGTCCCCGAGCGGCG
>NZ_CAKKMF010000205.1 GCF_918697925.1 Arthrobacter sp. Bi26
ACAGCAGGACAGCATGGAGTGCGGAGAGCAGGGCGGCCGTGGAGGCCGTCGCCGCGTCCGCTGCCGCGCTTGCTGGCCTGATCGGGGCCGGCGCGGACCGCTCCGATCCGCCCGGCGCCGACCCCGTGAGTGATGCCGATCCGCTGCGGAGCGTGGCGGACGGTTGCCTGGACGGGCTGGCCGAGGCGGCCCGGCTGGAGGCCCGGACCGCGGCGCTGAAGGTGCGGCTGGCCGCGGACTACGCGCGGGCCACCGGGGCGCTGGCGCCGCCGGCGGCGTCCCCGCCCGAACGCACGGCCCAGGCCATGGCCATGGTCGCCGAGGTCGCCTGTGTCCTGACCGTCAGCGAACGGACCGCCGGCGCCCTCCTGTCCGATTCCCTGGCGCTGACCACGGCGCTGCCGCTGGCCCTGGCGGCGCTGCAGGCCGGGACGATCTCCTGGCAGCACGCCCGGATCATCGTCGAGGAAACCTCCGGCCTGGAACCGGCCGCAGCGGCCGGGCTGGAGGCGCACTTCCTGGACCCCGGCGCGCCCAGCCCGGCCCGCGGCTGCCCGGCCGGGGACCTCATCCCGTCCCGGTTCCGGGCCAAGGCACGCACCTGGCGCGAACGCCACCACCCGGTCAGCATCGAACAGCGCCACGCCAAGAGCGCCGCGGACCGGCGGGTCGATTTCGCCCCGGACCGGGACGGCATGGCCTGGCTCTCGGCCTACCTCCCGGCCGACACCGCCGCCGGGATCTGGGAACGGACCACCGCCGCCGCCCGCGCCCTCCAGGGCCCGGACGAGGCCCGGAACCTCTCCCAGCTCCGCGCCGACGTCGCCGCCACCTGGCTCCTCACCAACGAAATGGCCGACGGCGGCACCGGCCTGGGCGGAACCGGCGGAATGCCCGACGGCGCGGCCGGCCTGGGCGGGGGTGCGGCCGGGGGTGGTGTGCCGTCGCCGCGGGCGCAGGTGCTGATCACCGTCCCGGTCCTGTCGCTCCTGGGCGCCGGCGAGGAACCGGCCACCCTGGACGGGTACGGGCCGATCCCGCCGTCCATGGCCCGCCGCCTGATCACCGGCGGCGCGGACTCCTTCTACCGGGTCCTGACCGACCCCCGCGACGGCGCCCCGCTGGAAATCGGCCGGACCAGCTACCGTCTGACGAAGGCCCAGCGCCACTGGCTCCGGCTCCGCGACGGCCGGGGCCCGTTCCCCGGCTGCGGCAACCACTCCCTGGACAACGAGGCAGACCACCTCCTGGCCTGGGCCGACGGCGGCACCACCGGCATCTCCAACCTGGGCCAACCCTGCCCCAGACACCACCGGCTCAAACACGGCTCCGCCTGGCAACCCACCCGGGCCGGCAAGGACCACCCGCCGGGCTGGATTTCACCGTCCGGCCGGCACTACCCCAGCGAGCACCAGGACTGGGAACCGCCCC
>NZ_CAKKMF010000206.1 GCF_918697925.1 Arthrobacter sp. Bi26
CTTGTTGGGCTGCCGTGTACAACAATAGCCGGAGCCTGTAATGGTCATGATTCCGGTATCCGCGGGCGGCTCGTTTGAGGTTCTTGGCGCTGAGGTTCGCCGCTTCGCTGCGCGCGTTCGTGACCCTGGTCCGGCAGAACGTGAGCAGTTCTTTGCGCCACATTTTCAGGGTCAGGAACAGTGATTTCGCCTCGCGCATTCTGGTCGCTTTCACGGCGTTTTCGAGCTCGGCCCAGGCTCGGTGAAAGCCGTCGATGTGATTGGTCTTCAGCAGCTGGCGGACGTGTTCCTTGATGCCCCAGACGACACCGAGTTCAAGGTCAGAGCCAATGATTTCATGCATCCGTCCGCGCTGGGCGGAGGACATGTTTTCCTGGTTGCAGGTCAGCAATTTCCGGTACTTCCAGGCCGGATCCGTGGCCCTGCCGCGCCTGCCGTGGAGGTCGTGAGCGCGGCGCCGCCGGACCTCGGTGACCATCTGGTTCGCCCGGGCCACCACATGCCAGTGGTCCACGGTGATGGCTGCCCTGGGCAGGACTTTGCGGATGGCCCGGCGGAACTCGGTGGACATATCCATGGCCACCATCTCCACCTTGTTACGCCACCAGCGCGGTCTGGCGCCGATCCAGTCACGCACCGCCTGGCCACGGCGGCCGTCCACGATGTCCAGGATCGCGCCGGTGTCCAGGTCCGTGAAAACGATCGACCAGGGCTCTACCCGGGTGACTTTTCCGGCATCGTTTTTCAGGTAGCGGACCCGCCGGAAGCGATGCTCGTCCACGCCCAGCCGGCGGACCAGGCGCCGGTCCACACCGCCGTCCAGGACGGCAGTGTTCTCCATGACACGCATGGCGGTCGTCCACGACACACCCGAGGCCGCGGCAACCCTGGAGACGGCCCGAAGCTCCGCGGACAGTTCTGCGACAATGCCGGCCACGAGCCTGCTGGTCAGCCGGGAACGCAGCGGAATCTCATCGGTGGTCTGCACGAAGGACCGCCGCGGACACTGCGGTTCCAGACACGCCAGCCGCCGCTTCCGGACCCTGACTTCCAAGGGCTCTCCGCCGCACAGGACATCCCGGACGCGGTGGACCGGACGGGCCTGGATCCGGGACGACAGCACCCCGCAGTCAGGACAGGCGCCTTCCTGCTCGACCGGCTCGACAAGAACCGTCCGGCCAGCACCGGCACGCTCGGCGGAGAGCACAACATGGCCCTCCAAATTGAACAGAATCGACGCGGCATCGCACGTCTGCGTAATCTGTAACAAGGCTCGTAGTCCTCAGCAATAGATGTCTCGACAACACCTATGCTCGCAGGGCTACGAGCCCCTTCATTTGAAGGACACCACGCTAAAAGTTGATGAGCC
>NZ_CAKKMF010000207.1 GCF_918697925.1 Arthrobacter sp. Bi26
GTGTTATGTCGCAGGACATAGGTGACAGTTCTTTGTCAGGTCAATGGTGACAGTTCCGAGGTTCTTGGTGGTGACACTTCTGCCGATCTGATTGGTGGATGAGTGGAGTTGAGCCTGTTGATCCTCGTGTCCGTTTAGCGATCTCGCAGTGGCCGGATGATCCGCCGCGTGGTGCTGTGACATCGTTCTGTGCCGAGCATGGCATCTCCCGTAAGACGTTTTACGTGTTGCTGGGCCGGGCCCGGGCCGAGGGCCCGGCTGCAGCGTTGGAACCGCGGTCCCGCCGGCCGCGCACGAGCCCGTCCAAGATCGGTGAGGAGGCCAAGGAGCAGGCACTGCGGGTGCGGGCTGCTTTGGAGCGCTCGGGCCTGGACCACGGACCGATCAGCGTGTTCGAGAAAATGAAATCCATGGGCCTGGAACCGGTGCCCTCGGTTGCGTCGCTGGCCAGAATCTTCCGTGAAACCGGTGTCGCGAGGCTGGAGCCGCGGAAGAAGCCCCGGGCCGCGTACCGCCGGTTCGTTTACCCGGCCCCGAACTGTCTGTGGCAGCTGGACGCGACCGAGTACGTCCTCACCGGCGGCCGTAAATGCGTGATCTTCCAGCTCATCGATGACCACTCCCGCTTCGCGGTCGCCTCCCACGTCGCCGCCGGGGAAACATCCGAGGCCGCGATCGCGGTGGTGAAGAAGGGCATCACCGCGCACGGGGTGCCCCAGAAACTGCTCACGGACAATGGGGCCGCGTTGAACCCTTCACGGCGAGGCCGCCAAGGCCAGCTCCTCACGCACGTTACCTCCCTGGGGATCGAGGCGATCACCGGGAAACCCTACAAACCAACCACACAGGGCAAGAACGAACGCTTCCACCGGACCCTGTTCCGTTTCTTGGACAAACAACCCCTCGCCGGGAGCCTTGAACAGCTTCAGGAACAGGTCGACGCGTTCGATCAGCTCTACAACACCGAACGCCCCCACCAGGGCCTGCCCGGACGGATCACCCCGCAACAAGCATGGGACGCCACACCGGCTGCCGAGCCACCCCACCCGAAACCCGTCCCGACCCTCACCCAGGACAGCACCCACGGCAGCGGCCAGGCCACCCGCATCGCCTACCCCAACGGCAGAGTCACGATCAACAGCGTGGTCTACATGATCGGCAAACCCTACGCCCGGCAGTGCATCCACGCGCTCTGGGACCCCGAGACAATCCAGTTCTTCGATGACCAGGGCACCCACATCACGTCCTACCCCCGTCCACAGGCCGGGACCAAAACAGTCGGAAACGGCAAGCCCCCCGGATTCACGGCGAAACAACCCCC
>NZ_CAKKMF010000208.1 GCF_918697925.1 Arthrobacter sp. Bi26
AGCCGGCGCCGGCACTCCGCCCTGGATTACCGCTACCCCAACGAGGTCCACTACAGTTACCAGCAGCCGCCCGCGGCAGCGTAGATAAAACCACTAATCCGCTGTCCGAAATCTCCCAAGCGGCCCACACCTCGATTCCCAGCAAACCCCTAACCTGAAGTTCCGTGAGTTGAGGCAGGAAGATCCCCGGGTTTCCGGGGATCTTCCTGCCCGTCTCGTGGGAAGCAGGCAAGGAGCGAGCCACAAAGCAGCAACGGCAGGAAACTCACTCCGGTGTGGACAACGTGCACACCCCTCTTGGCCGGACAAACGGGAACCAGCCCTCCCCCAAGCCACCGGTAAACCCGGATTCCGGAGAAAAACATCTTAAGGAAATCCCCGCAGGTCATGTCGTCAACAGGACCCCACAGCATGAATAGGTACAAGGCCAACCACGTCCACCAGAACAACCCAGAAAAGGAGACCCGAATGACCCCCACATCCCAGCACGCGGAGGGCCCACCAGCCAGGGCCCTGAACCCGCCACCCACACAACTTCACAGGCCGCCGCGGCGGCCAGGCCACAGACCGCGACAAGCGTTCGACAAGCGTCAGAGGGACCCGACCAGGGTCAATGTACACACCTTAAAGCAAAACCCCCTCTGGCGAGGGGGAATGCTGTGCCCGAGGTGGGACTCGAACTGCATTCCCTCCCCCGCAAACACTGGGCAACCGCGGAAACATGCGGATTCCGGCCCGATCCGACCCACATACGACCCAGTCCGAAGCCCAAAGTGTACTTTGTACACACTTCCTTTTTTGCCACATTCCAGGCAGCCCGAAGCGCTGCGTGGGAACCAGCGAAACGGCCAGCCAACTATGCTGAACTAAGTTCGCTCCTCCATGAACCAACCGGCTGGTGTAGGCGCCGAAGCC
The DNA here is from genome assembly GCF_918697925.1 of Arthrobacter sp. Bi26. Taxonomy (GTDB): domain Bacteria; phylum Actinomycetota; class Actinomycetes; order Actinomycetales; family Micrococcaceae; genus Arthrobacter. Next base: position 916 of record NZ_CAKKMF010000208.1, read on the forward strand.
TCCCACGAGAGGATCACTGTCCCGCCTCAAATATGTAGGCGCCCAATTTTCATCGCTTCCGGAGCCCACGAACTACCGCATCCCGATTGCGGGGATGCCGGTCCAGGCGAGTTCTGACAAGCTCGAAAACGCTCCGGTCGATACTGTAGCCCGGCCTGAGCGCAACATGATCGACTCGCAACCCGCCTGTTGGTAGACAACTGGGTGCACCATGGTCGTGGGTGCGGTCAGCGAGGACCTTTAACAACCGTGAGGGACTATCTCATTAACGGTGTATCCGGCGTTTTCATTTAGTAGCTTTCAGCTGCCGGGAATCGGTCGCTGAAAGTGATGGCGAAGGCGTTCAAAGCGGGCTTCCAACGCACGGCCCATCGGGTCTT
>NZ_CAKKMF010000209.1 GCF_918697925.1 Arthrobacter sp. Bi26
GCAGTCCCCTGCGCCGGAGCAGCCGCTTTTCGATCGGGGCGAACACAAGCAGTTCGATCAGGATGCCCACCGCGAGGATCAGCAGGATGGCGGACATGACGATGGTCATGTCGGACAGGACGCGGCCCTGGTCCAGCATGGAGCCCAGGCCAAAGCCGATGGTGCCGCCCACGGCGATGATTTCCGCTGCCATCAGCGAGCGCCAGGAGAACGCCCAGCCCTGCTTGAGGCCGCCGAGGTACCCGGGCAGGGCCGCCGGCAGGATGATCTGCAGGGCCAACTGGAGCCGGGACGCACCCAGGACCTTTCCGACGCTGCGGTACTGCGGCGGAATCTGGTCCACACCGGAGATCAGGCCGTTGATGATCGAGGGAATGGCACCCATGAAGACGACGAAATACACCGTGGCGTCGGTGAGGCCGAACCAGAGGATGGCTGCCGGCACCCAGGCAACCGACGGCAGGACCTGCAGCCCGGAGATCAGCGGCCCGAACGCGCGGCGCAGCGGTGCCACCTGGGCGAGCAGGAGCCCCACGGGAGTCGCGATGACCACGCTGATCAGGAAGCCCACGACGCCGCGCTGCAGCGAGGTCCAGACGGCCTCCTGCAGCTTGCCCTCGCCCCACAGGGTGCCGATCTGGCCGATGACATCCAGCGGGCCGGGCACGATGTCGCGCCGCTTGAAGCCCAGCGACACGTACAACTGCCAGAGGATGACCAGCACTGCGAGCGCAGCCACCGGCAGCAGGATCCGGCTCCAGTCGATGCGGGCCTTGCGGATGGAGTCGGACTGCAGGGAATCGAGGCCCGCCTCGAGCTCGCGCAGGTCTTCCTTGCCGCTGGAGGAACGGGTCAGGGCGGCGTGGACCTTGCGGGTCTCGGTCGGGGCTTCCGCTACGGGAAGTTGGTTACTTGGCATGGCGGCGGATCTCCTCGCGTAGCCGGGCGGTGATTTCGCCGGTGAGCTGGCCGGCCAGTCCGGCGTCGGTGCGGTGTTCTTCGCTGACGTGCCATTCCCGCACCACGCGGCCGGGCCGGGAGGAAAGCAGCAGCACACGCTGGCCAAGCCGGACGGCCTCGCGGACGTTGTGCGTGACGAAGACGATGGTCCGGCCGGTTTCCTTCCAGATGCGTTCGAGCTCGTCATGGAGGAGGTCCCGCGTAATCGCGTCCAGGGCCGCGAACGGCTCGTCCATGAGGAGCAGCTGCCGGTCCTGGGCCAGCGACCGGGCCAGGGACACGCGCTGGCGCATGCCGCCGGAAAGTTCGTGGGGCCGTTTGT
>NZ_CAKKMF010000210.1 GCF_918697925.1 Arthrobacter sp. Bi26
CCCTAACGCATGCCACCGCTCCCATCAAGGTGCTGTAACCGCCGGAGCGAGGTCGTTGGGTCCGCTGGGGGACCCAACGGCATGCTCCGGCTCCGGCGGACGGGCACCCGCGGATGAGCGGACCGTCAATAAGTACGTCACGTAATGCGCTTCAATACAGGGACCGGCGCCTTTGCCGCAGTGAGCAAATCTGCTGCCTGAACACATCTGCCGCATCGAACTGATCTGCTGCACTGAACAGATCTGCTGCACTGAACAGAAGCGCATACCCGTCCCCCGTATCATTCTTTAGGAGCGCCGCCGGTGCGCACACGGAAGGTATGGGGAAATCGTGGACAGTTCGCCCAACAGCGTCACGGCGGAGCCCCTGGGTGGCCGCTATCAGCTGGGGGAGTTGATTGGCCGGGGCGGCATGGCGTCGGTCTACGCTGCCAAGGACCTGAATCTTGGCCGGGACGTTGCCCTAAAACTCTTCGCGCCTCAATCAGCTGATCCTGACGAGCTTCGCCGCCAGGAGGCAGAGATCCAACTGCTGGCAACCCTGAGCCATCCAAGCCTGGTGACGCTGTTCGACGTCGGGACGGACACCCGGGTTCCCGACGAACCCCGGCCCTTCCTGACCATGGAACTCGTAGACGGCCAGGATCTGCGGACCCGGATCCGCCACAGTCCCCTGCCGCTGGACGAGTTGGCCGTGGTCGGCGCAGGGATAGCCGACGCCCTCGCTTACGTCCACGGGCTCGGCATCGTCCACCGGGACATCAAACCCGCCAACATCCTCCTGGTGCCGGTCCGGCCAGGCGAGCCGCTTCGGCCCAAGCTCACAGACTTCGGCATTGCCCGGATCATCGATGGGACACGGCTTACGTCCACGGGAACCCTGGTGGGAACGGCCGCCTATCTCAGTCCGGAACAGGCCCGCGGCGCCGATCTCGGACCAGCGAGTGACATCTACTCCCTGGGCCTGGTCCTGCTCGAATGCCTCAAGGGCGATGTGGAGTACCCGGGAAGCGCCGTCGAATCCGCCGTGGCCCGTTTGCACCGCGCACCCGTCATCCCGGACGCCGTGCCCGAGGAGTGGGCACAGCTAATCCAGGCCATGACAGTCCTCGACCCGTTGGACCGCCCCTCGGCCGCCGAACTCGAGGCTGCCTTCCGGACCGCCCTCGTTTCCCCCGGGTCCCTGCCGGGGCCCGTCCAAGCGGAGCCCACCCGGACACTCCC
>NZ_CAKKMF010000211.1 GCF_918697925.1 Arthrobacter sp. Bi26
CTAAGACACCCCCGTTAGACCAGAAAAGGACCTGTTGTGAAAATCATTGCCGCTGAAGTCTTCGTGACCAGCCCCTCCCGGAATTTCGTGACCCTGCGGATCACCACCGAGGACGGGGTGACCGGGATCGGGGACGCGACCCTGAACGGGCGCGAGCTCGCGGTGGCCGCGTATTTGAAGGAGCACGTCGCGCAGCTGCTGATCGGCAAGGACCCGCACCGGATCGAGGACACCTGGCAGTTCCTGTACCGGTCCTCGTACTGGCGCCGCGGCCCGGTGACGATGGCCGCGATCGCCGCGGTGGACATGGCCTTGTGGGACATCAAGGGCAAGCTGGCCGGCATGCCGGTCTACCAGCTCCTGGGCGGGGCGTCCCGGAACGGGCTGCGCGCCTACGGCCACGCCTCCGGCGCGGACCTCCCCTCGCTGTTCGATTCGGTCCGGGAGCACCTGGAACTGGGATACAAGTCGATCCGGATCCAGACCGCGGTCCCCGGGATCAAGGCCGTCTACGGCGTCGCGGCCCAGGCGCAGGCCTCGGGCGAACGCTACGACTACGAACCGGCCGGGCGCGGCGCGTTCCCTCAGGAGGAGGACTGGGACACCCGCGCCTACCTCCGCCACCTGCCCACCGTGTTCGAGGCGGTCCGGAACGAGTTCGGCCCGGAAATCCCGCTGCTGCACGACGGGCACCACCGGATGACCCCGATCCAGGCCGCGAAGCTGGGCAAGGCGCTGGAACCCTACGACCTGTTCTGGCTCGAGGACTGCACCCCGGCCGAGAACCAGGAGGCGCTGCGCCTGGTCCGGGCGCACACCACCACCCCGCTGGCGATCGGTGAAATCTTCAACACCGTCTACGACTACCAGAGTCTGATCAAGGAACAGCTGATCGACTACGTGAGGGCCGCGTCCACCCACTTCGGCGGGATCAGCCCGCTGAAGAAGGTGATGGACTTCGCCGCGCAGTACCAGATCAAGTCCGGCTTCCACGGCCCCACCGACATCTCCCCGGTCGGGTTCGCCGCGCAGCTGCACGTCGGCCTGGCGATCCACAACTACGGCATCCAGGAATACATGCAGCACTCGGATGCGACCAACGAGGTCTTCGAACAGTCCATGACCTTCGTGGACGGCTACCTGCACCCGGGAGACAAGCCCGGCATCGGCGTCGA
>NZ_CAKKMF010000212.1 GCF_918697925.1 Arthrobacter sp. Bi26
CTGGGAAAAGCTTCCGCGCTCTTGGACGCGATGGCCAAGAGCGCGGCGGCGACGGATCCAAAAGTGGAGGAGCCGGAGCCGGGCCGGCCGGAGTGGCTGACGCCAAAACCTGGAAAGACATCGCCCTGAGCTTTGCCGGGAAACTGGTCACGGCCGGCTGGTCCGCGGTGAAGGCCTGCGCCCTGGTAGGCGTTCACCGCACGACCTGGTACCGGCGTCTGAGCCCGCCCACACCGACGGGCATCCTGGTACCCCATCCCGACCGTGCCTACCCGAACCGGATCACCGATACCGAAGCCGACGCCTTCATGGAGCTGCTGAACTCCAAGGAATACGCCAACCTCTCCGTCACCCAGGCCTACTACCGGATGCTCGACGCGGGGCACTGTTTCTTCTCCATCGCCGCCGCCCACCGCATCGTGGCCCGGAACGGGCAGAACGGCGACCGCCGCGAACAGCGCACGGGAACCGGCCCCAAACGAGCCAAACCCATCATCCACGCAACCGCCCCGAACCAGCTCTGGAGCTGGGACATCACGATGCTCCACGGCCCGGGAAAACACACCTTCCGGCTCTACGCGATCCTGGACGTTTTCTCTCGCAGAGTCGTCGGGCACCGCGTCGAACACACCGAAACGGCCGCCCTCGCCGCCGCTCTGATCAACGGCGCGGTCACCGAAAACCGGCAGCGCCCCGCCGTGCTCCACGCCGACAACGGCGCACCCATGCGGGCCGGCAGCACCCTACAGCTTGCCCAATCCCTGGGCATCACACTGTCCTACTCTCGCCCGCGGGTCTCCGACGACAACCCCTACTCAGAATCCCTGTTCAAAACCGTGAAATACGACCTGGACTTTCCCCGCCGATTCCAAGACCTCCAGCACGCCCGCGACTACATGGCGGCTTACTTCGCCGACTACAACGCCAACCACCGCCACAGCGGCCTGAACTACTACACACCCGACACCGTCCACGAAGGACGGGTCGACCAGGCACGCCAACGCCGCCAAGCAACCCTCAACGCCTGCCACGCCCGGCATCCTCACCGCTACCGAAACAAACCCACCGCACCACCCGCCCCGGCCCACGCCGGCATCAACCACAAAACCAACCAGCTGTCACAAACAGCTTGATTCATTCCG
>NZ_CAKKMF010000213.1 GCF_918697925.1 Arthrobacter sp. Bi26
ACCTGGGCCGTGGTTGGGTCCCAACCTAAGCTCATGGCGCCGGTGCGAAACTGCTCCTGAACGGCCTCGAGCTGGTCATTGTCGACAAGTTCAATGGGAGTACTCGTGGGAACGCTGAAGGGGTTGCCCTCGACGGTGATGAGCTGGTCGAGGATTTCGTCGATCTTCTCCGCGAGCAGAGCCGACTGCTGCTTCTCTAGGGCAATACTCACGGTCTGCGTCCCTGCGCGCACCTGCAGGTAGAACGTGCGCGCTCCCGGAAGGCCGATGGTGCCAACGACGACCCGATCAGGCCAGGCAAACTCGTGAAGACGTGTAGGCATGTCATTATTCTAGGCGGATGGGGTTCATGGCGCCTTTTGCCCTGCACCGCCGCCCACCGGCGCATCGCCAGAGTGGATGCCGTTCGAGAGCCACGACAGATCACCCGCGTCGGTGTTGGTCGCGTAGACGCTCGGCCGACTAGCGCCGTAGCGCACGATCGATACGGACGCGGGGCCCACGTTAATACGCTGGAACAGGTCAAGGTGCATGCCGAGCGCGTCGGCGAGGATTGACTTGATGATGTCACCGTGACTCACCGCCACCCACACGGCCCCTGGCCCGTACTCGGCTTCGAAGGCTGCATCGTGGCGTCGAATCGCTGCCGCTGACCGAGCCTGCATCGCGGCCATGGATTCACCGCCGGAAAGACGACGGCGGACGGTTGCGACTGCACAACCGGCCACAAATCCTCGGTCGCGAGATCACTGAGCGTGCGGCCCTGCCACTGGCCGTAATCGCACTCGGTGAGATTGAGATCGACCGGCGCGTACGGCGTGCCAGCCTGGCGATCGAGGATGAGCCGGGCGGTCTGCTGACAACGCTCAAGAGGGCTCGACACCACCCCGACTACGGGCACGGCCGCGAGCCGGTCTCCGGTCAGAGCCGCCTGGTCGCGCCCGATCTGGTCCAGGCTGACGCCGACGGCCCGACCGGCCAGCAGTCCAGTGGCATTGGCTGTGGTGCGGCCGTGCCGCACGAGAATAGCTGTCGCCATCCACCCAGCCTAACCACCCGCTCGATGGCGGTGTGAACCGTACCGGGTCGCGCGTCGGACAGGCAGATAAGGCACTGGCGGAACCCTTCAAGCACGCCGA
>NZ_CAKKMF010000214.1 GCF_918697925.1 Arthrobacter sp. Bi26
GGACGGAGATGTGGACGTATCCGGATGCAACTGACATGGAATGCTTACCTCAATGTGAATGGCCGTCATCGCGGCTCGAATGCTTCTTTCCCCGCAATGAAATTGGGGAGGGGCGCCCGACTCTGGGCTGGGGGGCGAATGCCTAGAAACTCTTTGGGGTGTAAAAGTTAGGCGTGCATTCGACAACAGCGCGTCTCGGTACCAGCGGGTGTGCTGATCCAGGAAGCTGCAGCTGCAGGTGCTGTTGAGTTCTTGTTCACAATTGAAGTGTGCAACGTAACAATGCGAACGTGCAAGTAACAATGGACCGCAAGTTCCACATAGTGAGACAGATCCGGGAATTGTAGCGCAAGTCACAATTCTGCGACCGCAATAAAATAACAAGTGTTTTTCTGACCGACTGGTCAGAAAGTCGCTTTGTCCGAATATTATTCGGCCCATCTTGCGATGTGGTGGAAATCATTCACAGCATCGCAAAATGCGCGAAACCGGGTCTCTCCACCGTTTCTTGCGAGACGGTCCACGGAGTGGGCAGCCGGCATTTTGCCGCGTGGCCCGGCGGCAAATGCCGGCTGCGGTGGGGGTCAGTTGGACTGGCCGGTGGCGGTCGCCGCCACAACCATGACCGACGACGCCGTGTAGCCGGAACCGTTCTTGGTCGCCACGATCCGCACCGTCCCGCCCGCGACAATGTCCGCCACGCTCAGCTGGGTGCCCGTGCCGCCGGCCTGCTGGCGCCGCTGTTGCAGATTACTCACCACCACATCGGCGCCCAACGCATAGCTGCGCGTGAACCCATCACTGCTCTTGACCGTGACCGAGGACGAACTGATCTCGCTCACAGTGCCCAACTGCTCGGCCATGGTGGTGTAAGCGGATCCTTGCAGCACCACGTATTCGGCATGCACTGCCGCTGAAAGGCCGCCGCCCATCCCACCGGCAGCGAAGTCGCCGGGACCACCCTGCCCCGACATGCCGCCTCCAGCGAATCCGCCACCCGCGAATCCGTCCTGCGCAGAACCTGGCATGCCCGGGGCAACACCTTGGCCGCCGGCCGCCCCGCCCGCCGCCCAACCGGCTGCTGTGCCGGCAGCTCCGTTGGCGGCCGCTGAACTTGAGGTAAGTGCGTAGAC
>NZ_CAKKMF010000215.1 GCF_918697925.1 Arthrobacter sp. Bi26
CGGAGTTCTCGGACAGTGGACCCCCTTAAAATCGGGGGACTACTGAAATGAGGAATGTGCAGAATGCCTGCATCACGTCGCCGGTTCAGCCAGGAGTTCAAGGACCAGCTGTGCGAGGAAGTCGTCTCGACTTCGAAAACAATCAAGTCCGTCGCCGACTCGTACGGGGTCGGTGCCGAGACGCTGCGTAACTGGCTGAAGAAGTACCGGCAGGAACACGACACCACGGGCACCGAGGTTCCGCTGACAGGCTCGGAGCGGGCCCGGCTGATGGAGCTGGAGCGGGAGAACCAGGAGCTGCGTGCGGAGGCTGCGTTCCTGAAAAAAGCCGCTGCATACTTCGCGCGGGAGCCACGGTAGTGGCGAAGTATGAATTCATCGATTCCCAGACCCGGTCCCCGGACGTTCCGGCGTTGGTGAAGATGTGCCGCTGGCTCGGGGTGTCCCGGTCCGGGTTCTACCACTGGCGCTCCCGCCCGCTGTCGGCCACCGCGGCGCGCAGGGGCGTGCTCACGGAGCGGGTGAAGCACTTCTTCGCCGCCTCCGACGGCACGTACGGCTACCGGCGGATCCACGCGGACCTGGCCGCGGAGGGCACCGAATGCTCCCCGGAGCTGGTCCGCCAGATCATGCGTGCCAACAACCTGGTGCCGTGCCAGCCGCGCCCGTTCCGCACCACCACGCAGGCGGATGCCGAAGCCGCGGCGAGGATCCCTGACCTGGTGCGCAGGGACTTCACCGCGGACCGTCCCGGGGAGAAGTTCGTCGGCGACATCACCTACATCCACACCTGGCAGGGCTTCGTCTACCTGGCCACGGTCATCGACTGCTTTTCGAAGAAGGTCGTGGGCTGGGCCGTCGCCGACCACATGCGTGCCGAGCTGGTCGAATCCGCGCTCCGGAACGCCGCGGCATCCACGCTCATCCGCCCCGGCGCGATCTGGCACTCGGACCGGGGCAGCCAATACACCTCCGCATCCTTCCGGGCCCTCGTGGCGGGCCTGGGCATGCGTTCCTCGATGGGCCGCACCGGGGTGTGCTGGGACAA
>NZ_CAKKMF010000216.1 GCF_918697925.1 Arthrobacter sp. Bi26
CCATGAACACGTTCCGCAACTACATTTCCGTCGCAGCCCTGGCACTCGCCCTCTCGCTTACTGGTTGCTCGGCGCCCGGCACGGCTTCCTCCACCGGCCAGGCCGGCACAACAGTGCCGGGCACCCAGTCCGCCGTCACGCTCGCCTCCATGGAGGAGGACACGCACTTTGATTCCGATGACCTCACCTGGGACCCTGCCAAGGAAGTGGCCGTGACACTTGGCGACGGCGCCACCACCGTGGCCGCCGGATCGACGTCGGACGCCGTCAAGGCCGCCGGCAACACGGTGACCATCAGCGCAGCCGGCACCTACCGGCTCTCCGGCAGCCTGTCCGACGGCCAGGTGGTCATCGCAGCCGGCGAAGAGGACGTTGTGCGCATCATCCTGGACGGGGCGAACATCAGCAGTTCCACTGGCTCTCCGCTCGTTGTCCAGAGCGCCAACGAGGCCATCGTCTACCTCGAGGACGGAAGCACTAACGCCATCGAAGACGCCGCCGGCTATGCGGATCAGGGAACGGACGCCCCCAACGCCGCTCTCTATTCGATGGCCGACCTGACCATCGCCGGCAACGGATTATTGACGGTGAACGGCAGGTACAACGACGGCATCGTCTCCAAGGACGGCCTGGTTCTCGCCGCAGGCAACGTCAGTGTGGATGCCGCGGACGATGGCATCAAGGGCAAGGACTACACGGTATTGCTGGACGGCGCGTACACCGTTACCGCCGGCGGCGACGGTGTGAAGGCGGACAACGACGCGGACGAGGGGCGCGGCTGGCTGCTGGTCAGCGGCGGAGCGCTGACGGTGAAGGCAGGCGACGACGGCGTTAAGGCCTTCAGCCAGCTGACAGTCACCGGCGGCACCGTCACGGTGGCAGAATCCGAAGAGGGCCTCGAAGCCGCCCACATCGCCGTCAGCGGCGGCACGGTGAACGTCACCGCCAACGACGACGGAGTGAACGCCGCCGGCGGCAGCTCCAGCACCGCCCAGGGCGGCGGCCAAGGCGGCGGCCAAGGCGGCGG
>NZ_CAKKMF010000217.1 GCF_918697925.1 Arthrobacter sp. Bi26
CCCCTCCACCGTCCCCGTACTTCGCACAGCCGGCGCCGCACCCGGAGCCGGGGCGGCAGGGCAACGGCGGAATCGAACACATTGTGATCATCGTCCAGGAAAACAAGGCGGCCTCGCAGATCATGGGAGCCAGCGAGGCAGGCTACTTCAACAAGCTGGCGGCGGAATTCTCCACGGCCGCCAACTATCGGGCCATTACGCATCCGAGCCTGCCCAACTACCTCGCCCTGACGAGCGGGACCAACGCGGGGATCACCAGCGACTGCAAACCGAAGTCCTGCACCGCCGATGTGCGCTCCATCGCCGATGAGATCACCCAATCCGGACGGACGTGGAAAATGTACGCCGAGGGCATGCCCGCGCCCTGCGTTGCGCACGACTCCCGGCGGTATGCGGTGAAGCACAATCCGTTCATGTACTACCCCGCCGTGACGGACGATTTGGCCTCGTGCTCGGACCATGTTGTGCCGTATGGCCGGCTGGAACAGGACCTGCAGTCGGCGTCGGCCCTGCCGGACTACTCCTTCATCAGCCCAGACATGTGCAACGACACCCACGACTGTCCCATCAGTACCGGAGACGACTGGCTCTCCCGCGAGGTGCCGCGGATTCTTGGGTCACCGGCCTTCACGACGCAGAACTCCCTGCTGGTGCTTACGTGGGACGAGGGCAGCAAAGACGACAACCGGGTGGCCACGGTATTTGCCGGCCCGGCGGCGCGGAAGGGCTTCACCTCCCATGCCGCCTACTCGCACTATTCGTTGCTGCACACCATCGAGGACGTGTGGGGGCTGACGCCCCTGACCGACAACGTCCGCAATGCGCCCCTCATGAGCGAATTTCTCAACCCCTAGCGGCGGGCGGCCTTCCCGACCAATACACAGGAATCACTGCCCATAATGGTCCCGAAGCTCCGGTCAACCGCTATTTGACCGGAGCTTCGCCACGTGCCCCTGGCAGGCGCAGCCGCGGTGCCGGGTTCCCCTGAAAGAGGGCTTAGGGCACGGG